>CALEGD010000066.1 GCA_937877075.1 uncultured Acholeplasmatales bacterium
CAACACTGCCTCCGATTTCAGGAATGATAACCTCAACTGTAGTATTGTCGATTGTCTCAGCACTAACGCCGCTCAGTTCAACTACTACTTCTTTCTCGGTTGAAACAAAATTCGGATATTCAAAACTTACGGTATAGTTTCCAACCGGTACATTGATTTGGTAATAACCTTGTTCATCAACATTTGCATGATGTTCGATCCAGCTAAGTTGATCTTTATAAATTATCTTTACTTGAGTATAATCAATTTCGTATAATTCATAACTAGTTTCATTATAGATATATTGTCCAGATATAACATTTCCTTGAACTTCAATAGAAGTTACCAGTTCAACCTCGATTACTACATTTCCGGAAACTGTGAATTCTACTCCCGGATTGACATTCATTACTTCACCATTCATATTTAGGGTTAAATTTTTAAGAACATAACCTTCAGAAGTAATAACATTGATAACTATTTGATCGTTTTCATAGATGAAATCACCGCTAGTAAGAGGTGTGTCTCCTGTTGTTACCGTAACATTTCCGCCTTCAATTTCCGGTGAAAATGTAATTGCATATCTAGTTTTTGGAGTCGTTGTGGCTTCAATTCTAATATCATTATCCTTTACCTGATAATGATATCTATAAACACCGTTAGAAAAAACAAGTTCATTTAAAAGTTCAATCTCATTAATCTTGAATGTTTGTAATTGATAGCCTTCATCAGGAGTAACGTTGATAATTAATTCATCTCCAAGTTTTACTCCTTCTGTTTTATCAACAGTTAGGTCCCCGTTTTCTAAAGTTTCAATACTTAGGGCTGCACTGATCATATCATCAATCAAATCATTATTATAACTGTATTTGTATTCAGAATATGTCGCCCCGCAACCTAAAGTTTGGAAACCAAAGGCTGCTTCATCAGCAAACTCCAAAGAAAATGCTTTTATAAATTTTCGATCTACAAATACATAGGCAGTATCCCGGTCGCGGATGACTGTTAGAAGTGAACTTTCATTAACCAGATCAAGAGACAGATCAAGATGGCCTGACCAGTTTTGATTGGTTCCAGTCATATTCCATAAGACAAGATCATCATTCTTATCATCAAGAAAGATTCCCTTACGGACAAGATTGGTTCCGTCTTGATAGGCAGCAATGATTATTCCAGCTTTTTTATCATTGATAGATACCAAATTACTGATTTTAGCCTCTACCAGATATCTGGTTCCGGTTTGAGTGCTGAAATAGATTTGACCGACCTTACTAGAAGTTACTGAACTTTTATCTGGTGAGACAGTCCATAAACTATCCTCTGAATTAACTGTCCAGTCACCATTAGAAACAGGCCCACCAACTAAAACTTTGGAAATTGGGGCATTTAAGGTCTTATCGGCATCAAGATTCAATTCAGTTTCGACGGGAAGAAAACCAGCAACACTGAAACTAACTGAATATAAACCTTCCGGTAAATTTAGATTATAAGTTCCGTCTTCATTGGGTTTGATGGTTCTAGTTACTTGACCGATAAAAGTAATTTCCACATCCTGATAATCAAAGCCCATTAACGGATAACTTAGATCTTGATATTGATAATTTAAAGATGTAATTTGACCGGAGACATTATATGAAAAACTTTCAAGCCAATTAGCGAAAAAAGTTTTATTCCCGGCCGTACCTTTTTGAATTTGTGTTATAGCTTCACCAGAAAAATCCTCATTTAGATACCAACCCAGAAAAACATAGTTTTCCTTAGTTGGTTCCGGAAGAATTACTACCTCTTTAATTGTATAACTATTAACTGTTCCTTCTGGATTCGTTCCGCCATCAAGTTGATAATTGATAGTATAATTAATCAAAGTGAATTGTACATATACCTCCAGATTAGATTTAATATTGGTGACAGTATATTTATTTTCAGTAACCTCACTAGTCACGTCTTCAGAACCGACCGTTAACGATTCCAACATATAACCTTCATCTGGGTTAATATGCAATTCAATACTTCCGCCTTCATCTACTCTGAATGCTTCAGAAGTAACACTTCCGCCAGTAACATCTTCCGGTAAGGTCAGGGTATAAAATTTGTGATCATAACACCCTGATAGTATCAGAGTAAAAAGGAACACAAAAATTAGTATAAAAGAAACCCCTAATCGAAATTTTTTCATCAAAATCCTCCTGTATTTTTATTGTAGTATAGGGTTCAATAATTCAGAAATAACATTTTCGTCATAACTATAGGTATAATCGGAAAAAACCGCAGTGGAACCAATTGTCTGGAAACCAAAGGCCGCTTGCTGATCATAATCAATTGTGAAGGTTGTAAAGTAAGAATCATCTAAAAAGACAATTATATTTTTTCCGTCTCTTACAACAGTCAGTTCATTTCCTTCTCCGGTAATATTGATTGAACTTTCATAGCTATGATTAGTCCATTGATGACTAGAAGTAATCTTTAAAAGCGCGATATAGCTTTTAGAACTGTCTGCCCTCTCATCAATCATCACGCAATAACGGACATAGATACCATTTTGATAATAACCGGCAACAATAAGCCCAGCTTTCAGATCATAATTATTTATTGAAGACACATCGGAAATTTTAGCCGTCAGCATAAAACGCGAACTTAGTTGATTATTAAAGAAAATATTACCTGTAGAATTAGCTTCGATAATTCCTTCTTCCTCACGGCTATAATCCCAGTCAGGAGTAGACTTTAGAGTCCATTCTTTACCGTCAGTTATACCATTTACTTCCCCACCTAATTCCCGAATCTTCAGATGTATTTTCCCGGTTTCAATTTTTGTTCCTTGAACGTCAACTTCAACAGTCTTAGTCAGATGACCTTCTAACATAAAACGGAAATAATACTTTCCTTCCGGAAGTTTGACTGTATAAACCGCTTCCTTGGAGGCGGCCAAATATCTTAAAACCGGATAATAAATCAAGGTTTTGTTATCCTTCCCGATGACGGTCAATTTAGTATTTGTTGGGCGCAGCGATGCATCTTCATTGGTGATGGTACCTGTTACTTCAGTTAGTTGGTCTGATAAAAGACGAGTGAATTCTACAAATACAACAGTATCGTCTTTAACCTCAAAAGTATATTTTCCATTGTTTAGACTTGTCTCTAAGGTAGGAAGTAAATTAATCATTTCCGCATCCCCGGTCTTAATCATAAACTTAGTCAGTTTGAACTCGATTGAAGGCTCAATTGACAGTGTGACTTTATTATCTAGAAGCATCTTATCGTTAATTGCTTTGATTATTGCCGGTTTATTTGCTTCTACAACCCCACCAGCAGTAGTATTAATTTCTAAGCGATAGCTAGATTCCGAGAGAATTTCTGATAATTCAGCTTCTTGACTCGAATAATCAGTATAACGGAAATCTGTATATCGGACTTCGGCCCCAAGAGAGAATAAGCCCGGTAAAGCCTCTCCCTGAAGATAAGGGATTTCATTTATGTAAACCAAAAGGTCGTTGACATAGTAATAAAAAGTAGCTTCATCTTTAATAACCTTGAGGCGGATGCCTGCAGAAAAATCAAAATCATAGCTGGTATAGACATAATCTGAAGCATTCCAAGTTTGGAAGAAATCAATGACTTTGACACTGAGACGATTTTGATTCCGATAATCATCGCGAACATCAATTAAAAAACCACTCTTTGCAGTATCGTTATAACCGATCATCAATCCTGCCTTCGGCAAAGGATCATTAATATCATCGATCGGGTAAACGGTTGTTTCAATCTGATACTTAGCTGAAAGGGCATTTTTGAAGAAGATGAATTGAGCGTTATTTTCGTTTGATTTTACTTCTGATTGCTCTGCCAACTTGGTAAGGTCCCAACCATTGGTTTTTGAAACTCCGGTCGCTCCATCGCCTAAAACAGCCTTTTCTGAATCAGCATTGATATAACCGTTTTCGTTGAAATAGTAAAAAGTATGAGGATTATTAACATTTCCAGAAGGACGAATCCAATTGGACCCAACATCAGCGCCATAGGATGTTACATGATTATATCCCGGCATCAATTTAATTCTTTCCGGTTTAGAGTTTATTCCAAGTTGTTCCCAGGGAATGAAAATTTCCGAAGTCATACCGTCGGATGC
>CALEGD010000067.1 GCA_937877075.1 uncultured Acholeplasmatales bacterium
TTTGATAACGTCTTATGCTATATTTCTGTACAGTAGACAAAACCAACTGTTTTGCAAGGCTTCAAGTTTAGCTTTCTCTTCTGCTCGGACTTTTTCAAGAGCATCCATCACGTCATTTTCACTAGAGATGGTTTTCTTTTTAGTCTTAGTTCCCTTTGCTTGGGAAGTTTTAGCGGAGCTTTTCGGAGTTAAATCCTCTTCTTCACTTGTATTATCAGTAATATCTAATTTTTCAGGAGTAACTTCTTTCATAATTTCCTCTTTCCCAAGACGGGCTTGTATTACAGTTTATCAAAAAATTGATAAAATTAAATTAAAGATTATAAACACAAAAAGAATTCCGGCCCCTACAATACATAATGTCATCAATACATTTTTTAAGCCCGTTATAAAAGGTTTTGATTTCTTATATTTATAAGCTCGATCAACTAGAACCTGGCAAATCTGCTTAAAGACGGCGATATTGATTTCGCCTTCTTGAACAGATTCAATTTCCAAGGGCGGAAAATAGGGATTCTTCGTTTTGCTTATAGATTTTAAATAATATTTTCTTGCCTTTCTCCATTTCTTCTTATAGGACCTGCTGATTGTTCTTTCGGATCGGTCTAAATAAGATTGAGCAAGGCGATAATTACGGGAAAAATCTCTTGAAATCAGAGAATAAATAAATGAATAAAAAATCGATACCAGGATTATATATACGGATAGATTTCCAATCACTTTAAGCCAAGTTGACGATTCATACATCCCCAAAAGGATTCGATGAAAATAACTTCCGATTGGGGAAGATGTAAACCTACTCCAAATATAACTATTGGTTCCGACTACAAGGACCGTAAAGATAAAGAGAAAACATAGAAGCAGTTTTGATTTCAACGAAAACTTTAAAGAAGAAACTTCTCCGATTACTTCTACGGTTTTGTCATTTTCAATAAAAGCGGTATCCTTCTGACTATTATAATCCTTATTCCAAGTTTTAAAAGCTTTTTTTATGATTTTCTTGCGTTTTCCGTAAGTAAAATCAGGGTTTCTAATTACATCCCCAAAAGGGATTTCTTGCCTCCCAGTATTTACTAAAAATTCCTCTATACTTAAGACCGGAAATAATGCTGTCTCCGGGTTATAAAGAAAGGGGTTAGTCCTTAGGAAAGTCATTTTGATAGGATCAGTCGCCGGTCCAACGAATTTTGGTTCATCACTTTTAACCGTCTCTACAAACTTTCCGCGCTTCCCATTATCAGGGTTATAAATATAATATTTGGGCGAGTCTTGTTTATACATCAGTTTCACCCTTTCAATATTTCTGCTTTTAGGGAATCGGTTAAATATTTATTTTCAAGAAGAACAATCTCTTGAAAAATCAATGGGTCAGCTAATTCTTGCCGGACAAAGTCATAAACGATGCTATCCGATTCCAAAAGCAGGGAATTTATATATTTCTCGGCAACATTTTGATTAAGTAATCCTGAAGTAACCTGTTCATCAAGTTTGAGAAGAACATCTTGAAATTCTTCAATCCCAAAACTATCATAACCTTGAGGATCAGCCAAATATTTAGTAAAGAAGTATTCCGAATAAAGCTCATGTCCGTAGTTAACAGATGAGGATAAACAATCAAGAAGATAACTCTTTATTAAAACGTGATTTTCCCATAAAGGGGTTTGCAACCAGTTTTTTTCTTCCTCACTAAGTATAATTCCCGCTTCAAAGGAAAGATGGGGAGGCAGATCTATCAATCTGTCTTTATATTTAAGATAATTTCTAAAAATCTCCTTAAGTATCGGATAATCGGAATTATCAGTTTTTAGAAACTCATCTGCTATTTCCTGAAGCTTTAGAGATTTTAGTAAAGATTCAAAATACTTTACATAAATAGCTATATCACTTATTTCCCCTTCACTAGAAAACTCGTTTATGAAAAAATCAGAGTTTTCTTTGTAGTAAAGAGAAGCTTCAAGTCCCTTATTAAATACCTCTTTTCTTTCCTTATCGGAAATCTCCTTAAGAATTTCTTCTTGATTTTCTTCGAAGATATTAATAAGTGTATAAAAATTAAGATCAGTAAGATCAGTGTTCAAGTATTCATAATATACCAGAATATATCCTTCATTTTTCCTTAATAACGCATACTTAGACGAGATTAAGGAAAAATTGTTGTTTGCTTTTTCGTTTTCCAATATTAGTTCAGAGATTCTCTTATTATCGACTCGTTTCACTAACCCTTGAAGATAATTATTTCCTTCAAGATTGTCTTCAATCAATGCTTTAGAAGCATCAGAAAGCAATGGATGAATCTCAGTTTCTAAATATATTTCTAAATCAGGAAGATAAATTAAAAAATCATGTGCTTCTGAATAAAAATCAAAAGCTGTTCTACCGGTTAAGAGATTTATCTCTTTTTGATATTTATGAAACTTCTCAACATTTATATTTTGATATCGATTAAGTTTCGAGATCGTAATTACTTTACTTTCTGTTCCAATTAACACCCTTGTTAGAGGGCTATGATAATTTATATTAATAAAAGGTTTAATCACATAGATAAGAATCAAACAAATTACATAACCACTTAAAAGGCCCAGGGTACCTCCGAGAATCCGAAACAATCTTGAGGGCTGATTCAAGACTCGTTTTTGAACTGACGGTCTAAAGAGTCGATAGATAAACCAAATAAAAACAGCAAGTATAACATAAGCCAAAGCATAGGCAATTAAGACATTAAAGAGATGCCGGTGAGGACTACTTTTAAAAAACCCCAGTCCGGTTATTTTTATATATACGGTCATGATTGCATCAAAAAGAAAGTACAGTAAGATAAGCGGTAAAGCTAATACCAAGGTATTACCTGCTTGTCGGTAAAGACCTAAGTATATACCGGTTAAAAAGGAAACTGCTAGGACCAGGAGTATAATTACATCAAAAGAAAAGGTTGCGAATATGTTCAAGTCTAAGTCCTCCTCTTCAAGCATCCTGATGTTTTATGTATAATCATTTGTAATTATAACATTTTTCTTCCCTTTTTACAATATTTTCAGTATAATGTTTTAAAAAAGAATTAGGAAAAGAAAATTAGCGCCCATTTGGCGCTTATTTTCTTTCTTCGTCAAGGAATTTAAAGTAACCAGCAACCGCAATCATAGCAGCATTATCCGTACAATACTTGATTGATGGGTATGATAGGAAGCAATTATCCAATTCATTAACTTTTTCGGCTAAGGATTTTCTAAGCCCAAGATTTGCAGCAACTCCTCCGGCAATGATGATTTGACGAACTTGAAATTCTTTGGCTGCATGAATAGTCTTATCAACTAAGACCCTAACCGCGCTGTTTTGAAATGAAGCGGCTAAATCAACTAAGTTAACTTCTTCATTTTTCATCTTAGCGGTATTCAAGAGATTTATCACTGCCGATTTAAGTCCGGAAAAAGAAAAATCATAATTATCTTTATCTAAGTAGATCAGAGGAAGTTTATAAGTTGGATTCCCTTGATGAGCAAGTTTATCAACAAGGGCTCCGGCCGGATAAACCAGCCCCATAACTCTTCCGACTTTATCATAACATTCACCTACGGCATCATCAAGTGTTTGCCCTAAGACCTTAAAACGGTAGTGATCTGACATCAGAATTAATTCGGTATGACCACCCGAGACAACCAAAGCCAAAAGCGGAAAATGAAAATCACTTTCAATATAATTGGCATAAATATGACCCTTGATATGATCAACACCGATAAATTTAATATTATGAGCAAGTGCAAAAGCTTTTGCTGCATTGATGCCGACAATCAAAGAACCAATCAAGCCCGGATGTGTAGTCACGGCAACTAAATCTATATCTTCAGGTTTTATCTTCGCAACACGTAAGGCCTCTTCAAAAACCAAAGTTATTTTTCGAATATGATGACGGCTTGCAACTTCAGGAACGACGCCGCCATATTCTTGATGAAATTTTATTTGTGTATAAACTATATTAGCGAGAACCTCTTTTCCATTCTTAACGACAGCAACGCTTGTCTCATCACAACTGGTTTCAACACCTAATACGATCATTCTTTCACCTCAAATGTTTTAATCATTACAAAAGCATCGGTTCCATCTTGATAATAAGCTTTTCTGATATGAGAAAAGGTAAATCCAAACTTTTCATAAAGGTTTCTTGCCGGAAGATTATTTTGACGTACTTCCAAACTAATTGTTCTGACTTTGCTCATTTGGCAGAGATTTAAGGCAAAATCAAGGAGCATTTTTCCAAAACCTAGACCTCGATAATTCTTGGAGATATAGAAATTAATAATTTCTGCTCCCTCTCCAGTTATCCATAAACCAAGGTAGCCACCGACATAATTGTCAATTTCCAATACCAAATAATGAGCATAAGGATTCAGTTTAAGATCCGTATATATCAAATCATAACCGAGCGAGGAACCAAAAATCTCCTCTTCCGCTTGTACAATATCCCAAATATCTTTTTCTTCAAGTGGTCTTATTTTATATTTCATATTTCACTTCGCAAATAATTAGGAGTAAGTTCATGTAGGTTTGAGACCGGATGAATATTTAAATTCAAAGGATTAAAACGATAATTATCGGAATTAACTTCAAAATAATTATAGCCTTCTATTTTCTTTAAAAATTTTTCGGTTTCCAAAAAACAATCATCAAAAATTACATTTTGACCTCCCGATTTTATTTCAAGAAGTTTTCCATAGACATGACCTTTTTTTGCTCGTGATGTGATGGCATAAATTCCGTCATTATTAAAATATCCGGAAGCAAGAATATCCAAGGAACTGGCAGTATAAAGAGGTATTTCTAAAGTCCAAGCGAACATCTTTGCGACGGTTAAAGCAACTCTTAAACCGGTATAAGAACCGGGACCGATACCAACAATTATCTTTTTGAAATCGCTCAATCTTAAATTACATTGGTCAAGGCCGGCACTAACTGCTTGAAGCAGATTTTCGGAATGATTATTCCGCCCCTCACCCTTTATTAGATAGATTTCTTTGTTGTTATCGTAAAAAGAGATATAGAGAATATTAGATGATGCATCCAGTACTAAAGTTTTCATCTGCTCACACTTTCGATTATTTTTTTGTATTTTGGCTCATCCGCAGACAACCTAATAAGTCTTTTAGTTTCTCCGAGATTAATAATGTCAATTTTTAGATAAGATTCCGGAAGAAGATAAAGGATATTTTCCGCCCATTCTATAACACAAACCCCGTCATTTTCAAAAAACTCCTCAAGATCATCATCACCGCTATCAGGACTGAGCCGATAGACATCCATGTGATAAAGAGGAAGTATACCTTCATGTATTTTTAAAATGGTAAAGGTAGGACTGTTAATGATAGTTTTGACTTCCAAGGCCTTACCTATACCCTTCGTAAAGGTTGTCTTACCGGCACCGAGATCACCACTTAAGGCAATAATCATATTTTTCTCCAAGAGCTTTCCGATTCGGTAACCAAGATCAATTATTTCACTTTTTTGATTAATCAATATTTCTTTCTGCATTATTTCACCTGATTATTATATATTATACCACATTTTAAAAGGACTTTTACCGAAGATAATTAGTTTTTATCTAGATAATAAGCAATTCCTAAGTAAATGGCATAGGCAAGCTTTTCCTGATAGTAATCATCTCTAAGCATTCTTACCTCTTCCGGATTCGATAAGAATCCAATTTCTACAAGACAGCCTGTTTTATTAGCATTGTCAATCAAAAATTTATCATTAATCGACTTCGCAAATCTCTTAGTATTCTGTAGCAGAGATTTGATTGTTTCTTGAATCGACTCTGCAAGCTCCATTGATTTTATAGAGGAAGACTTATAAAAAACTTGGGCTCCGTAAATCCTTGGACTTGAAAATTTATTAGCATGAATAGAAACATAAAGTAAGCAATCTGAAGAGTTAATCAAATCCACGCGTTTATAAATATCTTCCCGTTTTCGATTTTCGCTGATATCGGGGGCCAAATCATAATCCCCGTTTCTTGTCATCATGACTTCATAACCAGCTTGTTCTAAAAACCTTTTTAGGTTTTTTCCGACAGCAAGAACAATATCCTTTTCCATGATACCGTCAATACCGACGGCACCACCGTCTGAACCTCCATGCCCGGGATCTATATAAATTAGTTTTGAGGTTTTGGTAATGCTTCTACTGACGACCACCGCTCCGACTGAAGTGATGAACAAAACGGATAAAATGATAATATTAAAGAGTTTCTTGATTGTCATTTTTTCACCTACAATAATCAACTTATTAATATTTTGGTTTAAAAATGACAAAAATCAAATATATCAAAATATATTTGATTAATTTCTTAATATTAAGGTTATTCTAATCATAGTTTTTTCTTTAGTTCTTCGCTTAATGCTTCATAACCAGGTTTACCAAGTAATGCAAACATATTTTTCTTATAAGCTTCAACACCTTCTTGATCAAAAGGATTGATACCCAATAGATAACCGCTGACTCCACAAGCAAACATAAAGAAATAAACAAGGCGGCCAAACTCATAAGCCGATATTTCTGGTAGATTTAAGATTAGGTTCGGTACATTTCCATCAACATGTGCGAGCACAGTACCTTTGAGTGCTTGTTTATTAACTATGTCTAACATCTTTCCTGAAAGATAGTTAAGACCGTCAAAATCACCAGCTTCGGCTTCTAAGAGAACATCTTTCTCCGGTTTTTCAATATTCAAAACTGTTTCAAACAAGATTCTTTTACCATCTTGAATATATTGGCCTAAAGAATGCAAATCGGTTGTATAAATAACACTGGCCGGGAATAAGCCTTTTCCAGATTTTCCTTCGGACTCGCCAAAAAGTTGTTTATACCATTCACCTAGATATTTTAATTTTGGTTCATAAGTTACAAAAATTTCAATTTCCTTCCCTTTTCGGTAAAGTATATTCCTGATAGCGGCATACAGTAAGGCATCGTTTTTTAAATAAGGTTGATTGAGACAAGCTCGTCTTTCTGCTTGCGCTCCTTCAATAATTGCCTTAATGTCAATACCGCTTGTTGCAAGAGGCAAAAGCCCGACCGCAGTCAAAACCGAATAGCGACCACCGATATCCTCTGGAATCGGAAAAATCTCATAACCTTTTTCCTTCGCAACTCGATAAAGAACACCTTTACCGATAGTTGTTGTCGCATAGATACGTTTATTTGAGGAAGCTCCATATTTATTTTGAAGTAAATTTCTAAAAAGGCGGAAAGCAATTGCCGGTTCGGTAGTTGTTCCTGATTTAGAAATAATATTGATAGAAAAATCCTTATCTTGAAGATAATCAAGAATTTCTTTTGAATAAGCGGGGGAGAGTGTATTCCCTACAAAGATAACTTTCGTTCCAGAAGATTTCAGGAAATACGGAGAAAGCATAGAAAGACCGGCTTTAGCTCCAAGATACGAACCACCGATTCCAATTACCAAAAGCACTTCCGAATCTTGACGAATTCTTTTAGCAGCCTCACAAATTCTTTCAAAATCGGTAAAAACTTCTTTTTCCGGATAATCAACCCAGCCTAAGAAATCATTTCCTAGACCGGTTTTATTGAGAAGTTTTTCTTTAGCGGCCAGGACTTCTCCCGCGATATTGTTTATTTCTTTTTCAGAAACAAATTTTAAAGCATTTTTATAATTAAGCAATTTCATTTACCTCGTTTCAGAAATGTATTTTTAATCTTCCCTCTTCAAGCAAATTGGTCGTAAGAGGATTCTTTTTTATAACTTCCAATTGTTTTTGAATAAACTCCGGAACAGCTAACTTAAGGGTTTTAAACCCAATGATATATTTCGGAATATCTCCTTTAACTCCTCTTTTTTTATTCAGAAATTTATAACTAAGTTTCAGTCTTTTCATTTTCTCGTCAACATCAAGTACTTTTAATTTTACCCTTTGACCAACCGAAACATAATCATCAATATTTCTGACATAATTATCGGAGAATTCAGAGATATGGATTAAACCGTCATAATCTTCAACGGTTACAAATGCGCCATAACCAAGAATATTGGTTATTTTTCCATAAACAATTTCTCCCTTTTTTACCATTTTTCACCTCGTTTGTATATGCAAACATTATAACATATTTCCATTTACTTGTTAAGGGGTTAGAAGATTTCCCTAAAATTATAAAAAATACAAGCAGATTTGAAAAAAGGGCGAAACCGCCCCGAAAATCATTTATTCTATATTTTCAACACCAATAATTCCCGGAACTTCTTCAAGTATTATCGCTTCAATTCCGTCTTTTAGGGTTAAGTTTACGCTTGGGCAGCCGACACAAGCTCCGACCAATCTAACATAAACAATACCGTCATCTATTCTAACAAACTCAACATCGCCACCATCACGTTGTAAATAAGGACGGATCTTGTTGATGATTGTTTTAACAACTTTTTCTGTATCCTGTTGATTCAGGTTATTTGTTTCCATAATCACAATCCTTTCTCAAATATATTATACTACAAAATTTAAAATTTTAAAAATGATTTGTTTTATTTTTATCTTACGGGATTAGGTAGGTATTCACTGTCGGTATTATGGTAATAATAAATCGGGACTTTCCCTTGTATCACTTGTACAACAATTGGAATTCGAGTTTCAACTTCTATCTCCTGTCTTTGGAGTGGAATTACGGTCACAAATCGAACCTTCGCAACAATACTGATTTCCAAGAGCATATTATTAATTCCATAATTATCGAAGGTTGTAACAACATCACAAATGGTACTGCCGACCGGAAAAATATCAATATCAATTTTCGGACCATAGCCGGCAAAGAATATTTCACTAATTACGATATTAAGAGGTAGTTCTAAATTGTTTAAAACTTCATTATTTTCAATTCTGGAAAGTTCTTCTTGGATCTGTTTAGTGGTCTCTGCCATTATCCGGTTAACTTGATAAGTATTTATATAAATACTGTCAATCTCTGTACCGACGGTTGTTGTCTTTATTAAATTTTCTAAATCGATATTTGGTAGAACCGTTTCGGAAATTGCATTTGATAAGATGTTTGCAGCTTCAAGCTTTGCCTTTTGTTCAACATATGTCTTCACTCGTTCCGAAAAATATCCGGATAAGAAATTAATGATAAAAATAATTATAAATAAAAACAATAATATTTTCATCAGTTTTAAAATCTGTTTTACCTTCATATTATCTCCTCATTAAATTATAGTATCCAAACTTAAATAAATGTATATAAATTCTTAATCTTAAAATAATAAGTGCGAGGTGAAAAGATGAAAGTTAAAGATTTAATGACCAAAAAAGTTATAACTGTTTCTAAAAATGAAAAACTAAGTGAAGTAGCAGAACTCTTTTGTAAATACGATATTGGATTTGTAGTGGTAATTAATTCCGAACGTGATGTTTTAGGAGTAGTGACTGATCGAGATATTATTGTTCGTGGTCTGGCAAAGGGAATGAGTGGGGAAGATCTTGTTGAAAAAGTTATGACTCCGGTGAGCGTTGAAATTCACAAAGACGAGAATGTAAGGCGAGCCCTAGAAATGATGGGAGAGTATCAAATCAGGCGTTTGGTCGTAATCAATGATGAAAAGAAACTATGCGGAGTAATAAGTTTAGCCGATCTTGCCCGCGGCAGATATACAAATAAACTTGTAAATGAAATACTTTATGAGATATCACTCCCCAATCCTCAAAAAGAAAAACCGATGAAATTTTTAGAAGTTGATGATTATCCCTTATAAAAAACTTGCCATCCGGCAAGTTTTTAGTTTACAATAACTTTTTTATAATTCTATCTTCTTTGTATATTAGAACAACACACTCAGCTCCGACTCCTTCGCCGTGTCCGATAAAACCCATACCCTCACCTCTAGTCGCCTTTAGATTGACTTGGTTAAAATCAATCAAGAGGTACTTAGCAATATTGGCTTTCATTTCTTGAACAAAGGGCTTAAGCAGAGGTTTTTCTAAATAGACGGTGATATCGAGATTGGATATTTTATATCCGTATTCTTTTAAAAGCTTTCTCGTTTCTGATACAAAAAAAGAAGAATCGATATCTTTATACTGAGGATCGGTGTCAGAAAAATGAGTTCCGAGATCACCTAAGCCTAAGGCGCCAATAATAGCTTCACTTACAGCATGGAAAACACAGTCAGCATCCGAATGGCCGATTAAACCAAATTCAAAGGGGATTTCTACGCCACCAAGAATTAATTTTCTGTTTTTTCCGAAACGATGAACATCTTGGGAATGACCGATTCGATACTTCATCCATCCCTCCTACTGAGAAATTCAATCAACTTTAAATCAAAAGCATTTGTAACCTTGAGATTATCCTTGTTTCCCGGAACTATTTCCGGTTTAATCTTGAGATATCTTACAAGTAAACCCACATCATCGGTAGCATAATATCTTTCCGCTTCCCCAAGGCTTAAAGCTTCTCGATAACGTTCGGCGATAACTCCTTGTGGAGTCATCACTTTCCATAAGAATTCCCGCTCTAAATTTCGGTATGATTCTTTTACCTCAACAATCGTATCAACAACCCTCACCGCCAAGACTGCGGCTTCGCTCCTTAAAGTTGCCTGATAAACCTTTTCTATTTCTTCAACCTTTACAAAAGGTCTAGCCCCATCATGGATTAAAACGACTTGACTACTGCAGAGAGCCATACCTCTTTTAACGCTGTCTTGCCGATATTTTCCTCCGACAGTATATTCTAGATTCGGAAGGTCAATTGTCATTTCTTTAACCGTTTCTAATTCCTCTTCCCGACAAACTAAAACAACTTTTCTACAATTATTGCAAGATAAAAATGTTTCAAGTGAAAAACGGAAGAGTAACTTATTATTAATCCGATAGAATATTTTATTATATTCAAGACCGGATCTTTCACCTTTTCCGGCTAAGAGAATAATGGCATCGAACATTATTTCCTCCTCTAGATTACTCCTTTAAAATATCATCAAGAAAATTATCGCTCAGATCGATCCCCATGTCTTTGAAATCAACAGTCGGCGTAGGTTTAGGTATATAAATACAATATGATTCGGGATATTTATCATCTGCAGCTAAACTTAATGCTTCTTGACCGGCTTTTAAAATAGTCTCCGGATGTGGATTCTCGGCATTTTCGCTTGAAATAATCCCCAGGGCATTTTCAATCTCATATTTGATTTCATTAAAAATAATCCCAGTTTTAACGAAGGAAGTTTTTCCGGTATTTAAGGATTCAAGGAATCGATTGTAGATTTCTTTTTTATCAATTATGAGTACATAAACAAAATCTTCTAACCTGTAAACTTTGGGTGCCTTTAATCCCAGTTCCGATGCAACTTGACTGAAGTATTTTGCCAGAATTACTTCTCCAACATCTTTCCCGATATCTGGAATAAATTTAGGAAGATTAGAAAATTTAACCAAGAGAAGTGCAATCCAGTTATTACGTTCATAGATGAGTTTGGTTGTTTCTAAAAGCTCAGGTAGATTTCGAAAATTCATTTTTGAATGAGAAAAATCAGTCTTATGAATGATGGCATAATAATGGCCTTCATAATTAATATTGCTTTCTTCAAACCAAATTCTTCCCCTATTTGTATTAAGGCGATAATAAATTTTATGAAGTTTATCGGTAAGATTACGACTGGATATTAAATTCAGGTCTTCTTTTACAACCGCCGAAAGAAAATTATTTTCTCCGAGCTGATTATCAGAAACGCCCAGAAGATTCATCATTTCTCCGGTCAATATATATCGCCTTGTTCTAAAATCAAAATAACAAATCGGTTCACCGAGAAAATTCAAGTAATTATAGAAAGTGCGTGAATCGAAACTGGCACCGTCTAAAGCAGTTGTTCCGTAACTCATTAAAACGAAACCTAGCAGTTTACCGTTGTAAATTACCTTTCTTTTCATTAAATCCAACAATAAGTTTTTTCCGTCATTTAGGGTGATGCTTATCCGGTAATCTCTTTCTTCTAAAGTCCTTATATAATGAAGAAAGACATCGTAATTCATTTCTTGACTGTCGACAAGAAATGTGAGGATTATCTCTTCATATTTTTTCTTAATGTTTTTTTCGATTCCAATCAGGTTGGCAAACTCCTCGGTAAAGTTTATCAATCTAGACCGCCTGTCCAGATAAGCATAAACTTTATTGACGGTACTGTTTGCAGTAAACTTTACTAAATTTAAGCGAAAATAAAATATATATGTCGTAATGAGATAAAGGGTGATGTTTACAAATAAAGCTAAAACGGCCAGCCCAACTGCAAACATCATTATCTTCAACCCAAAAATTTCAAGATCTTTTAAAATGAAAGCAGCCAAAACATATCCTAAAATTGCCAATCCGGTCATAATTAGGCTTATCAAAGGCAGTTTTCTTTTTTTCTCTAAAATAGCAAGAAACAGCATCAACACAACTAATAAGATAGTTATTAAATAATTGCTGTTATTGAGGATGAACTCCAGAACTTTATTCATAACCTCCTCCTTAGCTAACGAATAATTCAGCGCTCATTCTGTTGGTTGCCAAAGGCACGGAATAAACGTCGCATAATCTCAACAAAGCGGAAACATCAGGTTCATGGGGTTGGGCCGTTAAAGGATCGCGGAAAAAAATCACCATATCCATATTACCGTTAGCAACATTAGCACCAATTTCTTGATCACCGCCGAACGGACCCGACTTAAAACAATGAACGCTTAAGCCGATTTCCTCAATTATTCTTTTCCCGGTTGTTCCGGTTGCATATAAAATATGCTCTCTAAAAAAGGCCTTATATTTAGTTACGAAATCAAGTAATTCCGTTTTCTTCTTGTCGTGGGCTATTAAAGCTATTCGCACAATTACACATCCTTTATAATTTTATTATATCATACAATATTTCAAATGCAAATATATATAATTTACTTGATAATCAAGTACCTGTCAAGCATTTCTTCTAATCTTTCATAGTTAAGCTTCATCATTATATTGCCGTCAATGGTGACAGATATATTACCTGTCTCTTCGGAAACAATAATTGTAAGGGCGTCGCTTCTTTCACTGATTCCAATCGCTGCCCGATGTCTGGTTCCTAAAGATTTTGGAACATCATATTTATCGGTAGAAGGTAAATATGCTCCGGCACACATAAGTTTGTTTTTTCGGATAATAACCGCGCCGTCATGGCAGGCGGTCCCGGGAGTAAAGATTGTTGTTAAGAGTTCTTGCGTGATTGTTCCCTTGATCTCAATCGCTTTTTCGATATAAGTATTGAGATTATCCTCCCTTTCAACAGTAATCAGAGCTCCGATTCTCCGTTTAGAAAGATATTCAGTTGTCGATAAAAGAATATTGATGATTTCCTGTTTTTCTTGTTTTGTAGAGAAAAAGGAAGTGTTTTTATTTGAAGTAAAGATATAATCGAGGGAATGCCTAATTTCTTGAGTGTAGATGATTACAAAAAGTCCCAGGCTCCAAAAAATAAGATAATTAAGCAAGGTTAAAAACAACCTTAATTGAAAGAAAAAGACAAGCAGATAAAAGAAGCCAAAGCAAAGAAGAATAATAAGCAATTTATAACCGCGAACTTTCGCGCGTAATAATTTATAGATGAGTAATAAAGTTAATGCAACCAAAACCAAATCAACACACAAACGAATAATTCCGAGCACGGACCAGTTATCGGTATAGTTTTGAAGATTATTGATAAATTCTTGAAATAACATTTTTATCCACCTTTCTTATTCAATATTTCCTCTATTTTTTCCTTTCTATCATCATCTACTTGATGCTTTGTCAGTAAATATTTGATAGTCTTTTCATCTTTTTCATCGATAGCATAATCGATTGGAAGGTTATTATTTTCATCAGCTATCAGAACTTCCGCACCGTGATCGATCAGATATTTAATAATATCCAGATTTCCGGATATTACCGCCAGATGCAGAGGGGATTGCTCTTGTTCGGTTGCGATATTAATATCACAGCCATGGTTAACCAAATTTCGGATAAAATTTAGTTTACCTTCCAGTACTGCTCGATGGAGAGGTGTTTCAACATTTACATCCGCTAAATCCGGATTGACTCCGGCTTTCAAAAAGAGATTAAAAAGCCGAAGATTATTTAATTTAAGAGAAATGTGGAGGAGAGTCCGCCCATTATAATCCTGAGTATTAACTTCAATATTGTCCGCCTTCATCTTTGAAAGCGAACTCTTAATATAATAATAACGAAACGGATCTTGTTTCACGCTCTTAACGAATTCAAGAAATTGTTTTTTACTTCCTCGTTTAATCATTCCTCATACCATCCAATATCCGATTTGCAACCTTTTCAACTGACTCCATCAGCTCTAGTGACCATATTATGAAAGTTTTAATAATATCACGATTGATAAGATAGTTTTCGCGGTATTCATTTAAGATTTCATAATCAGTGTTTTCCTCATCCCAAAATAGGAGGACACCATAAAATTTATCATCTTTCAATAATAGCAAACTAAAGACAGCGGAAGCATAAACCTTGATACCTGCCTTCTCAAGCCTAGAAACAAGATTTTTCATCGGTCCGACAGCATTCTTCGGAAGATAGATTTCTTTTTTACTGATTACTCTTCTGATTTCAGTCAGGAAACGCGATTCAACATTGCCTTGAAGAATGTCTTTATCATCATAGATAATTAGTCTCTTCTTACAAAGCATTAATACGTCAATCAAATTCACTACCAAATATTCAAAATCTAGATCATAATAATCTTCTAAATAGATAATATTATAATCCGCATCGAAAAGATAACCATCATTTAAATCAGTTATATTAATATTCCTCTTGAGGATGGAAAGAATTTCTTTTTCTGAAAATCCTTGGATCGTAAATAAATCAGTTAAAGTTTCATAAATTTGTTTCTGACGGTTAAGATTGGATGTAAATAGATTAATCACATAATTACGATTTTCTTTAAAAAGAAGATTGATATATTCTAATATCTTCTCGGAAATAATTTCGATTCCGAAATTATTGTAATAATCCGGATAGGATACACCCCGTAGCCCTTGCATCTGCACTAAGAGATTATTTGGTGTCGGTAAGAAACGAAAATCAAGAATGATACTCTTTCTATTACTTACTCGAGATATCAAGTTATTGGCGACAGAACTTAGAAGTTGAAGCTCTCCGGCCACCACAACCTGTTTCCCCTGTAAAGCTCGATAATAATCATTAGCACTGAGAAGATGGGCATCATCAATTATGATTAAATCAAAATCAGTCGGGTTAAGAAAATTATTCAATATCTGGGTACTGGTAAGAAAGAGATGTTTTATTCCGTCTGTTCTTCTGATATAAGCAGAATAATCGAGATTTCGGATTCCAAAGACACTGAACTTGTAACTACTGTTACGTCTAATCTGCCGGAAGGTTTGCATTTCTAAACTACGAATCAAATCCCTTTCCATATTCATTGCCGCCTCAAGGCAGGTTTTCATAACTTTATAATCAGCAAGGAAGGGATGCTTTTCCAAATATATTTTCATTACAGTTTCTAGGTATGTATATTTGAAGTTTATACTAAGGTTTTCCGGATTCTCAAGGTCGGTGATAAATTCAACTAATTTTGGTAAATTATATTGATTAAGAATTTTTAGATTGTCGGTAACACCGAGATAACCGATTAATTCATCTTTAGAATTTATGAGTTGATCAAGTGATTCCAAAATTGATTCAAAACTCGAGTAATAATATTTGGAGACGCTGTCCTTGAAAACCTTAAAATAAAGTTTAAAGACTTCGGTTAAGCTATCGCTTGCCTCTTCACAGTTATCTAAATGAAGAATCAGTTTTTGATTTATTTCTTCATTCAAACTATCAATCAGCTTCTCATCATTAGAAAAGCAATCAGAATAAACCTTAAAGGCCTGCAGAAAACGAGAGATATTATTGATATTCGTATCATAATTCGCATACAGCTTGCCATAGAGATAACGATAGTGATCATTATCCCTTAACTCTTTTTTCTTTTCTACAATACCCTGATGAGTTTTATAAAGCCAAATATATTCTTCCGCTTGAACATAATCCTTTTCTTGTGCTTTCTTTACTTGTTTTACGCGGTCATTAGAAAGATAGAGGTTTTGAAGGTAATTGATTATGGCCTCAATTTCTTTGATTTTTTCCGAGAACTCAATTTCTTCTACAGAAAACCCATATTCTGTTAATTCCAAGTAATAAGCATTAATATGGAAATAAGCTTTGGAGAAGAGGTCGAAAATATTCCGAAAATTCTTTTTGACCTTTGGGTCATCAGGTTGAATATTAACCACAGTTTTTATAAATTTAATAAACTTTGATTTAATCAATTTATCGGGGATATTATGAAAATAGGAATAGAATTTATGAAGATTTTCCAGTATTCCCTCCTCAAAATCAAATCCAGTTAGTTTCTTATACTCTTGATGTTTATCGGAAATTATATTTTTCAGTACCCTAAACCTTTTTACATTTTCACGAAGTTTCGAAAATTCATTCGGACTTTCCTTCTCTATATTGGAAAATAATCGGTAAGCACTTCTTTTAATCGTTTGATTATTTGTAAATCTTTCTAAGTTTACAATATTTTGTTCTAAGTCTTTGCTTTTTCCAAAGTCCTCATTCTTAAATAAAGAATCAATTTCCGCTTCTGCTGTCTTGATTTCTTCAATCAAGACTTTAATTCTTCTTGAAACATCGTCTAGGTTTTGATTGGTTACTGAACGGATAAACTCTGGACTAAACTTCATTGATTGAAGAATCCTGTTCATATTTTGAATTTCATTTAATACCAAATTGCTTTCCGGAAATTCCCAATTTAATAAACTTATAATTTTACCTGAGGTTTTACGATAAATATTAATTTGAACCAAAAGTTTATTGATAAGAACAGAAACTTCAACCTTCTCTTCAAGCAGACGGTCAATCTTTTCTACATTATTTTCGAAGAAATAATTTCCCAGAAGCCTTGAATATTCTGAATCAATATCGATGGAATCGAGGTTTTCATATTGGGAAAGAAGAAGATACTCCATTTCCTGAATTTGGTAGATATGACTTTTCAGATTTCGAAACTCTTCTTGAGCCTGTTCAAAAATTTCCCGGTTAACCCAAGATAAAGGGAAGGCCTTAATATCTAAACCCTTAATATCATGGAAAACACTTTTCAGATAAGCATAATTAGAAATAGGTTTTAAACCAAACTGCTTTTCAAGAATTTCCTTTTTTTCTTCGAAAATCAAATAGTTCTTTTGAACTTGATGAATCAGAGAAAAGATCTGATTAGGATATTTTATATTATTAATAATTGGAATTTCCTTCCAAAGGCTATTCTTAAAACTCTTTATTTTCTTTAAATTTTCCTCAATGCTTTCTAAAGCAGAATGTATTTCCAGATATTCGCTTTTGTAGATCCCGGAGAGGTCATCGATATCAAGTTTTTGTTTAGGATGATCAGCTATTGTAGCCAATTGGTTTACTAAATCAATGAAGCGAAAATCTAGCATTCTCCCAATCATTGCATCAACATATTTCTTTACAAAACGATAACTTTGATCCAAACTTTCAGCTTCCGGTTCTGTGTTTGAAATTTCCGACGGAAACAATAATTCTCCTTGATGGAAACTAGCAAAGGAATTTGAAAAATCGGTAAGATGTTGTTGCATTCCTTTTTCTTCAAATAATCTATTTACTTGGCCAAGAGTTTCCTTCATATTTGAAACATAGAGAACCCTTTTCCCGGTCCCGATTGCATTCATGGCAATATTAAATAAGGTTGTCGTTTTTCCGGTACCGAGTCTTCCCGAAAGGACCAGATTATCTCCGATAGCGCCTTTATAAACTGCTTGTCTTTGTTTTCGGGTAAGAGGAAGCGAATAATAAAGGTATGGCTCGTCCTTATCATAAAGACAATCTGAAAGATAATCGGGATAAAGGCTTTCACCGTCAAAGAAATTTCGGTCAAGTTTCATTTCTGGTTCTTTCAAAGAGGCAAAGGTAAGGTAATTCTCTAATTTCAGCGAGAACTCTTCATACTTAGCGAAACTAAGACAATATTTATCTAAAGCATAGACAGAATCCAATTTTTCATTAGCTGATATTTCTATCTTTTTTGTCTTATTTAAATAATTAATCAAAATTGAATTTTCAATCGGACGCGATATTTGTTGGATAAAAATCCGATCATTCTCAAAATAGATATTAATCGGTATTAAAGCAATCGGGGAGAAAATTTCTTGATTATTTTCATCTTTTTGATGGAGAAGGCCATAGCTAATAAAAAGTTGGTTATTCTTGTTTTTCTGGTTTAATCTTTCGAAAAACAAAAAAGGGAGTATTTTTCTTAAATTCTCGTTATTAACCTCGCTTCTGCCGATGCCTTTATTCTGAATCGGAAAATAAGTGATGTCCTCATAAGCAATCAATTCAAAATTTAGAAGTCGCCTCATAACATCATAGTCAATGCTTCCCAATTCTAAATAAGCGGAATTCAAATAATATAAATCCTGCAAATGTCGGTTATCATTATCAATTATGAATTTGTTTATGCCGTCTCTTATCATAATCAATCCTATCTATTATTATACCCAATAGTATTTGTTTACTTAAATTATTATATCATATTTTACCGGAAAACTATATAATATTAAAAAAACGAAGTTTTAAAAACTTCATTTTTTCATTTCAAATAACACCTTATCATCGATATATTTTATTACATAAGTGCGATTTTGTTTAAAATTATCAAGATTACTGATTTCGCTCAATACCTTAACATAGGTTTTCTTGTCTAAAGAGGAAATGTCTAAAACCAAATTGTAATTATGATTTTTCATTCTATCTAGTACCTGACGTAATTTCTTCAAATAGTAGGAATTTTTCTTAGAACCGGTTATAACCTCATCTATTTGAGGAAGCATCCGATCGGTTGTTCCTTCTGAACCGAGATAGCCAATCGACTGTTTTTGCATATTATCTAGGAAAACAAAGAAGGTATTTCGAAAGTTTATTGTCCGCCCCTTCGAATCAATGATAAACCCATCTTTCAGGATGCCTTCCATTTGATTCGTGATATTTTTACTTCCCGAATAATAATTTTTGATAATAACAACAGAAATCGGATATTTCAATACATGTTCGGTAAGTATACCTCCGGACTCATAACCTACATAACCTGCCGGAGCTCCAATCAAAGAAGATGTATGAAAACTCTCATGAAATCTTTCCATATCGAGGTCTAAAACAACTTCATCTTTTATATTAAAGACATGTTTTAAATCCTCGATTAAAAGTTCCAGATTATCTTCGCCAATTTGAAGATTGATTATTGTTTTTCTAATACCAAGATTAATGAAGTATTGCGAGTAATATTTGGAAAGTTGTCGGAAGTTTCTGATAGTTTTAATCTGTGAATAAACTTTATCATACCTAATTCCCAAACTTTCAAAAACAATTTTATCAACATCGGATTTAGTCACCTGATGTCGACCGTCTAGTTTAGTGACCAGTCCGGCCTCATCCATAATATCGATTGCCTTATCCGGAAGTTTCCGATTTGCAAGAAAACCGGAAGAAGTGATTATATATTTAAGAATCTGGTCTTTATATTTTACCTGATGGAATTCCTCATATTTATGGGCAATTCCTTTGATTATCTCATAAGCTTCTTCCGATGATGCCTCATCAACAAAAACATTCTGAAAACGACGCGATAAGGCCTTATCTTTTTCAATATATCGGTAATATTCTTCTAACGTGGTGGCACCGATACATTTTATTTCCGAGCGAGCAAGGATTGGTTTTAAAATATTGGCAATATCCAAAGTGCCCTCACTGGAACCAGAACCAACTATATTATGAATTTCATCAATAAAGACTACTGAGTAAGGATTTTTGATTCTTTCAATAACTTCAATTAGTCTTTCCTCAAGATCGCCTCGATATTTCGTCCCAGCAATAATTGTTCCTAAGTCGAGTCGGTAAATATTGATATTGGGGTTGGTTCGGATCATTCTCATGGCAACGCCTTCAATTAAGGCACTTTTGCCGACACCGGCACTTCCGATTAACATTGGATTATTCTTTTGTTTTTTGGAAAGGATACGAATAATCTTATCGATGATTTCCTCACGACCAATAAACGGATTTAAGCGATCAGATTTTGCTTCTTTTGAAATATTAATCAGATAATTATTACTTAAATCATTATTATGAAAATTATAGATATTGTTTAAGTCTTCAATCAGAACATTAATATCTAGTTCAAGTCTTTCCAGAATGTTTAAGGCAATCGATGAGGGGGTTGTTAGTAATGCATAAAGCAAGTGTTCTCCAAAAACAAATTTACTTTCTTCAAGTGCGGCAATTGCTCTGGCATTCTTTATTATCTCGACAAGTTTAATAGTATAATTATTTGAAAAACTTTTTCGGAGCATAATTAGTTCAGATATTTCCTCTTCTACATCTGCCTCTGTTACTCCATACTCTTTAAATAATTCCCAACAAACCGAATTCTTGGTGTTCATCAATGCCAATAAAAGACATTCACTTCCGACCACCCCGAATCTGATCTTTTCCGCCTCTACCAACGCCATTATCTTCTGACTTTGATAATCAAATTCAGGAAACAAAGTTTCACCTCTTTCCTTCTTACTAGTATCATTATATGAATTACTGGTTTTTAATTTCTCATTTTTGGCTTAAATAAGAAAATGAAAGTTTTTTCACAAAGTAAATGCTTTTTTTATTTGTCGTTTTATAGTATA
Source organism: uncultured Acholeplasmatales bacterium (assembly GCA_937877075.1). GTDB lineage: Bacteria > Bacillota_I > Bacilli_A > ML615J-28 > CAG-698 > DTU067. The sequence continues at coordinate 20,784 of CALEGD010000067.1, forward strand.
ATATAACAAATACATTTTTAAAGTAAAGAGAGGTTTGAAACATATGAGCAATACTACTTATCCAAAAAAATTAATTAACAAACTAAATGATGATATTAAAAATTACTTTCCTCATTTATTTCTAATTGACGAAGCTTATATGTTTAAAACCTTTTCCAGTGTCTCGCGCTTGGTAATGCTAGACCGTTATTCTCAAAAAGACATCAATCATATTTCTTTAGGCATTGACGATTTAGTCATTGTTGTAATTAAAGAAGATCCAAAATTCCCGACTCGGGGAATTGGTAATATCGTTGGCCTCGATGAGGAATTTGCCTATGTACAATTGGAAACGGAATATGCCGGGATGTGTGAGAATCTCGGTTGCGACAATATTATCAGAAGGCATATTAATGAAGTAGACAAACCTCTGGAAATCTATTATGAACAAATATGTCATAGAGTGGCTAATAATTTGGCTCAAGGGGAAACAGTTGAAACCGTTAATCAATTCTTTTACGAACTAAACGAGATGAATCTTGTTCCCGCCGGAAGAGTACTCTTTGGTGCCGGCTCCCAAACAGCAGTCACTTATTTCAATTGTTTTGTTATGCCCTTTATTCAAGATTCGCGGGCAGGTATCAGTATCCATCGCCAAAAGGTTATGGAGATAATGTCTAGGGGTGGTGGTGTCGGTACAAACGGTTCTACTTTAAGACCTAAAAATTCGCTTGCAAAGGGTGTTAACGGAAAATCCAGCGGTGCAGTCAGTTGGCTTAACGACCTTTCTCAGCTTACTCACCTTGTAGAACAGGGAGGCTCCCGCCGAGGCGCCCAAATGATTATGCTCGCCGATTGGCATCCGGATATTATCGAATTTATTATCAGTAAGATGCAGAACCCCAAAATTCTTCAGTTCTTAATCAATAATCTTACCGATCATGACATTATCAATGCTGCAAAAAATAAACTTAAATATATACCGCTTACTCCCGAAGAAATTGAAATTTATGAAAAAATTGTTGAACTTGGTCATAATAATGACATCAGTAAAGCAACTTTGAATAGAGCCGAAGAGGTCCTAAGGGTTCAAGGATTCTATCAGGTCCATCAACCCGAATACCTTTCCGGTGCGAACATCAGTATCGCCATTACAAAGGAATTCATGTATGCGGTTGAACATGATTTAAATTATCAATTACGTTATCCCGACACAGATAATTATTCCAAGGGAGAAAAGGCTGCCTATGATGAAAAATGGCATTTAATTGGGGATGTCAGAGTTTGGGAAGAAATGGGATATCCGATTAAGGTTTATAAAACCATCAGGGCTCGCGAACTTTGGAATTTGATTAATATCTGTGCCACTTATTCAGCAGAGCCAGGTATTTTCTTCATTGATAATGCCAATGATATGACTAATGCGAAAGCATATGGCCAGCAGGTTGTCTGCACTAATCCTTGCGGAGAACAACCTCTGGCTGCTTATTCGGTCTGTAACTTGGCCGCCATCAATTTAGCTAATATGGCAGATTATAAGAATAATACCGTAGATTGGGAAAAATTAAGAAAAACAATTCGAGCAACAATCAGATTGCAGGATAATGTTATCGACAGAACTACATATTTCCTTGAAGAAAACCGGAATCAAGCACTCGGTGAAAGAAGGATCGGCATGGGAATAATGGGTTTGCATGACTTAATAATCTATTGTAATCTGCGTTATGGCAGTCCTGAAGCCAATGAATTCGTCGATAAATTATTTGAATTTATGGCTACTAATGCCTACGAAACCTCAATCGAACTTGCACAGGAAAAGGGAAGTTTCCCCTTCCTTGATCAATACGGCTCCAGAAAGAAATTTATTGAAACCGGATTTATGAAACGGATGCCTGAACATATCCGTGAAGGCGTCTTAAAATATGGAATCAGAAACTCCCATTTACTGACAATCGCTCCAACCGGATCAACCGGAACGATGGTCGGAGTCTCAACCGGTCTTGAACCTTATTTTGCTTTCAAATATTATCGCAGCGGTCGTTTAGGTAAGTTTATGGAAGTTAATGCACCGGTTGTAGAAAAGTATTTGGAATTACATCCTGAATATTCTCATGACAATCTCCCCGATATCTTTGTCTCGGCAATGGACCTTACTCCGGAAGAACATGCAGATGTACAATGCATCATTCAACGTTGGGTTGACTCTTCTATTTCTAAGACTGTCAATGCTCCTCGCGGTTGTTCTGTTGAAGAAGTGGAAAAACTCTACTTCCGTCTCTATAAAGGCGGAGCCAAGGGCGGAACTGTCTATGTTGATGGAAGCAGGGATACTCAGGTTCTGACCTTGAAAAAGGATGATACCCTTCCGAAACAAGTTGAACTTACCGATCTCGGAATTGAGATTGAAGAAAAAAACATTCAAAATAAAGAGAAGAATGAGATTAACCCACCGACAACTAAAGCCAACCGTAATATCGGTACCGAAATTGGTGATATCTGTCCAATCTGTCTTGAAGGATCGGTTGAGGATATCGGGGGCTGTAATACCTGTACAAATTGTAACGCACAACTTAAATGTGGGCTTTAATTTCAAAGGAAAGTACTTTTTAAAGTGCTTCCCTTTTTTCATTAGAAAGGTGATTTAGATGACTGAAGAAAAAAGTTTAAAAATGAGAAATATGCCGATGGGAAAATTAATTGCTTCAATGAGTATTCCGGCAATGTTTTCAATGTTAATTCAAGCTTTATATAATATTGTTGATACTATTTATGTTGCAAGAATAGATAAAACCAGCGACGCCCTAATAACCGCTCTTGGTTATGCTTTTCCAATGCAAATATTACTTATGGCTTTTGCGCTCGGAATTGGTATCGGAACCAATGTTTTGGTTGCAAGAAAACTAGGCGAAAGAAAGCCGGAGGAAGCATCCCGCTTTGGACAAACAGGTATTATGCTAACTATCATGATGTCGATTGTATTCTTAGGACTTAGTTTTGTAATTGTAGAACCGTTTATGAAAATGATGTCTAATAATCATGAAATTATTAAAGCCGGCACCTCTTATCTTCGGATTGTTATGGCTTTTTCTATCTTTCAATTTTTAGAGATTGTTTATACAAAAATCCTCCAATCCACCGGTCAAATGATTATCCCCATGTTTACACAACTTATTGGAGCCATTACAAATATTATCCTTGATCCAATTTTTATCTTCGGTTGGTTCGGTCTCCCCGCTTTCGGAGTAACCGGTGCCGCCATTGCAACTGTTATTGGTCAAGGTGTAGCTATGATATTTGTTTTAATCTACACCTATAGAAAGAAGCTTGAAATATCCTTAAGCCTTCGGCGTTTCCGTTTTTCCAAACATCATGTTACTGAAATAATTAAATTGGGCGCTCCTTCGGCGGTTATGAACTCGGTAGCTTCCATAACCAATATCGCGCTCAATTCAATCTTAAAACAACATGACCCGGAAGAAACTGCTAATGCTGTTCTTACTTCCTATTTTAAACTTCAAAGTTTTGTCTTTATGCCGGCCTTTGGTTTAAATCAAGGAGGAATGCCGATTCTCTCTTATAACTACGGTGCAAATAACAAAAAGCGTTTTGATAAAGCTCTAAAGATTCTCTTTACAACTGCACTTTCAATTCTTACTGTCGGATTATTAATCTTCCAGATCTTCCCGAAGCCCTTATTAAACCTTTTCAGCCCCAGTCCAAGAATGATAGAATTAGGTCTTCCTGCACTTCGACTGATAAGTTTAGCTTTTATCCCCGCAGCAATCAATGTCATCTTGACGATGACTTTCCAATCGGTCGGTCGTGGTTTCGTTGCCATGACGATGTCCTTATTAAGGCAGTTAGCCTTTCTTATTCCTTTTGCTTACCTATTCGGAAAGTTTTGGAAACTAAACGGTGTCTGGTTAGCCTTCCCGGCTTCAGAAGCGATTGTAACCTTATTTTTCTTTCCGTTAGGAATATATATAGTCAGAAAAGTCTTCCAACTAAAGGAGAAGCTTCTATAGCAAAAGTTAATTGATTCTATACAAAAACACTCATCCGTGATATAATACCAAGATAGAAAGAGATAATTATATGGATAAAGCCTTATTAATAGCCGTTAATACCGGCAGTAAAGAAAATGAATTGAATGAAGAGATTATTGAATTAGAAAATCTTTGCGCAGCTTGTGAGATTGAAGTCATAAATACCGTCATTCAAAATCTGAATAAAGTTAACCCCGATACTTACCTTGGAAAAGGTAAGGTTGAAGAAATTAAGCTAATCGCCGATAGTGAAGAATGCAATTTGATAGTCGTTAATGACGAACTATCACCTCTACAGGTAAGCAATCTGGAAAAAGCTTTGGATATTGAAGTGTATGACCGAACCTATGTAATTCTGGAAATCTTCAGAAGAAGAGCCCACACCAGGGAAGCAAAACTTCAAGTTGAGCTTGCAACCAAAAAGTATCTGCTTCCACGCTTAATCGGTTCACGTTCCCATCTTTCTCGTCAAAGAGGTTCTGGAATGGGATTTTCTCATGGACGCGGCAGTGGAGAAATGAAACTTGAATTAGACAGAAGAAAAGTTTTTGATCAGATATCTGAAATTAACACTGAGCTTCTGGAACTTAAAAATTTAAGACAGACGCAAAGAAAACAAAGAAAAAGACAAGGCATGAAAGTCATAAGTCTTGTTGGTTATACCAATTCGGGAAAGAGTTCGACCCTCAATGCACTGCTTTCGCACTCAATTGCAGCAAAGAAAGAAGTTTTCGAAAAGGATATGCTTTTCGCAACCTTAGAAACCTCTACAAGGCTTATCAAGACTGAAAGTAATCTGACTTTTCTTTTGACTGATACAGTCGGTTTTGTAAATAAACTTCCCCATCAACTGATTGAGGCCTTTAAGTCTACTTTAGAAGAAATCACCGAATCAGACCTTGTCTTACATATTGTTGATTGTTCAAACGAAAATTTTGAAAAACAAATTTCCGTAACCAATCAAGTACTTACTGAACTCGGTGTTAAAGACATTCCTATGATTTATGTCTTTAATAAAACTGACTTAAACGAGAGTTTTTTCATTCCTCCCCTTTACGAAAAGACGATTAAAATCAGCGCTAAAAATTCGCTGAATCTAGAAGGATTATTAATTATGATTGAAGAAGAACTGTTCAAAGATTATCGTAATCTCTATTTGAAACTTCCTTTCTCCAAAGCCGATTTATACAATCGTGTTAAAGAGAATGCTATTGTTGAGGCGGAGACAATTGAAGAAGATGGTTACCTCTTAAAGGCAAAGATGTCTAACTACCTATATGGATTTGTACAAGAATATGAAATATTTAAAGACCGGATCAAATAGAATCCGGTCTTTTTGTTTATGTAAATTAAGTTTTATTATGTAAGTATAATCATTTGTCAAGGTCAAAAGGTTCTCCTAAGACCAAACGATATAATATTTCTTTATCAAATTCCGCCATCGGCATATTAACTAATTGATAGGCATTAATACATTCTAATCGAGATATATCTTGTTTTTCCAAAAGCTTAATTTCATAGCAGTACAAGGTTCTACGTTTTGACTTATATGTAACCTTCCCAATTTTATTGATATCGTATCTTACGGTTATCTTTAAACGGCGATTCAGATTATGAATAAAACTGTCATGAAAATCACCGCTTTTTAACCTGTAAACCAGACCTTGATATTTATCCTTTTTCTTTTCCAGACAAATATCATTTCCATATCGATATATAATGTAAAGATAATCAGTAAAATAATACTTGTTGAGATTTCGCTTTTTTATGATCTGGCGCCCACGCATATGAATACAATAATAATAGGCAAAGGAAATTCCATAAATCAGGGGCATTAGGATGAAAAGATAATATTTGTAATACGAAAACCAGTTACCACCTTTATAATCGCGGAAAAAAGCGAAGATAAAAACTCCGGAAATAAGAAATCCAAGAGAAAGAAAGACCATTCCCCGAGTTTTATAACGCGTATTCTTTGTAGCTCCGTTGATAATAAAAAAGACGAGGCCTATACTCAGAACAGCTGTTAAGATTTGCATAATATAATCCATGTGTTCACCTTTTTATTTTTATATTTTACCCAATAATATTATATATAAATATCTCCACTCAATTATACAAAGCTTTTTGTAAATCCTTGTATATATTATTAATCTAATTTACATTCTTTTACTATTTTCTTAAATAATATCTATTATACAACTACATTTAATTATACCACAATATTTATAAAATAATGGTGAATTCTGAAAAAAATATACAATTGACATCAAACCAATGAAGAAGTATAATATTTGAAGTGGAGGAATATATGAACTGTACTATTATTGGTATTGCCGGTGGCACTGCCAGCGGAAAAACCACAATCGCAAAAAAAATCCATGAACTTTCTCAATCCCTGGGGTCAGTTGTTGTATTAAGGTTGGATGATTATTATAAGGACTTAAGTCATCTTACCTTTGAAGAAAGAAAAAAATACAATTATGACCATCCGTCCGCTTATGATAGCGATCTTCTTGTAAAACAGTTAATGATGTTGAAAGACGGGATACCTATTAGCAGGCCCACCTATGATTTTGTTGCCCATAATCGCTCTCAAGAAGTGAAACTAATTGAACCGGTAAATGTGATTATTGTAGAGGGGATTATGATCTTTACAATCCCAGAGCTCAGACAGATGTTTGATATTAAACTCTTTGTACAAACGCCGGATGATCTTCGTTTTATTCGACGTCTAAAGCGGGATATATATGAGAGAGGACGAAGCATTGACTCGGTTATCGACCAATATCTGACCACCGTAAGACCGATGCATTTAGAATTTGTAGAACCGTCAAAGCAATATGCCGATCTGATTATCCCTGAGGGTGGAGAAAACAAAGTTGCTATTGACATCATAGCTGTCAAGATAGCTAATATCCTAAATAATCATGAATAACTACGAAAAAAGGCATCTATTATGGATGCCATTATTTTTTAAGAATATTAATCAATTCTTGCAGATTGGAAAGTTCTCTGGTGGTGTTGTCAGAAAGTCGTTTATACTCGAATATTCCTTTATCTGCTTTCTTCCCGACAATAATTCGATGATTTATACCAATCAAATCTGCGTCGTTGAATTTTACACCTGCGCGTTCGTTCCTGTCATCAAAAAGAACTTCAAACTTCTTATCTAGTTCCTGATAGACTTTTTCCGCAAGTTCCCAGGCAGGGCTACCTTCTTTATCTACAGGTAGGATATGCACTTGGAAAGGCGTGACTTCCTTCGGCCAACATGCTTTATCACCCTCATAATGTTGTTCAAGAATAGCCATCAATAATCGGGAAATTCCAATACCATAACAACCCATGATAATCGGTTTTTGAACTTGATCTTGATCGACAAAGAAAGCCTTCATAGGAACTGAATATTTTGTTCCGAGTTTGAAAATATGACCGGCTTCAATTCCTTTCGCATGTAAAATATGGCCTTTTCCGTCAGGTGAAGGTGCTCCGATTGGAAGGTTGTGAAGTTCAGTGTTGCTTGCAAAGTCACTTTCATCACTATAAACGATCGTGTCTTCACCGATATCACAGAGAATCATAAATTCTTCGCTTTCTTTTCCGCCGATATTTCCGCTATCGGCGCTGACAATTCGATAATTTAGTTCGCAACGATCAAAAATATTTTGATAAGCCTGGCGGACTTTTTGATACCAAATGTCTAAATCTTCTTGGCTGGTGTGAAAAGAATAAAGGTCCTTCATAATAAATTCTCTTCCTCGCATCAACCCGAAACGGGGACGAAATTCATCACGGAATTTTGTCTGTATCTGATACAGTGCAACTGGAAATTTTTTGTAGCTTGTAAAATACTCCCGAGCATGAGTAGTAATTACTTCTTCATGAGTAGGGCCGAGGCAAAAATCTCTGTCGTGACGATCCTGAAGACGCATTAATTCCTTACCGTAATCTTGCCAGCGTCCGGATTCAACCCAGATATCCTTTGGTTGCATTGTCGGCATCAATAATTCACTACAGCCGATAGCATCCAGTTCTTCGCGAATGATATTCTCAATCTTTTTAATAATCTTATATGCCAGTGGAAGATATGTATAAATACCTGCCGCCAATTGTCTAATATAACCGCCACGAAGTAGTATTTTGTGGCTGGTTACTTCCGCTTCTTTTGGTATTTCTCTTAATGTTGGTACAAATAATAATGTTTGTTTCATAATCTAACCTACTTAAATAATCTTAATACATCGTTAAAAGTAACAAAGATCATTAATCCCAATAAAAGTATCATTGTGACCATAATAAGAACAGTCTCGACCTTTGGATTTGGTTTTTTCTTTGTTACGGCTTCATAGCCTAAAAATAGCAGCCTACCGCCATCAAGTGCCGGAATCGGGAAGAGGTTAAGTAAACCGACATTTACGCTAAGTAATCCCATCCAGTTTAATAGGCTTGCAAAGCCTTGTGATGCCATAGTCTTGGTCATATCGAAGATTCCCACCGGGCCACTTAAAGCAGCAATTGAAACAGATTCTTCACTAAACAATAAATCTAAAGTATCAAAAACAGCAGTAAAGGAATTTCCCGTACTTTTAAGACTGTAAAGGAAACTTTTGCCGAGATTAAATTCATATTTCGGGGATATTCCGATAGCAACTTTTATGGTTTCAATCGGCACACCAGCACTGGTTTTTTGAGTATCCATTATTTTTTTACTATAAGGTTTAACTTTAATCTCTTTAAGTTCAGAACCGCGGAGGACTGTTATGGTTAGGCGGTTGAGGGCATCATTTTCGTTATTCCCGTGATAATTTTTAATAACCTCATACATCTCAAAAAGCTGTTCATAGCCTTTACCTTGAACTGCGGTAATAATGTCACCTTCTTTAAGACCGGTGTTTGATGACATTTTATTATCAACAGCAAAAACTCTAGTAATTTTAATTCCTTCAGTTGAAAACTCACCTTTTACGCCGATATTATAAAAGATAACAGTCGGAGATACCGAAACGATATTTTCCTGATTATTGCGATTAAAAGTCACTTCAATCGCATCAGTATTTCCGAGGCTGGTATACTTATCCATAAACCAAGAAATATCATCCCAGACATTTACTTCTTTATCAAGAACTCCACTTTTTAATCGAATAATTTTATCGCCGTCTCTCAATCCGGCTTCATAAGCGGGTAGAGTTTCTCCTTCCGAGGGTTGTGTATCTGAAATGATGTTTTTAGAACTTGGAAACCCAAGAATCAATCCGGCAATAAAAAAGACTACGATTGCAAGAAGAAAATTCATTAAAGGACCGCCAAACATAACCATTGCCCGAGCCCTTTTGCTTTTCGAACCCAACGTTCGGTTATAAGGAGCTATTTGATACTCTAACTTCGAATCATAAATCACAGCTTGAGGGTCGACCTGATATCTCCTGTATTCACCATCTTCACGAGTTTCCATAAAGAGATTACCCGTTTCTTTTTCATCGAATAAATCATAATTAATTATATCGTGTTCAGGATAATCAATTGTTGGATCGTTTACATTTAAATATATGCCTTTAATAATATCATTTTTAATATCAAGTTTTACTCGTTTATTTCTCTCAAAAGGATCACTTTCAAGTTCTTCTCCCGCAATTGCACAAAAACCACCAATTGGAAAAGCTCTTAAAGTATATAGAGTTTCTCCTTTCTTTTTCTTTAGTAAAATAGGTCCCATACCGAAAGCATATTCACGGCAAAGAATATTTACTCTTCTAGCGAAAAAGAAATGACCGGCTTCATGCACAGCAATAATCAAGCCAAGCACAAAGACAAAAGCTAAAAATCCAATTATATAATCCATTATTTCACCTCATATTTCTCAAGTATGCTGTTTTTAACTTTATGATCTACAGCAATAATTTCATCAAGACTTGGATTCTGAATATTCCTAAAGTTGGAAATTGAATCTCTAATAATATTTTCAATATCCAAAAACTTGATTTTCCCTTTCAAAAACAAGCTAACGGCAGCTTCATTTGAAGAATTATATATTGCAGGCATCAAACCACCACTTTTTCCGGCTTGATAAGCTAGCTCCAATGCAGGGAAGCGATCGAAGTCCATTTTTCTAAAAGTCAAACTTCCAATCTCCCAAAGTTTTAAAGGCTGAAAACCAAGGTTTTGAATTTTGTTTGGATATGTCAGAGCATATTGTATCGGTAAGTGCATATCTGGCAAAGACATTTGAGCAATCATGCTTCTATCATTATATTCTACAATCCCATGAATAATGCTTTCGGGATGAATGACGGTATCAATTCGATCATAATCGATTCCAAAAAGGTGATGGGCTTCAATAACTTCAAGTCCCTTATTTACCATAGTGGCACTATCGATGGTAATTTTAGCTCCCATATTCCAATTTGGGTGCTTTAATGCTTCTTCGACGGAGACATCTGTTAGCTCAAGGCGTGAACGGTCCCGAAATGAACCACCAGAAGCCGTAATAATCAAGCGATTGACATCTTCTTTCGGTCCACTTTTCAAACATTGATGAAGAGCACTATGTTCACTGTCAATCGGAATCATCTGAACCTTATACTCTTCTAAGAGTCGATTAATAATTTTACCGGCAGCAACAAGTATCTCCTTATTAGCAAGTAAGATATTAAGCCCTTTTTTGATAGCGGCAACAGTCGGCCTCAAACCGACCACCCCAACTACTGCATTGACTAAATAACCGCCGGCAGTAGAATAAGTTGCGGCTTCAATTAAGCCGGTTTCCCCGAAAGCAAAAGCAATATCCGGAAATTCTTTATTTAAAGATAACATCGTCTTTTCCGAATTCACCGAAACAAAGTCCGGTTGAAACTCCCTAATAATTTCTCGTCCCCGTTTTATATTACTTCCAAAAGCAATACTTCTCAATCGATATTCTTTTTGATTTCTAATTACATTAAGCACTTGAGTTCCGATTGAGCCTGTAGCTCCCAATAAACAGATTTCTTTCATTTTCACTTCCAGATATAGAATATTTGAATAATTAAGACAATGATATAATAAACGGCACCGGAGAAAATCAGACTGTCAAAGCGATCTAAAACTCCACCATGTCCCGGAAAAATGTTTCCAAAATCTTTAATATCATAAGTTCTTTTTAACTTTGAAGCTACAAGGTCACCAATTTGAACCGTAAAGGAAAGCAGCATCGAAATCAAGAAAGAGACAAAAATAACAAGAATTAATTCTTTAATTCCTTCCGGATTAACAATCTTAAACAAAAAGACAGCTGCAACTCCAAAAAGGCTTCCGGCTATAAGTCCGGCAATCGCTCCCTCAACAGATTTTTTAGGACTTATCTCTGGACATAATTTATGACGTCCAAATTTACTGCCAATAAAAAAGGCAAAAATATCAGTTGTGGCAACAATCGTATAAAGATAAGCAAAACTTCTTCCGCCTCGAAAGAAGATAAGCCCCTGTTGGTTAGAAAAAGGCTCTAAAAACCTGATGCTGATAACAAATCCCATTACCAAACCGCAATATGTAAGAGTCAAAACCGATGACATCATATCCTTGGCGGTTGAATGATGTGTAAAGACCGTATAAGCCAATGAAAAGATGACATAAGCGATGAAAAGACCCATTGTTAAAAGATGATAAACGGTGTTGGCATTGGCTGGATCTTGAATATTTAAACCTTGAGTTGTTGCCAAATAGATTGTATAGACCAGAGTTCCGCTCATAAGCGGGACAATATATCGCAGTTTTGAGATAGTCTGATATCGGCGTTGAAACATCGCCATCATCTCATAGGATGCAACAACGCTGAGAATAATTCCTACTAAAAGAAATAAATCTCCGACAATAGGATAATTATTATGGTCTATGACAATAAGCGGTAACAATACTAAAATCATTGCTATAGCGGTTATAATTCTTTTCTTCATTTAATTCCTCCGAATCGACGTTCTCTCCTCTGATACTCGATTAATGCTTTTTCTAGATCCTTATTTCTGAAATCGGGCCAAAAAACATCGGTGAAAAACAATTCACTGTATGCTAGTTTCCATAATAGAAAATTACTGATCCGTTGTTGGTTGCTAGTTCTAATCAATAAATCGACATCGGGTAAATCTTTTGAATATAAAAATTCCGAAAATTCAAACTCATTGACTTCTTTTAAGCCCTTCTTAAGTATAGTATTTACCGCCTTAAGAATTTCATCACGACCGCCGTAATTAAAAGCAATAGAGAAAAGAAGCCCTTGATTCACTTTTGTTTTCTCTTCTATTCTTTCAATTTCTCGAATCACATCATCAGATAAGCGTTCTTTTGAGCCAATCCAATTAATCCGAATATTCTTTCGGGTAAACTCTTCCTCATTCTCCTTCAGAAACGTCTTAGGAATACTCATCAAATAATCAATTTCATCCTGAGGACGTTTCCAGTTCTCAGTACTAAAAGCGAAAACAGTAAGATATTTTAATCCGAGCTTTGAGGAATGAAGCACAATGTCTTTTAAAACAATTGCTCCTTTTCGATGGCCGTGATTTCTGGGAAGACCTCGTCTTTTTGCCCAAGTCCCGTTACCATCCATTATGATGGCAATATGACGAGGTAATTTATCTAGATTTAATTTATTTTTCATCATTTTCACCATTTCATATATTATACAACAGAACCTAAGTTTTTTCTAGATTAATATTAAGATGCTGATGAATGTGTCTTGTACATCTAAGTGCAACAACATAAAGTTTTAAAAAGTCCATAAAAGCCTGTATAATTAAGTTGCAAACAAAATACGGAGGATCTTGCGAACTTAATTAATTATACACCAAGAAAAGCTTATAGGCAATTTAATCATGAAGCTAGAATCAAAATTTCTGCACTACTTGAAGCGGTCTTTCTCAATCTGAAATTGCTCGACAATTAGGGGCCCATCGCTCAACTATTTCTAGAGAAATTAAACGAGGTAGTGTTAAATACAAAACTATGATTTAACTTATTCAATTAATTATGAAGCTGATGCTGCATAAAATTTTTGCAATTTTAAAAAAACCTTATGGTTCTAAGATGAGTTTATTCTTGTCTTTTTTTAATCTTACAAAATTAATTATTAAAGTATTAGATGCTTTTGATGAATTCTTAAGTAATTCTAATTCAGGTCTTTTAAGAAAAGGTTTCATTTTGATTGTTTTATACATCAATTCACCTCCTTACAAGCTTATTATACTATGAATTGAAGGAGGTATATATTTTTATGTTTGAAAAAAGTTATTGATTTTAGGTTATTCAAAGAGCGAAAAAGGAGGCTTTTTAAAGGCAAAAAGGACTTTCCTAGTAAATAAAAAAGGGGTTCAAAGCGAACCACTTTTTAATAATCGATTGTCCTCAGTTGGAAATAGTCCTGTGAATGATCACATACAGGGCAAATCTTTGGAGCATTCTTGCCATAGTGAATATGACCGCAGTTCAAGCAAATCCACACATTCTCTTCCTCGCGTTTGAATACACGATCCTTTTCCAAGTTTTCAAGAAGGGCCCGATATCTCATTTCATGTTCTTTTTCAATCTTGGCTACGCCATCAAAAAGGTAAGCTATTTTTGTGAAACCTTCTTCACGTGCAACTTTCGCAAACTCAGCATACATTTCGGTCCATTCATAATGTTCTCCAGCTGCCGCATCAAGTAGATTTACGGCTGTGGTAGGAATTCCGTTATGAAGAAGTTTAAACCAAATTTCCGCATGTTCCTTTTCATTATTAGCTGTTTCAGTAAAGATCTCTGATATTTGTACAAAACCGTCTTTCTTGGCTTGTGAAGCATAGAATGTATATTTTGTTCTTGCTTGAGACTCACCGGAAAAGGCAGTCATGAGATTCTTTTCGGTTCTTGAACCTTTTAATTCCATAATTGTCCTCCTGATAATAAACTATATAATCTGATTTGGGCATTTACCCCTCATAGATTATATAATAAGTTAATAATTATTGCAAATTTTTTAATAAATATGGAAATTAAATTTCCATAATCATTGTTTCTTTTTCTTTGGTAACCTGATCAACATTTTCAATAAACTTATCGGTTAATTTTTGAATTTTCTCGTTTTCACGTTTTAATTGATCTTCGGAGATTTCGCCATCTTTTTCAAGTTTCTTCATTTGGTCAACCATTTCTCGACGAATATTACGGATGGAGACCTTTGAACCTTCGGCTTTATTTTTAACTTCCTTAACTAATTCTTTCCTTCTTTGCTCAGTCAAAGCCGGGAAATTTATTCGAATTACATTTCCGTCATTAATCGGTACCAAGTTGAGGTCAGCTAATTGGATTGCTTTCTCAATATCCTTAAGGATTGATTTGTCATAGGGTTTGATGACTAAACTCTGGGCTTCAGGAACAGAAATTGATGCGATTTGGTTCAGAGGTGAAAGAACACCGTAATATGTTACTTGAACACCGTTTAAAACAGAAGGGTTAGCCCTACCGGTACGAACCAAGCTCAATTCATTCTTATAAGCCTGGATAGTTTTATTCATCTTTTCTTCTCCTACATTTAAAATGTTTTGAGGCATTTCACTTATATCCTTTCTCTATATTTTGTTTGATATCAATGTCCCGATTGAAAAGTCATTCACTGCTCTCGCAATATTTCCTTTTTCGTTCATATCAAAAACAAAGATGTCAATGTCATTTTCTTTACATAAGGTAGCCGCGGTTAGATCCATTACACTTAGATGTTTATCTAATACTTCTTGATGTGTTAGATTCTTGAACTTCTTTGCATCCTTATTCAGTCGTGGGTCACTGTCATAAACACCGTCAACTCCATTCTTAGCCATAAGAATCAAATCAGCACCAAGTTCAGCACTTCTTAAAGCCGCAGTGGTGTCAGTGGTAAAAAATGGTATTCCGTTTCCGCCACCGAAAATCAAGATCCTTCCTTTATCAAGATGAGATAAAGCCTTCCGACGAATGTAGGGTTCCGCAACTTCGGGAATCGACAAGGAGGTCATCACTCTTGTTTCCAGACCGAGCCTTTCTAGAGAATTCTGAATAGCAAGAGCGTTCAAAATCGTTGCCAGCATACCCATATAATCGGCACTTGATCTTTCCATTCCGGATTCTAAAGCGTCACGACCGCGCCAGATATTTCCGGCTCCGACAACAATTGATACTTCAACATTCCCAAGATCAAATAAAGCCTTTATTTCATCAGCAATATCATTGACCTTGAAATGATTGATTCCGATTTTTTCTTCTCCGGCTAAAGCTTCCCCGCTCAGTTTTAAAACAATTCTTCTTTTCATGCAACCTCCATTTATTTTAAAATAAAAGGGCAATTATGCCCTTGTTGTTTCAGTTTCCAGCAGCTGCCATTACTTCGGCGGCAAAATCATCGACGCGTTTCTCGATTCCTTCTCCAACTTCAAGGCGTACATAATTTATAATTTTAGAATTGTTTGACTCGACATATTTTCCGACTGTCAGATCCGGATTCTTTACGAATTCCTGATCGACCAGACAAATGCTCTTTAATAATTTTTCGATTTTTCCGGCAACAATTCTCTCGACGATATTAGCTGGTTTACCTTCATTTAGTGTTTCTTGCGTCATTACTTCTTTTTCACCGTTCAGAAAATCTTGGTTTACAGAATTCCTGTCCAGATATTTAGGATTCATAGCAGCTACATGCATGCATACATCCTTGGCAACTTGTTCATCGTTTCCTTCAAGAACCGATAGAACTACAATTCGACCGCCACCATGGCTGTAATGACCGAAAATTTGAGAATCGGTCTTATCAAGTCTTGTAACTCTTCTTAAAGAGACTTTCTCACCAATAGTAGCGGTAGCATTGATGATAAGATCATTTACGGTTCCCAAATTAGATGGTGCAGCCAAAGCTTCTTCAGTATTCTTTGCATCGCTAGCAATGATACATTTTCCAACTTCTTTAACTATATTTTGAAACTTTTCATTTCTGGCTACAAAATCTGTTTCACTATTGACTTCAAAGATAACAGCTTTATTACCGGAGATAACAGCACCACAAAGTCCTTCGGCCGCAATGCGGTCAGCTTTCTTTTGTGCTTTCAAAATTCCTTTTTCCCGTAACCAGGTGATTGCTTCTTCAACATTGCCATTAGTTTCGACTAAGGCTTTCTTGCAGTCCATCATACCGGCTCCAGTTTTATCACGTAATTCTTTTACTAATGCTGCAGTAATCATTCTTGCACCTCCGTTGTAGCTTTTTCGACCTGATTTTGTTTTTCATCGACAACTTTTTCAGTTACTACCGGTTTTTCTTCACGTACTGTTCTTGGTTCATAGCGTGGACGACGACGGCGGTCATCACCACGTCCATAGCGAGGACGGCGTTGGTGAGCCCGATCATCTTGGGTTTGTTCATCGGTGAACTCGATAACAATTGGAGTTCCTCCTTGCGCTTCTACAACTGCATTTGCCAAGGTTCCGACAATCAGTTTTACCGAACGAATAGCATCGTCATTACCGGGGATGACATAATTTACATCATCCGGATCACAGTTTGTATCAACAAGACCAAAAATTGGAATCTTAAGTTTTCTGGCCTCGGCAACTGCATTATGTTCACTCTTCGGATCTACGACTACCATAGCATCCGGAAGTGTCTTCATATCTCTGATTCCATTAAAGAACTTTTCAAGTCTTTCTTTTTCCTTTTTGATTAAGATAACTTCCTTTTTCGGAAGAACTTCAAATACACCATCTTCTTCCATTTTTTCAATCTCATTCAAACGGGCAATACTTCTACGAATGGTTTTATGATTAGTAAGGGTTCCACCTAACCAACGTTGATCAACATAAAATTGATTACAACGAGTAGCTTCTTCTCTAATCACTTCTTGCGTTTGTTTTCTGGTTCCGATAAAAAGAACCCGACCGGCGTTTTGAACAATATTGAATAATGCAGCATAGGCTTCTTCAATTTTTTTAACAGTTTTGTCTAAATCGATAATGTAAATTCCGTTTCTTTCACCAAAAATATACTCTTTCATTTTCGGGTTCCAACGGCGAGTATTATGACCGAAGTGAACACCTGCTTCAAGTAATTGATTTTTACTAATAATTGACATACTAAAACTCCTTTTTTTATTTTGTTTGGCCTCCACAAGCATCTCGGATGAACGCCCCGTTGAAGCGAATCGGACTCGACGATCATCTCCACTTATGTGTGTATTTGTTTATGCCGGACATATTATAGCATAAAACAAGCATGAATGCAAATTATATTTACGTTATTTCGAGGTGCTGCCAAGACCACCTTGACGAAATTCTTGCGGTTCATCCTCTTCATCAACAAGAAGATATTTCAAAAAAATTCCCTGAACAAAACGTTCATTTTCCTTTAGAATAATATTTTCATTACTAGTGTTTTCAATAGCAACAAGAATATGCCCTTCATTTTCTGAATTATTATAATAATCAGAATCAATTATACCTACTTGATTTTTTAATCGTAAACCTCTTAAACCTAAAGAGCTACGAATAAAAAGCATAAGAACTTCATCGTCTTTCATACATGTTTTAATACCGGTTGCAATGACAATCGCTTCCTTTGGTTTAAGTTCAACTGAATAGGGAAGATAAAAATCATAACCGGCAGAATTCTTAGTTCCTCTTTTCGGAAGTTTTATTTTAGAATATTCATTCTCATTTCTTTTTTTACGATATTCATTTATAGTAATTTTTTCGAAACCACGCATATATTATTCCTTTTTCATTGCTCGAGGATGGTATTTAGTATATTCCTCTTTTATTTGTTCTTTAGAAACATGAGTATAGATTTGAGTTGTAGAAAGATTGGCATGTCCAAGCAATTCCTGAACACTTCGCAAGTCAGCGCCATTGTCTAATAAGTGAGTAGCGAAAGAGTGTCTGAGCATATGAGGTGATATCTTTAAATTATTTGCGGTATTTGAATTTATATCATTCAAAATAACACGTACACCTCTCGGAGTAAGCGGTCCGCCACGGTAATTCAAAAACAAAATATCAGTAACTCCCTTTTTGCTTTTTTTCAATAGTTCGTTTCGGGAGAATTCGAGATAGTCAAGCAAAGCGCTTTTAATATTGTTATAGATTGGAAGGTATCTTTCCTTACCGCCTTTACCCATAACAATAACCGAGGAATTATAAAAATCTACATCTTGAATTCGTATTGAACATAGTTCGCTGACACGAATACCGGTACCATATAAAGTTTCAAGAATGGCATAATCGCGCTTCCCGATTTCATTACTAACGTCAATTGCATCAAAAAGATTATCCAATTCAGAATAATAAACTAATTTTGGAAGCGTCTTATCAGGTTTAGGAGAAGAAACCTCATCAAAGACATTAGCTTCAATCTTTCCTTCTCTCATTAAAAATTTATAAAAACTTCGAAGACTGGACATCTTTCTGGCAATCGTCCTTGGTTTATAGCCGCTGCTGTGTAGAAAGGAAAGAAAATATCTCCCGTAATTCATTTTTAGATTCAATAACGATCCAAATGAATTAGTTTTTAAAAAGTGCCGAAAATCCTCTATATCTTTTAAATAATTTAAAACTGTGTGTTCAGAATAAGATCTCTCCACTTCTAAATATTCTTTAAAGACCAAAACCAACTCAATATCATTCATCTTTTTCTCCGAAAACATTTTCAAGAAAAGCTAAGCTTCTTGAGGCATATGCTTTCTTCCTTTCCGTTTTTTTCATCCTTTGATTCAGCGGTTCAAAGATCCCATAATTTACATTCATCGGTTGAAAAGATTGATTTGGGGTACTGATATAGTTAGCCAGAGAACCGATGGCGGTTTTTCTGGAAAAGTCCGTTAAGTTTTTCCCTTCTAAATATCTAGAAGTATTTATACCCGCTACAAGACCACTGGCTGCACTTTCTAGGTAACCCTCGACACCGGTAATCTGCCCGGCAAAGAAAAGATCCATTTTGGTTTTTGATTGATAATATTTATTTAAAACCTTCGGTGAGTTTATAAAGGTGTTTCGATGCATAATGCCATAACGGACAATTTCACAGTTTTCAAGGCCGGGAATTAACCTTAATATCTTTTTTTGTTCAGGAAATTTCAAGTGAGTTTGAAAGCCGACAATATTATACATAGTTTTGGCGGCGTCATCTTGACGCAATTGAACAACCGCATAGGGTTCATTACCGGTTCTGGGGTTTGCTAACCCAACGGGTTTCATCGGCCCGTATAATAGAGTTTCCCTTCCCCTTTCCGCAATATCTTCAATTGCCATACAAGCTTCAAAGACTTTTAATTCAAAATCATGAGGGGTGACTCTTTCTGCATTAATTAACGCATCATAAAATTTATCGAACTCATCTTTGGTCATCGGACAATTATAATAGGCAGCCTCACCTTTATCATAACGAGATTTTAGATAAGCTATATTCTTATTTATCGATTCTTCGGTTACAATCGGTGCGACTGCATCATAAAAATATAAATATTCCTCACCAAAAAACTCTTTTATTTTAGAAGCCAGTTTATGACTAGTAAGAGGCCCGGATGCTATAACGGTAGGGCCGGAAGGTATATTTACTACTTCTTCACAAACAACTTCAATTAAATCCATCCTATTTAGACAGGAAGTAATATACTCGGAAAATTGTGTTCTATCAACTGCAAGAGCACCTCCGGCTTCAATTTTCGTAGCATCCGCTGCCCTCATGATAAGTGAGTCCAGCCTCCTCATCTCTTCCTTTAAAAGCCCGACCGCATTTTCAATGCTGGCTGCCCGAAAGGAATTTGAACAAACCAGTTCCGCAAATCCAGCAGTTTTATGAGCTTCTGTGAATTTCTTGGGACGCATTTCAAAAAGACGAACCTGAATTCCGCGCATCGCCAGTTGATAGGCTGCTTCGCTTCCTGCAAGTCCGGCTCCGATTACATTTACAATCATATTATTAAACCTCATTAATATTATACCACAAGCTTTGAGAATAAAAGAAAATAAAAAATCTTCGGATGAAGATTTTTTACCTGACATAAATTGTGCTTCCCGGACTTAACCAATTCTCAAGGTTTTTTCCTATAAACTCATCGTAAGTTAGATTGTTGCTTCGGAGGATATCATCTAAAGAATCCTCCGGTTTAACCACATAAGATGCTCTCCTTCTCGGAATGCGAAGAACTTGATTTTCCTCAAGATTAAGTTTTGAAGTATCATTATATTTCATTAATAAATTTATTGGTGTATTAAGTTTCTTGGAAATCAACTCCATATTATCATGGGTTTCAATTACATATTCCTCAAAATAAAACGAATTATTTTCACCTTTCCGAGGTATGACAATTGTTTGGTTAGGATAAATAGTGGTGCCTGTTAAGTCATTAGCGCTCATTAACTCTTTAACGGCAAGACCGTAAAGTTGAGCAATTTTGTAAAGGTTATCACCCTTTTTCACAATATAATCAATATTTTCCGTAATCCTAAAACGGGTATGGAACACATCTTTTTTCAAAGATCTCACCTCGCTCTATTATACTGCTTAAACGCCTAAAGATTGTAGGCGAAAGAACAGAAACTTGGGGAAATTGTTGAACAAAGTGAAAATAAACTTACATTCTCTTAAGATTAATTTTGAATATTAAACTACTTTTAATCTTATTGGTGTAACCTCACCACTAGACTAAAAAAGTGTCACTTTTTTATCCAGTTTACTTTTCTTTAGTATATTTAATGCTGCATTTAGTTCTGCATTAACTACCATTAGAGATTTTATATAGTTAGTTTCTTTTTATCCTTTTACCACTGAATTTGTGATTCTAGTTTTCCTCATATGCCGGTATCTCATCATTATCAAAGAATGATGCTTTTGATGTATATGATTCTTCTTGGATTATCACTTTTATGTTTTTACTAATAAACAAATTCTAATCTTTATCTTCTCTAGAGGAATACTTGCAAAGTTTTGACTTTTCACTTTACCGATATTGATATTTCGTTTTAATCCTTGCCTTTGGTAAAGTCCTAAGGAATTCTAATTCATGCCTTTTTAGATAAAGTTTCATTTTTAATTGTTTTATACATCTTTTTCACCTCTTCCAAGCTAATTATATTTTGGATTGAAGGAGAAATACAAAAGTTATAGTTATTGATTTTAGGTTAATAAAAGAGTATAGAAGATGGTTTTTCACATGCAAAAGGACTTTCCTAGTAAAAAAAAGTCAGGACAATGTCCTAACCGATTTCTTTCAATAGTTTATAATAAAAATCACTTTTCGTAAATTCTAAGAGTTCTCCGTCTTTCAACATAAATTCCTTCAAACCCCGATCACGCATTAAAGCGTATAAGAGACAGGAATAGGTATTTTCATAATCTTTCATCAAAGCATAAATGCAACCCAAATTATACCAAAGAGCAGCATTGTCCTTGTCTTTAGCTATTCCGGCAAGATAATAAAAACGTGCATTCTCATAATCTTGATAAACATCTTTGTGAAGCAAGGCAAGATTCATATAAGCCATAATGTAACCGTCTTTTTCAATTTCCTCAAGATAATAATCTCTGGCTGCATCGTATTTCTTTTGCTTTGATGAAATGACACCAAGATTATAGGAAACCATCTTTTCTTTTGGGTGAAGACGGTAAGCATGTAAGGTATGCTTCAATGCGTTTTCAAGTTGATTATGTTTTTCATAGAAAGATCCAAGATTTAGATTCGCCCAAAAATGGTCGGGATTATGAAGTAAAGCCTTTTTGTAATATTCATAGGCTTGATTCTCATCATCCTCTTCGTCAGTCAAAAGCGCTAAACTGAAATAAGCCTCAGAAAAACTATCATCTTTTTTTATCGCTTCTAAATAATAGTTTTTTGCTTCGGCTTTCTTTCCAATTTCTTCATAAGCAACTCCGAGATAATAATAAACATAGGCCAGTTGAGGGAGCACCTCAATAATCTCCCGAAAGACTTCAATTGCTTGTAGAGGTTGATTATTGTCCAGATGGACAAGACCGTAGTCAACTAAGTCATCAACCATAATCTTATGGCTAAAAGCTTCTTGGTAATATGTAATTGCTTCCCGGAAATTTCCTCTTGCCCGAGCCTTTTTTGCATTTTCAATTAAATCCGTATATCTCATCTAAATACCGTAATACAAAAATAGAAAATCACTGTAGAATTATTTAGGAAATGAATTCCCATTGGAACAAAAATATTGTTTTTTGATAAAGCATAAGTCCCGCAAAGAACCAGCGCCATAGTAATATATTGGAAGAAAAAGATATCAACCGCATGTAAGGCCGAAAAGATAATTGCGGAAATCAGTACGGCAATAATCGGTTTTAAACGAAACTTTTCTTCTACAACACCATATAATAATTTCCGGAAAAGAATTTCCTCGACAAAGGGAGCAAGTAACATAACCGTTAATATCATGAAAATACCGGTGCTGGATTGCAAGGAATTCAAAATCATTTCTTGATTTTCCGAGGTTCCTGTGATTCCAAAAAGATCATAAATCATAACCATAGCAATATTAAGTAAATAAATAATGATGAAACCAAAGAGAATGGTCAGAAGATTAGATTTTAACTCTTTTTTGAAATTACTCCAGTTCTTAACAAGATCTTTCCAGAGAAAGATAAGCATCAGGATAGCTAGCAAAATTTCGCCGATGAATTGAGAAAGGTTCTGAACCGCCCACATCAGATCTGTCATCTCATAACCCTGACTAATTGCAGCTTCAAAATCCAAGAGAAACCCGGGATGTTTCGACTCCGCTATCCCAATTCCAGCATACATTAAAAGAACTTGAAAAAGGTAAAATAAAACGAAACCCACAATAAAAGCCAGAAGATAAAAATTACCTTTCCCTATTTTTCTAATAATTCTTTCGCTCATTTTTACCTCCCCAATATATCGAAATCAGCTCTCTGAAACATTTTCAGCACTTTACTTCGTTTTAATAATAACATAATCTATCTTTTTCTTCAATGATTATTTCCCGAGATTTGCGATTTCAGCCTTTATCATTTTTACAAAATCTTCAACCGCTACCATAGTAGTAGCCACACCACCGTATTTTCGGTAGGTAAGAAGGTTTTCGGAAACCTCTTTTTCCCCAACAACCAATTGGTAAGGTATCTTCTGGGTCTGGGCATCACGGATTTTATATCCCAATTTTTCTTCACGATTATCAATTTCTACTCTTAAGCCTTCATTAAAAAGCAAGTCCTTAATTTTCTTTACATAATCTAAATGATGTTCGCGGCTTACAGGAATCAATCTGATTTGAACAGGCGCCAACCAAGTCGGGAAAGCACCTCCGTAATGTTCAGTGATAATACCGATAAAACGTTCGAGTGAGCCGAAAATTGCCCGATGCAACATAACCGGCCTCCGTCTATCTCCTTGTTCATCTATATAGGTTAATTCAAAACGTTCCGGAAGATTCATATCAAGTTGGATTGTTCCACATTGCCAGACGCGATTCATTGAATCACGTAACTGAAAATCAAGTTTCGGTCCGTAAAAAGCTCCGTCTCCGGGGTTAATCTTAAAATCTTTCCCTGAATTCCTGCAAGCATTTGCTAGGGCTTTTTCAGATTTATCCCAAGTTTCAACCGAACCGATATATTTTTCAAGCGGTCGAGTGGAAAGTTCTATTTTATAAGACAAATTGAAAGTTGAATAAATTTCATCAAAAAGTCTGATCAAATTTGCAACTTCTTCTTCAATTTGATCTGCGGTCAAAAAAACATGGGCATCATCTTGAGTAAAATAACGAACCCGGAAAAGCCCGTTTAAAGCACCGCTTGCCTCATGACGATGAACTAATCCCAATTCTCCGAGTCTTAAAGGGAAATCTTTATAGGAGTGAAGATGATTCCGATAGACTAAAATACCACCCGGACAATTCATCGGTTTAATTGCAAATTCATGTTTATCAATTTCCGAAGTATACATATTATCATTGTAATTATTCCAGTGTCCCGATATCTCCCAGAGTTCCTTATTCAACATAATCGGAGTTTGAACGAACTGATAACCTTCACGTGCATGTATTTTGTACCAATAATCTTCTAATGTGCGTCTTAAAACCAAGCCCTTAGGTAACCAAAACGGAAAGCCCGGACCATATTCACTAATCATAAAGAGGTCAAGTTCACGTCCGAGTTTACGGTGATCGCGTTCTGCTCTTTCCTTCAAAACTTCCAAATGCTTTTTTAATTCTTCTTCGGTAAAGAAACAAACTCCATAAATCCTCTGCAATTGTTCGTTTTCAGAATTGCCGCGCCAATAAGCACCACTGACATTTAATAACTTAAAATATTTGAGGAGTTTTGTTCCGGAAACATGAGGCCCCCGACAAAGGTCAACAAAATTCCCATGACGATAAACAGTAATAACTTCATCCGCTTCTAGTTCGTTAATTATTTCCTGTTTATATTTATCATTTTTAAACAATACAAGTGCGTCTTTTTTCGATATTTCTTGGCGTTCAAACTTATAATCTTGTTGAGCAATTTTTGCCATAACCGCTTCAATTTTAGGAAGATCATCCTCATTAAACTTAATGTCATTCCCAGGATTGATATCATAATAGAAACCCTCTTCAATAGCGGGTCCGACACCGAAACAAGCATCGGGATAAATTTTCTTAACAGCACTTGCCAACAAATGACTGCAGGAATGATTTAATGCTGTAAAAGCTTCCTCAGAATCACGAGTAATAATCTCAAGGCTAGCGTCTTTATTAATCGGACGGGTTAAGTCATAATTATCGCCGTTTACCCTTGCAAACACCGCCCGCTTCGCCAGTGAAGGTGAGATACTAGAAGCAATTTTTAATGCATCGGTTCCGTTGGGGAATTCTTTAAAACTTCCGTCAATAAATGTAATTTTCATAATATTATTCTCCTTTATAAAAAAATGCATCCTTAAATAAAAGGACGCTTGTTTGCGTGGTACCACCTTGTTTCAACACTGCTGTTGCACTCTAACTCCTTAACGCGGAAAACGGAAACATCTTTCGAGTTCAACTCCATGGTAGTAATCATCGGGACTTATCGGGTAGCTCTCACTATCCTACCTTCGCTTTAAATAAGTTATTCCGACAACCATATCCACTTCATAGTTTTTAAAATTCTTTCTATTATTATATCCCAAACTAAATTTTAGGTCAATCTTTTTTTTGATATTCTACTCCGGTTCGATAGTTTCGATCAGCTAGTTTCACTTCGGTCATTAAATAACGCAATCGTTCAATGATTCGGTCACTTTTCAGAACATCCAAATCGTTTTTAGATTCCATAAAATGATTTCTAAGTTCTGAAAAACTAAAATTCGAAGTCATACATACCGGAAGATTCGCATGTAGACGATATTGAAGAACCGGTCCTAAAATTTCATCGCGAATAAAAGCTGAATTTGTATCGGCTCCGATATCATCTAGCATCAGTATATCATAATTTTTAAGCTTTATAATCATCTTCTCAAGTTCACCAGTTGCGACTGAACTCCGCAAGTGCCTAGTCAAATCCGGATAATAAGCAATGAAAACCTTCGCACCCTTTTCAGAAAGATTCTTAGCAAGTTTCATCATCAGAAAAGTTTTCCCAGTTCCGAAATGTCCATAGAAATAAATTCCCTTTGTAAACTTCCCCTTTTTATATTCATTTGTAAACTTTGTAATCTGTCTTAAAACACCGGCTCGTGCTGGAGTAATATCGGGCTCCTTTTTCAAGAATTCACCGCTGTTTGGAAAATACTGTAAATCGAGATTGTTATGATAGTCCATTTCCAAATTGGGACAAGGTATATAACTTAATTCAACTTTATTATCGTTATATTCAAGTTGCGTGTGCAATCCGTCACAATCATTTTTGTTGCAGTCTTGGTAAATACGGTTGTTCTCTCGTTGAATAACAAACTTCCCAAGATTGTTGAGAATATTCTCTCCAGTCAGACAATTAATCTTACAAAAATTATTGATTTCCGGGTCTTTCAATAGAAGGTTAATTAATTTTTTCTCCTCTTGATTCATACTTTTCTCCTAGGTAAATATTTTCTTCGCCTCTTCAAGAATTTTATCAATTTCTTCTTTGGAAAGGTCTTCCTCTTTTTTGGGTAGCGAATCTAATTGCTTTTCGTATTGTTCATACCAATCTGGAACTTGGGCTTGACGTTTTTGACGGGAATAATTAGTTTTCTTTTCCGGTGTTCGATCTTTATTTAGATAATTTATTACATCCTGTGGTGTTTTAAGATTCGCCCTAGCCCAGGTATTAGCGATTTTTTCAAAGTAATTATATCCCGGTAAAACTCCTTCTTTTTCTGCGTTTACCAATAATATCATTATATTAATGATACTTAAAGGAAAATTAGTATTATTAACCAAGTCTTCGATTAATTTTAATTCACTGACAGATGGTTTAATACCACCATTTAATTCTTTCAATAATTCCGGAGGGGAGATATTTTCTACCATTTCAAGTAAACGAAAAGTATCTTCATCTGTTTCACTGTTGATAAAAACATCAGCTTCTTTGGTAACGAAACGCGGTTGAGTTTTTTTGTTTTTCTTCTGGTAATATATACGAGCATTTTTAGAAATATCAGTATATTTTAAGTCCATATCGACGGTGATTGTCTTTAAGATAATGTCTTTCATTTCTTCCTCATTCAGTTGATAATTATAACTGATTGTAAGAATCTGTTGTTTAAACTCCTCATCGTCAAGTAATTTCTCGTCAAGAAAGTTGGTATCAAAGTTCATCTTAAAGAAGATATAATCAAAATCAGGATTTTTTACTTGAACCTGATTAATGTTTTTAATCTTAAAGAGTCGGGTAAAAAGATCACTAATTCCCTCGTTCTTTACAGTATAGACTTCATCAAAAGCTTTTGTAATCTCTTGATATCCTCTAATCATAGGTAGTTTTATTTCATCAATCAATCGTTTTAATTCAACTTCCCCGATTTGAGAAGTTAAAAAAGAGGATAATAAAGTATTATTAAGAAAGTCGGCTCGGGACAGAGGCGCTAAAAGTTGAAACAAATAACCTTTTTGTTCATGATAATAGGTTTTAACTAAAGACACACCTTCAAGTTTTCTGAATGTTTGTTTCAATAAAGTCGGAGTGCCCAAGTTCAAGGAATCAAGTAGTTTTTTAAAAGGATATTTTTCGTTTACCTTTAATGTACAAAGAAATATATAAAGGCTATAACTGTCAATACCGATAATGGGCAGATACATATGTGTGAGAGAAAGATACTCCTCCGCACATAAGTTTTGACTTGAAGAAATTTTAAAAATATCATGAACATTAGTTTTCATTTGTTGCTCCTGTTACACTTTTATTTATATAAAGATACTCCTTTAAACGGCAACCTTTTATCAAGCATTTCATATAAGCGAATGATGATTTTTCTTCCGGCACCGAGCGGTAAAAATTTATTGGTGGTAATTTTAATATCAATAGCAGTTTCCGTAATAGTTGGACTAATAATGGTAAATATGCAAGTATAAGACGAAGTTTCAAAAAAAATCTCATGATGTTCGTCATTTACAGCTCTAACTTTCCCTCTTTCATCCTTAATCAATTTTAAAGACGCTTCTTTTGCTGCATTATTACGGCAACGATAATATCTTGTCCTTAGTTCAGGAAGATAATGGTTTTCGCTTGTTTCAAAATCATTGGAAAAATAATCGCTAAATTTCATTTTCAATTCTCCTTAATATTCTTTCTATCTGTTCATAGGTCTCCTCCAGACCTAATTCATTATTTACCAAATAATTAGCTCGAAGCTTTTTCTCTTCAATACTCATTTGGGAAGCAATCTTCATTTTCGCATATCCCTCATCAATATTATCCCTTTTCATTAACCTCGATAATTGCGTCTCGGGGTTAGTATACACAACCAAAACCTTATCAACCAAGTATTCAAGCTGGGCTTCATAAAGTAAAGGAATGTCGATAAAAAGCAAACCATTCGCTCTTTGCGACAATTTCTCAATTTTTTTAATCACTTTCGGATGAATAATTCGATTTAAGTCCAGACGAGCTTCAGGGCTCAGGAATATTATTTCTCCAAGCCTTTTACGGTCTATCAAACCGTCTTTTAATATGGAATCTCCAAAGCGTTGAACAACTTCACAAATAACATTCTCTTTATTTAGTTCCTCTCTGGCTAGTATATCAGCGTCGAGAACCAGATAACCCTTTCTTTTTAGATAATCAGTTACCGTTGATTTTCCCGTTCCGATTGAGCCTGTGATTCCAATTATCATATCCGTTCCTTTTCTTATCCTTCAAACTTTTTCTGACAATGTTCACATAAATAAGTTCCACGCCCTCCGACACGAATCTTAATAATCGTTTGATTGCAGGTCGGACAAAATTCCTTCGTATGAACCAGAAGTTCGTTTTGAAAGCGACCGCTGATTTCATGGGATGAAAAACTCTTGATGGTTGTTCCGCCAAGAGCAATTGCCTTTTTTAAAACTATTCTTGAATTATCAAGCAGTAAGGCCACCTGTTCAATTGACAAAGATTTAGTGCTTGTGGAAGGGTGAATTCCGGAAAGAAAGCATACCTCATCAACATAAATATTTCCGAGGCCGCTAATAATCGTTTGATCAAGTAAAGTAGATTTAATCGGTCTAGATAATTTCCGAAAGACCTCATAAATCTTTTCAACAGTCAAATCTTCATCAAAGGGATCGGAAGCAACTTTATTTAATGGTTCTTCTTGGAAGATTAATTTAAGATTCTTCGTCTTAAAAAGATTCATAGTTCCGAATTTTCTTACATCATGGTATCTAAGACTCGTACCATCGGTAAAGTTAAAAACTATATGCTCGTGCTTGACCACGGGTTCATCTTTCTTGAGAAAATATTTTCCTTCCATCCGTAAATGTGATACTAAAGTCACGTCGGTCAAAAGCATAATTAGATATTTACCTTTTCGCTTAATGTCTTCAAAGGTTTGTCCGATAAGCGAATAAGAAAATTCAATCGGTGAAACATTCTTAATTATATTCCTATAATATATATCAACGCTGTTAATAGTTTTTCCGATGATATTTTTCTTTAGATCGCGTCTGACTGTTTCAACTTCTGGTAATTCAGGCATAATTAAAACTTTTCATAATATACTTTTTCAGGTTCGAAACGGTCCACATAATGGAATGCATCGGGATCTTTTGGATAACCCAAGGAAATCAGGGAAAAAACTTCTAGATTTTCCGGAGTTCCGAGAGCCTTATTTACATGGCTAGTCCTTTCTAGGTTTGGATAAAGCCCCAACCAACAATTTCCGATACCAAGTTCGGAAGCTTCTAAAAGAATATTCATCGTGGCAACACTCAAATCCTGTTGAACAAAAAGAGGTGCAGTCAAATTATCCTTTTCAAAAAAAGTGAAGATTGCAGCCTGCGCTTCCTTTAACATCTTCATATTAGTGGCCACTTCAGAGAGACGGTCTAATTCTTGCCGGTCCTGAATGACCAAAAAACGCCATGGTCTTTGATTTCTTGCGCTTGGCGCTTGCATTGCCGCTCTTAAAATCTTTTCAATTTTATCTTTTTCTATTGCATCTGGAAGATAATTTCTAACACTTCTTCTTTTAAAAATAACGTTCATAAAAACTCCTTTCTTAAATCTATTTCGCTTCAGCCCAATTTCTACCGATTCCCACTTCAACATCTAATTTTATCTTTAGTTGATAAGCGGTTTCCATTTCGGTCTTGACTAAATGTTTTAAGATTTCAACTTCTTCTTTAGGGCAGTCAAAAACCAATTCATCGTGGACTTGTGCTATCATTAATGATTTTAAACCTTCTTTTTTCAAGCGGCGGTTAATATTAACCATCGCTATTTTGATAATATCCGAAGCACTTCCTTGCATCGGAGCATTCATAGCTGTCCTTTCACCGAAGTTCCGCATATTAATATTAGAACTGGAAATCTCGGGTATATACCGACGTCGGTTAAGGATTGTTTTTGTATAGCCATCATTCTTAGCATTATCAATAGTTGTGTCTAAAAATTCTTTTACTTTACGATAAGTATCAAAATATTTATTTATATAAATATTTGCTTCAAGCGGAGAAATACCCAGTGATTCACTCAACCCCCAAGCACTCATTCCGTAAATAATCCCAAAATTGATTGCCTTTGCGGTCCGACGCATATCCTTTGAAACAGTTTCAGGGTCAATATCATATATTAGGCTTGCCGTTTGAGTATGAAAGTCAATTGAATGATTAAAAGCCGAGATCATTT
The DNA here is from genome assembly GCA_937877075.1 of uncultured Acholeplasmatales bacterium. GTDB lineage: Bacteria > Bacillota_I > Bacilli_A > ML615J-28 > CAG-698 > DTU067. Next base: position 51,081 of record CALEGD010000067.1, read on the forward strand.
TTTCATCTTGGGAAAGATGTGCAAGAACCCGTAGTTCTATCTGAGAATAGTCGGCACTAAGAATAAACCCATCCGAAAAACGGGAAATAAATATCTCTCTGATAACCTGTCCGTCTTCGGTGCGAACAGGAATATTTTGGATATTAGGTTCAACTGACGAAAGTCTTCCTGTTTGAGTTAGAGCTTGTTTGTATAAGGGATGAATAAAGGATTGTTCATCAGCAACCTCGCTTAACCCATTAACATAAGTTGTAACCAGTTTATTATAACCACGATAATCCAAAACCAATCTGGCTATTTTATAATCCCCAGCCAGTTTTTCCAGTACATCAACATTTGTAGAAAAACCGGTTTTATTCCGTTTCCCATGGGGAAGATGGAGTTTTTCAAAAAGAATTTCACCCAATTTCTTAGGGGAATTAATATTAAATTCTTCTCCGGCCATTTGGTAGATTTCTGATGCAACTCCATCAACTTTTGAATTTAATTCTTTACCAATAAGTTCTAGATGTTTTAAATTAATTAAAAGTCCAAAGAGTTCCATTTCACCAAGCACCTCAGAAAGCTCCAACTCAACCTTATATAAATATAAGAGTTCCTGGCTTTGCAAATCACTTTGGATTCTTTTTTCAAGATCCATTATAACTGCACATTTATCGGTACTGTACTTAGCATAAATTTTAAGGTCCGGTATTGCCATTTTTTTGTTTGCACCATAGATATTTACATAATAAGGCAAATCATTATTTGAAAAATAACCGGCAGTAACCTTAATATCATCAGAGCCATAGGCAGGATTTAATAGATATGCGGCTAGCATCATATCATATGAAATACCTTTAATATCTAAACCATGTTTATTAAAAGTTAAATATAATTTTTTATAATCAAAAGTTTTTTTCAAGTATTTAGGATTTGAAAGATAGGACTTCAACTCTTGATGTTTAAGCAGAACTTCTTTTGGAAAGAAAAATCTTCTTTTCCCACAAACCATCCCGAGACCCAAAAAATTTCCTCGGTAATAATTCTCCCCAAACACTTCAACAATAATATAAGCATCTTCGGTTAAGTCCAGTTTTTTATCCGGATCATCAATAATTTCCGGCATAATCGTTTCTGTCTCTAACTTGTTATGCCGTCTCTTTAAAAGGGAAAAGAACTCCAAGTCTTTAAGAAAATGATTTAACTCATCTTGATCATATTCATTTACCTTTAAATCTGGAGAAGAGAAGTTAACATCAATATCTTGTTTTAGGGTTGCAAGACGTTTGCATTGCAAGCCTATTTCCGTATTTTTAGAAATTAGTTCGGAGGTTTTTCCGCCAATCTTATCAACATTTGCAATTATCTCTTCAAGGGTCGGGTATTCTTTCAATAATTTGAGTGCAGTCTTTTCTCCAATCCCCTTAATACCAGGGAGATTATCAGAAGCATCTCCGACTAAACCCTTAAAGTCAATAACTTGTTTTGGAGTAAGACCAGCTTTTTCCAGGAAGTTTTCATGATTATATTCTTCTAGTTCAGAAATCCCTCTTCTTGTAAGAAAGACTTTAACTTTACCATTAACCAATTGAAGAAGATCCTTATCTCCGGTAATGATTCTGATTTCATCAAAATCCTTATAAGCTTTTGTTGCAACAGTGGCAATTAAATCGTCAGCCTCATAGTCAAGGCTTTCCATTCTAAATATCCTCATGATGTCCAAATAGTTCTTAATATATGGTATTTGCACCCTTAATTCTTCCGGAAGGGCTTTTCGGGTTGCTTTATATTCGGTATATTCTTGATGACGAAAAGTTTGTTTACCGGCATCAAAGGCAACAAACGCATAATCTAATTCATCAATCAATTTATCTAGCATACTAATAAATGCATATAGTGCATTGGTATAAAGACCGGACTTTGTTTGCATCAGATTCCCACGATATGCTGTTGCATAGTAAGAACGAAACATTAGTGAGTTCCCGTCTATCAATGTAATTTTTTTACTTGTCTTGTTCATATATTCACCTAATCTATTTTAATTTTACCACAAAATCTCCAAAAAAGACATAGATATTAAAAATAAAGCGATAATATTATTATGAAGGAAAAGTATCGTTTTATTATCATTTTTGCTTTACTTACTGCCGTCTTTTTTTTATTGATTTCTATATCACGCCATAATGAGAAGAAAAAACAAATTGAAGAACTCTCGGAATACCTCGACAATGAAGAAGTTGCCTTTGCTCTAGCCAATAACTTCAAAATGGAGGAGCTTCGTGATTTTCTTGATTTTGATAATTTCAGCATATTCTACTTCCGGTCTTATCAAAGGTTAAAGGATGATTATAATCTTACACCCTTAGAAGCCATCAACCTCTTCCACAATCCTAATTTTTACTCCTTCTACAAAAATCCAAAACCTGCACTTTTCTTAGAAACTCCGCTTGTCCTTGTAAACAAATGTTATTATCTTGAAGAGGATTTCGTTCCAAAAGGTTTAGTAATGATTGATAATTATGATATTCCTCATTATGATCGAAAAGGTGACGAAATTCAATTGAAGATTGCGACTATGGATAGTTTAAAACTCATGATCGAGGAAGCCAAAGCAAAAGGTCATTCTTTGGTGGTTTACTCAGGTTATCGCAGTTTCGAAAAACAAAGATATTTATATTATGAGGTATATAACGAAAATGATGATATCAGTGCCCGCCCGGGATTTTCTGAACATCAAACTGGTTATGCTGTCGATATTTCTACTTCCAAAGCCGGACTAACTTATCATTTGGAAAAGACGGAAGCATATATATGGCTTAAAGATAATGCTCATCGTTTTGGTTTTATCCTGAGATTTCCTAAAGGAAAGGAAGATTTGACAGGCTATCAATTTGAACCTTGGCACTTTCGCTATGTCGGAATACATGCAGAGGTTATATACCAAGACCAATTAACATTAGAAGAGTATATCATCGTAAATTTCCAATTATAAAAGCACTCATTTTCTTCTTTTTCATAGAATAATTATAGAGGAGGGAGATTATGAATTATCAACAAGGCCCATATATAAAGACATATGAAAATGAAGAAAGAGTTGTACCGTTTCTGACCGGTGTTGCTTTGGGTACAGTATTCCCAAATCGCTATTTTTATCCTTTTCCATACTACTATCCTTATCCCTTTTTCCCCTACCAAAGATTCCGTCGTCGGCGTCGGCGCCGCTTCCTTTACTAATAAAAGAGAGATTCACTCTCTTTTTTTATTTTCTAAATAATGGTATACTATATAAACGATGCTCTTATTTAAAAAATATAACCAGAAAGGGAAAAGTATTGTACTAAATAATTAAATTCTTTTATTAATTATTTTCTATTATACTAGGTGATTCATTTGAATAAGAATTTGTACACAGAATATGGAGAAAATCTAAATGTCAGCCAAATATTATCGGAATATCCTCGGCCTCAATTTGCAAGGGAATCTTTTTTAAACCTAAACGGTTATTGGAATTACAAAATATCCAAACTCCCCGAAATCCCCGAATCCTATGAAAACCGAATTCTTGTTCCGTTTCCGATTGAATCCGCACTCTCAGGAGTTCAAAAACTCCTGAACAAGGAATATCTTATTTATCATCGTTGTTTCCGTTTACCGGAAAATTTCAACCGCGGAAAAGTTTTCTTAAACTTTGGAGCCGTAGACCAGGAAGCAACAGTATATGTGAACGGTCAAAATCTGTTCCATCACCAAGGCGGATATTTTCCTTTTTCAGTTGACATTACTGAGTTTTTAAGGGAAAATAATGAATTAGTTGTTATTGTTTCCGATCCAACCGATACCACATACCGTGCCTATGGAAAGCAAACGCTAAATCCACGGACCATTTGGTATACACCGATTACCGGGATTTGGCAGACTGTCTGGCTGGAGAGTGTACCGGAAAATCATCTCAAGAAAATTATAATCAATCCTGATTATGATGAAGGGGAAGTAAATTTTCAATTTGAAACTTCGGGCCCTTGTTATGGATTGCTAAGTATTACCGACAAAGGAAAACTTATTATTCAAAAGAATTTTACTGAATCTAATGTCAATATCAAAATATCAGATTTCATTCCTTGGTCTCCTGAAAATCCCCATCTCTATGACTTAAGAATTGAAATCGGTGAAGATGTCGTCAATAGTTATTTTGCTTTTCGAAAGTTTTCAATCGGAGAAGGTCCTAATGGAAAATGTCTTTTCTTAAATAATCAACCTTATTTTATGAATGGTGTCCTTGACCAAGGTTATTATAGCGACGGACTTTACACACCCGCTTCCGATCAAGCTTTTATTGACGATATTATGAAAATGAAAGATCTCGGCTTTAATACACTAAGAAAACATATAAAAATAGAACCACTTCGCTTCTATTATCATTGTGATCGCTTAGGAATGATAGTCTGGCAAGACATGGTTAATGGAGGAAGATATAGTTTTTGGAAAATGTCGGTGCTCCCTACCATCGGCTTCCAAAGATTCAGCGATATTAAAAACCTTCGTTCTTTTGGGAGGGAAACTCCCGAGTCCCAAGAAGCCTTTCGAAAAGAACTTGAAGAAACAGTTGATCTTCTTTATAATGTTCCTTCCATTGCTCTTTGGACAATCTTTAATGAAGGTTGGGGACAGTTTCACAGTGTTGAATTATATCATTATTTAAAAAGTCTTGATCAAAGCCGAATCATTGATTCCACAAGCGGTTGGTTTGACCAAGGTGGATCTGATCTCACAAGTAAGCATATATACTTTAAAAAGCTCCGCTTTAAAAAAGAAAAAAGACCGATTGTTTTAAGTGAATTTGGTGGTTATTCTTGTCATATTAAGGAACATTCATACTCAAAAAAAGAATATGGCTATAAAAAGTTTTCCTCAAGAGAAGACTTTGAAGAAGCATATATTAGTCTTTTTGAAAACCAAGTTATTCCTAATCTTAAAAAGGGACTATGTGCTTGCATCTACACCCAATTAAGTGATGTTGAGGAAGAGACCAATGGTATTCTAACCTATGACCGGAAAGTATGTAAACTTAATCCGGAAAGAATAAAAAAATTAAATCAAAAGTTTAACCTTTAAAAAATAAAGTTAGAATTGCTTCTAACTTTATTTTTCATAGAATTCCTTCGCAAGCACAGAAATCTTTTTATAAACGAAATAGGTAATTGTATTAACCAGGGTAGATAAAAGCAAATTAAAGGGGATAACTGCGTAGAGAATATAATAAGCCATAAAATTCTCTTCATTTATTCCTTCAATGACTTTTTTAATACTGCCTAGAACACCCTCAAAACCATAGGCTTTAAGATAAAAGGGCATAATGATGAAATAGTTTGCGAGTACGGCGGAAATAACCCAAAAAACGCTACTAATTAAAAGAGCAATGATTCCTCCCTTTTTAGTTCGATTAAATTTGTAGTATAGGCCTGAACCAAGCACAACGGCAATTCCGATTAATACATCCGCAAGTTCCCCAATCCCTGCAGTTGAAGTAAAGGGGAGCTTGATTAAACAACGAAGTATGACAATTATAACTCCGCTTAAAGGTCCCAAAGTAAGTCCCCCGATTAAAACGGGAAGATTGGAAAACTGAATATCCAAAAATTCAGGGAAAATCATTGGTAGCGGGAACTTTAGATGATACAATACTGTTGATAAAGCTGTAAAAATGGCAATCAGCACGAGTTTCCTAATACTTTGACTTCTACTTTTCATTTATTTCACCTCGTAAAAAAATGCTCGCGAAAAACTTCACGAGCAAAGAAATCGAAAAAATCTCTTCTTTCATCTAGACTATACTATCGGTATTGGAGTTTCACCAATTCGTGCTTTTTCAAGCTCGCGGACTTTACCGCCGGTCGGGAATTACACCCTGCCCTGAAGATTTTCTAATTCTATTATACGCTTCTAAATTGGAAAAGTCAATTTATTTTGAGAATAAAACCTTTTCGTTCTTAAACATTTTGATTAAAACAAAAACAAGCAATGAAATAAGAACAACCGATGAACCAATAACAAATAAGTAATTTAATAAGTTAAAGTTAAATGAAAGTAAATCTTTCATGATTAAAGTAAAATTGTAAATCGGAACCAAGTACATCACTGATTCGGATTTTTCGCCGATATTAAACGAACTCATTATCGGAAGTATCATCACCGCTAAGAAGATTGGCATTGCATAAGCGGTAGCTTCCTTAACGGTTTTTGCTATTGTCGAGGTAAGAAGAAGCAAAGAGGAGGCAAGTGTTGCAAGAACTATCAAAAGTCCTAAGAGAGCCAAGTAATCAAGGACACCGTAACTAACTCCACCTTGTAATTCAAATACGAATTTCATAAAAGGTAAAGAAGCAATAACACCGATAAACGAAGAAAGTGCAGCCAATATTGTGAGGGTAGTTGTAGAAATGATTTTCCCGATTATGATATGATTACGGGGAATCGGAAGAACAAGTAGCGTCGCAAGGGTACCTCTCTCCTTTTCTCCGGCAATTGCATCAGACCCTATTCCCATTGCACTACCGAAAATAAAGGAAAGAATAAGAATCGGTAGAATCATAGAGAGAAAGGTGCCACCGGTTTTCTCTTTAGGAATCACCTGTTCTGGTATCATACTAAAGATATTGGGGTCAATTTCCTTTTCTTCAAGAAAAGAATTTTTTTGAATTTCCAATATCTTCTGGATCTTTGTATTGGCAGTACTTGAATTCATTGCTGTTTCATTAAAGTAAACTACTACTTGTGGCTTAGAATTATTATCTACTTTGCTTTCAAAATCCTCCTCAAAAACAATAATGACATCAATTTCACCATCCTGAACTTTTACTTTTAAGGATTCAAGGTTATCTAAAGTTTCTTCGGAAAACAGAATATTTCCGACTTTATTTAACTCTATAGCAGCTTCAGTAGCCTCAGTGAAACTTTCCGGAACATTGATTGTAATAATATTACTTTGATGTTCAATCACCTTTTTCATGGAATTTTCAGCTGTTTTCCCGATGAAGAAATACATAACAAAAATTATCAAACCGGGTAGAATTAAAGTGGAAAAAAGCGATCTTGGAAATTTAAAAACCTTATCAAATTCTTTTTTAAAAATACCTTTAATGTTCCTCATAATTCACCTCATTAAATATTGAAAAGAAAACATCCTCTATATCTTTTCCAGGATGAGATTTGAGCACTTTCTCAACACTGTCACAAAGAACCAATTTGCCGTCAAGAATAATGCCGACTCGATCACAAATTTTTTCTACGAGATTCATGATATGGGTACTGATGATGATACTTTTACCTTGATTACGAAGTTCAAGGAGAAAATCGGTAACCGTTTTGGCGGTAATAACATCAAGACCATTAGTCGGTTCATCAAAGATTATCACATCAGGATCATTAACCAAAGAAATAACAATTGAAGTTTTTTGTTTCATACCGGTTGAAAGCTCCCCAATTTTGACTTCTGAAAACTTATCAATACCGAATATCTTAAAAAGATAATTTTTCCTTTTTTCTACTGTTTCTTGGTCAATACCGTAAAAACTTGAAAAATAGTCAAACAAGTAATTTGGAGTAAACATTTTTTCCAAATTCAATTCATTTGTTAAGAAGGCGATATTTTTTTTAATATTTACATCATCCTCAATATTAATCCCCTCAACTGTTATGTCCCCTGCATCTGGTTTGATCAAAGTTGCAATACAGCGTAAAGTTGTAGTTTTCCCTGCACCGTTGGGCCCGAGCAAACCAAAAATCTCTCCTTTATAAGTACTAAAGGAAATATCGTCAACGGCAACCTTTAATGGATTGTCGGTCTTGTCTATTCGCATTTGTTTTTTTGATAAACGAAATGTTTTCCGCAAATTTTTGATTACAATAGATTCTTGCATAAAAATTTTTTCCTTTCTTTCGATTATTTAAATAATACAATAAATAGATAAAATAAGCAAGGTTTTTGAGACAATGCCCCAGCTTTTTATTGCATCAATTATTTAAATAAGGTATAATAATTGCTATGGTGAGTGAGAATTATGATAAAAGTTGCATTAGAAAAATGTGAAAAGTATGAAATAGCATTAGTCAAGGAAAAAATCAAAAGCAGTTTGAAAGCACTAGGAGGAATCACTTCGTTCCTTAAAAGCGGAGACAAGGTTTTTATTAAACTAAATTGTGTCGGCCCCTTTTCTCCGGAGATGGGAATAACGACTCATCCTGTATTTTTAGAAGCCGTGATTGATATTGTAAAAGAATATACATCGAATATCATCGTTGGTGATAATCCCGCAAGTAAGGATTTAATTTTCACCCTTAAGAAATGCGGTTTATATGAGGTGATTTCCAAAAACAATCTGAAAGTTTTAAACGGAAATGATTTAGTAGTGATAAAAAACTCGAAGGCTAAGTTTTTTTCTAATTTTGAGGTATCAAGAGAAATGGTTGAAGTAGATCTGTTGATCAATCTCCCTAAGCTAAAAACTCATTCTCTTACCTATATGACGGTCGCACAAAAAAATCTCTTTGGAATGATATTTGGTCTAAGCAAAGCCGGTTGGCATGTTAGAGCTAATAATCCTCTTCAATTTGGAGAAGCACTGAATGATTTATATGGAGCAATTTTAGAAAGTTTTCAAGGAAAAAGTATGCTTCATATTTGTGACGGAATCATCGGACTTGAAGGAGAAGGCCCGGCAAGTGCAGGCAAACCTGTAGATGCAGGCGTTATTCTTACATCAACCGATGCAGTCAGCCTTGACAGAGTGGCAGCTGAGGTTTGTCATCTTAATCCGGAGAAACTCTTTGTAAACAAAATTGCGAATGAAAGAAAATATGGAATTGGCGAGTTAAAACAAATACAAATAGTTGGCGAAAGCATCACAGTCGTCTTTGGAAGCGATGCCGCGATAACTGCTGTCTAC
>CALEGD010000068.1 GCA_937877075.1 uncultured Acholeplasmatales bacterium
GAAGCAGTCTTACAACACTATCAATAATTGCCATTGCCGGTATTTCGCCACCGGTAAGAATATAGTCCCCCACCGATATTTCTTCATCAAGATAATCGGTGATTCTAAAATCTATTCCTTCATAATGGCCACAGACCAGAATCAAATGATTTACTTTGGAAAATTCAATAGCTTTTTTTTGCTTGTAAACATTGCCAAGAGGGGTTGCCAAAACTTTATGAGCTACTTCATAGCCTTCTATACTTCGAAGACAATCCAAAATCGGCTGCAACCCTATGATCATACCGGCACCGCCGCCATAAGAATAATCATCTACTCTTTTATTTTTATCCAGTGAATAATTTATCTCAACCAATTCTTTTTCCATTGCCCTTTTTATAATTGAAGATTCAAGCCCAGAAAACATCTCGGGAAATAAGGTGAGAATATCAATTCTCATATCAACCCCTCAATCGGTGTAATTATTATTATCCCTGATTCGAGATTAACTTCCCTAACAAATTCTGCTATAAAAGGGATTAACGCTTCTTTCCCATTATTTTTTTTTAAAACTAGCATCGCACCTTGAGGTACTTCTTCTACATCAATAATCTTACCAAATTTTTCTCCGGACAAAGAAAATGCCTCAAGACCGATTAATTCATCATAATAATATTCATCAATATCTAATTCTGGAAGACTATCCTGATCAACATAAATCTCCATCTGAATATAAGGCAAGACATCATTAATATTTTTTAGATTATTAAAAGTAATTAAGTCCAGACCTTTATGATTCCGATGAGAATCAATAGTGATCGGAATAACTTTCTCTTTATCTTTAAGGTAAAGAACTTGTCCAATCTTAAATCTTTCATCTTTAAAATCGGAATCAGACATTACTTTGACTTCGCCTTTAATTCCATGCGTACCGACAATTTTCCCGACTAATACATATTTCATTCTTTTATCCTCATTGCTCTTAAAGAATTAATAACGGCAATTAATGAAACCCCGACATCAGCAAACAAAGCCAGATAAATCAAAACAAAAAAGAGAGGTTTTAGGAAGGTGCCAATTAATAAGGGTTCAAGAATAGCCAAAAATAAAACCAAAAACTTGATTGAGAGAGCCAAAACAATATTCTGAATAACAATTCGTTTTGTCTTCTTCGCAATCTTGATTAATGTAGAGAGTTTTACTAAATCATCTGTCATCAAGACAATATCCGCAACTTGAATTGCAGCATCACTGCCTAGTCCGCCCATAGCAATACCAACATCGGCCCGACTTAATACCGGAGCATCATTGATGCCGTCACCTACAAAAGCTACCCGCTCATAAGGATTAGACTCAAGTTTAATTTCAGATACTTTATTAACCTTATCAAGGGGATCCATACCGGAAGTATATTCATCAATTCCAAGTTGAACTGCGACATCTTCCGCTACCTCCCCGGAGTCTCCGGTCAACATAATTGTTTTTGTTATCCCCGCTTCTTTTAGTTTTTCCATAGCAATGGCAGCATTATATTTAATCTCATCCTTGATGAGAAAATAACCTTCACATTTACCGTTAATCGCAATATAGATAATAGAGCCGATGCCTTTTACTTCGGGAACTTCAAGATTCTCTTGTTTTAAGAAATCATCCTTGCCAATCAGAATTTTCTTTCGATCAACGATACAACTGATTCCGATTGTTGAACTCTGCTTCTCGGATTTAATCCGAGAAGGATTAATTTTTTCTGTTCCATAAGCTTCAATAATCGATTTTGCTATCGGATGATTGGAATTGATCTCAGCATGAGCGGCATATTCCAAAAGTTCTTTCTCATTATAATCTCCAAAACTAGCAATTTCATTCAAAGCAAACCGCCCGTTGGTAAGGGTGCCGGTCTTATCAAAGACAAAGGTCTTAACATTTGTTAGAGCTTCAAGATAATTACTACCTTTAACCAAAATCCCTTGTCGGCTAGCTCCACCGATGCCTCCAAAAAATCCGAGTGGTATAGAGATTACCAAAGCACAAGGACAAGAAACAACCAAGAAAATCAAAGCGGTCATAATCGACTCTTTGAAACCGCCTTTCCAACTTGTATCTCCCAAGAGAAAAGGAAGAGCAATGGCAAGAATGAAAGCAATAATCACCACCGTCGGCGTATAATAGCGAGCAAATCGGGTTATGTAGTTTTCTGATTTTGTTTTAAGGCTACCTGCATTCTCAACCATATCCAGAATCTTCGCAACCATTGATTCTTGGTAAACCTTGGTAACTTTGATTTTTAAATTACCGTCAATACTAATTCCTCCGGATAAAACCTTATCGCCTTCTCGTACTTCCTGATGCAAGCTTTCGCCGGTTAAGGCGGAGTTATCGATTTCGGCTTCTCCTTCAATTATGATACCGTCAAGCGGAATTCTTTCTCCGGGTTTAACTAAAATAATATCCCCGACAACAACTTCGACCGGCTCCATTTGGATTAACTCCCCTTCTACAATCACCGTTGCCGATAAGGGTTGGATATCAAGGAGACTCGCGATTGATCTTCTCGAATAATTAACAGCATGTTGTTGTAGCAATTCTCCGATTTTATAAAAAATCATTACAAAAATTGCTTCGTCATAATATTGAACTAAAAGAGCGGTTATTGTTGCTAGGGTCATCAAAAACTTTTCATCAAAGATGCGCCCAGATTTAATATTCTTAAAAGCCGCATAAAGAACATCGCCGGAAATAAGAATATAAGCGGAAACATAAGTAACATAAATGATCGCCTTTTGGATAAAGGTATCTTGAAATTTATCAACTTGGTTCATAAAAGTTTTAATAATAAAACCAATGATGAAAATTGCCAGACCAATCAGAAAATAAGTAAGTCTGCTTTTATCAATGTTAAGATTAAAATCAATGTTGCGTTTCTTATCTTCTTTTTTTATAACCTTGATGCCGGCATCAACGCTAACAGCTATTTCTTCAACTTCCTTTTCCAAATTGTTTATCAATTTTTTATCGCATGATTCTATGATAAAACGGGTAGAAGCAAAATCAACAACTATGAGTTCATGGTCAAAAGTTCTTTTTGCTATCCGCTCAATTTTTGCAGCACAATTTGCACAATCGAGATTTTCAAGTATCAAAACTTTTCTATAGGTAGGACGAATAATTTGTTCATTAATTTCAATATCAGAACCAGCCTTCTTAATTATCGACAAAATCATCTCTGTATCGAATTCTGCAGTCTCTTGATTATAAAAGTCAATATGAAGAGTATTAGCCTCTTGATTGAATCGAAAATTGCCGTTCTTGAAACTGTTTGCCAGATCAAACTCAATTTTCCTTATTTGACTTGATGAAATATTATTTAAAAAAAATTGTTTTTTAAGATTTTTGTTCATAATTACTATGGGAAGCATGGATAAAAATTTGTTCTAATATCACTTCTACATGATTATCAAACAAACTATATATTACTTCTTTTCCTCTTCTTTTGCTTTTAACAAGATCATTATCCTTTAATATCTTCAATTGATGAGATATAGCAGATTGTGTCATCCCCAGTTTTTCCGCAATCTTAGAAACAGATTCTTCACTTCCTGAAAGAACTCTGATGATTCGAAAGCGAGTCAAATCACCTAAAGCCTTAGCAATCTTGACACAGTTCTCAAAAATATATCCATCCATAACTTTCACCTTTATCTTTTGAATACTTGTTCATACCTTCATAATTATATCCAAAGAAAATAAAAATGTCAATATAACAAAAAAAGTTAGCATAATTGCTAACTAAAATGAGTCAACGGAGATTTCAATTTTCTTTCCGTAACGTGCTACACAAGCATATGCGATTGTCCGAACCGAATTGATAACTCGTCCTTTTTTTCCAATAATACGCCCCACATCTTCAGCATTGACCATAATCTGGATTGTAATAACATTATCTTCTTCAGAAAAGATCTTTACAACCATATCTTCCGGATGAAGAACTAACGGATATACCAGATCGCTGACTAATTTTTCGTAATTAATTTCTTTCATTAGTGGTACCTACTTTACCTTATTTGCATACTTTTCCATGATACCCATTCTTGAAAGTAAAGATCTTACGGTGTCGGTCGGTTGGGCTCCATTATTCAACCATTTTAAAGCTTTTTCTTCATCGATTTTCAGCGTATTATCCTTTTCAATCGGATGATAGGTGCCGAGTATTTCAATAAAACGACCGTCGCGCGGATCTCTTGAATCGGCAGCAACTATTCTGTAATAAGGCCGTTTTTTCGCCCCCAGCCTCTGCAATCTTAATTTTACAGCCATTTTAATCCTCCTTATTTAATTGATAAACTATTATAACATATTCAATAATTGCTGTCAAGCAAATTTGCTTAACAGCTATCTTTTCTACATATAAAAAGTCAAGCATTACCGCTTGACATTTTATTGGTTTGAAAGATATTTAATCATGGCACCAGCAAAGTTCACTTGATTCTTCAAGGATTCCAGCCGATCATATGTCGTGATCTTTAACGCCTTTTTTACAACCCTTTCAAATTCCGAGAAATACTTTGGATCAAGATCAAGAAAATAGTACCATTTGGGATGACGGCGTAGATAATCAAGATACTGCTCATTTTCATAAAGCTTATGGATTATTTCATCTCGCATTTAATCCCACCATTCATCATAAGGAGATCTAATATATTGAGTTGCTTTATTTTTTCCACCGAAGGATTGCGCTATTTGAATCACTTTCTGTACAGTATTTAAAGTGCGGTAGATACTATCGGGATTGACTTTTTGAAGGTAGCCGACAACGTTTCTGATACTGTCCATATTAAGACTCAGATTATTGCCATCGCGATTTATCGGTCCCTGTTTTGAATCATCACGATAATTCTGCCAACCGGGATCATTCTCCCCATACAAAACCCACTCCTCATATACATTCTGCCAAGTTTTTGTTCCGTTTCTTACTTCATCGCGTAATTTAGGATATCGATTCACAAATTCTCGGAACTCATCCAATCTTGAATTCATACTGCCACCTCACTATAATTTATTATTGATGGGCTAATTATGTGAATCTTTTTTCAAACTTTCGATTTCTCTTGCCTTCATGACACGATACTCGCCAGAATTCAAACTTAAATCAAGTTTTAAATTTCCAATTTCCATACGAATAAGACGTTTTACTTCTTTTCCGACTTTGCTGCACATTCGCCTTACTTGATGAAATTTTCCCTCATAGATAGTTACATAAGCTTCATTGGGTGAAATAATTTCCAAGCGAGCAGGTTTAGTAGTAAAGTCTTTCCCCTTGCCGTCTTTTATCATCATCCCTTTGAAGAAGTCTTCAACATCAGATTTTGAAAAAACACCTTCAACTAAAACATAATACTTTTTTGGACAATGATAATTAGGACTAGTCAGGCGATGTGTAAGTTCACCATCATTAGTAAGTAAGAGCAAACCCTCCGAATTAAGGTCCAAACGCCCGGCAATAAATAAATTGTATTTTTCATAACCAGAAACGAGATTCAAGATTGAAGGATAATCTCCGTCGGTTCTTGAAGAAAGATAACCAATCGGCTTATTCATCATCAGATAGATATTCTTTTCAAACCCAAGAATTTGGTCATCGAAACTGATAACATCTTTATTCTCATCTATCTGTAAATCAGTCTTTTGAACTATTTTTCCATTGACTTCAAGTTTTCCTTTACGGATAAGGCTCTTTGCCTCAGATCTAGTAAGATTTAAAGCATAAGATATATATTTGTCTAAACGCATAATTTATAACTCCCAAAAAAAATCACCTTTTATAGCAAACTACCATATTATAAATTAGAAAAGGAGGATTGAAATGTTTTCAAGAAAACCTTCCAGAAGTTCTAGGGCAATGCCCCCTCAAGGTGGGATGTTCGCCGGACCGCAATTTGGTCAGGAAATGTATAATCAGAACTTCTATGATCAGGGGCAGTTTTCTCAAGGTCCAATGCAACCCGGACAACAAATGGGTAATCAAAGTTCGCTCTATCCCGGAACGCAATTTGAAAAACTACAGTTTGAGATAAGTGAAAACCGGCGTCGGATCAATAACCTTACCCGTCGCGTTACTCGACTGGAAAATTATCTGAGAATTCGCGATAATTCTGATTATTCCATTGGAGATGAAGGGCAAATCCCCGGCGAGTTTTCAATGTAGTTTCTTGATTGTCTGATAAATTGACACACCGCATTTCTCGTACAACATTTTATCATATTGTTTCTCAAGCGATATGTTGTTGAGAATGTTGCGATACTCGTTATATTTCCTAATTAATATATCCTTATCAACCATTTTTGTTTTAGCTGATTCTATTAATTTAAAGAAATTAATAATCTTAATTATTTCATCAACGCTATATAAATCGTAGTCTATATCATAGTTTTTTGCTTTCATATATCTAGTCCTCTTATACTACATATTGTATCACAATATAGATTTTTCATAAAGATATATTAAAATAGGTTATTACACTGTTTCAAATTACATTAATATCATATTATGAAGTGAATAATAAATGGAAGGAGGCACAATAATGTACGGTAGCTTTGGTGGCGGCTTTGGCGGATGCGGATGCGGATCTGTCGGTGGCTTCGGCGGAGGATATGGCTATGCATTGATTCTCGTATTATTCATCCTATTAGTAATAATCGGATCTGCAGGATTCGGCCGGTTCTAATAAAAGAAGAAAAAGGAGCGGAATGTGCTCCTTTTTATTGCATTCAGATGGGTTTTGTGATAAGATTTTACTATGAGGAAAATATTATGCTAACATATAATGACATTATAAAAGAAGATGATCAGAAGCTGAGAGAACGTTCAATAGATGTTGCGATTCCCTTAACAGAAGCTGATCTAAAACTTCTCAAAGATATGAACGAATATTTAATTAACGGCTATGATAAAGAAAAAGCCGATGCCCTGGGAATCCGACCCGGGGTTGGACTATCTGCCGTTCAACTTGGAATTCTAAAAAAAATTATCGTAATTCTCGCTTTTGACGAAAAAGGAAGAAAATTTCATTACGGAATCATTAATCCGAAAATCATCTCCCAATCGGAAGAAACTGTTTATTTATCCAGTGGTGAAGGTTGCCTTTCGGTTGACCGTGAAGTGGCGGGGCTTGTCCACCGTTCTCGAAGAATCAAGGTCCGTGGATACTTATATGATTTTCAGAGTAAAAGCTTAAATCAAACCGTATCCAACCTTCAGGATTATTTGGCTATCGTCTTCCAGCATGAATACGATCACCTGAACGGAATTCTCTTCATTGATAGGATTGATAAATTTAACCCTTTCTTTATCCCCGAAAACAGCAATCCGATTGTTTTCGAAGAGGAAGAAAGTGAAGAATAAGAGGCGGTTAAGCCTCTTTTTCTTAGATTAGCCAGATGCTAGATGCAATCAAAATTTGACCGAGATAATATAAAATGATATTGATATATTTCAAGAGGCGATATTTTTTTACGCTTCTGAAATATAAAAAACATAAAATAAAATCCGAAAAAGAAAAACTTAATGCTCCAATTGCCACTGCAAGTGAAAACAAACTAAACCCATTCTTAAAAGTTCCAAAAGCAAAAGTTAGGAAGAAAGCTGAAACCAGCACATAAGCAAAACTCAAATACTTTGCTTTTCCAAGTTGTGTTTTCGAGAAAAGGATGATTATAATTGAACCTAAAGTCAGTATAATAGGAATCGGCAAATAAATATATTCCGTTAGTTCAGAATATTTCTGAAAAGCAATTGAATAAAAAATATGTCCCAATAAAAAGCTACTGATACCGATTAAAAGATGGAACTGCTTATGTTTTCGATCTATTTTCTGCAGTCCTAAAAAGATATCTCCAAGTACACCAAAGGTTAAACCAATTAATATGAATTGGGCATAATTCATGTTTGAACTTTTAAAATAAGCAAATATTCCAAATAAGAACAAGGTTTGACTTGTCAGAATCTTCAAACAAAAAACCAAACCTCGACTTAACTTAAAATGAAAAAGAGTATAAAAAATTAGAGATAATAAAAAAACAATAAACGCAAAAATCATAAAACTCTCCCCCTATTACCCTAAATTATAAATCAACACCCTGGGGAATCTTGTCACTTTATAAAACCAAAATGTTTTAAAGCTAAATAGATACCGTCTTCATCAACCGGTTTCGTGATATAATCTGCTACCGACTTCACCTTTTCCGTAGCATTTCCCATAGCAATTCCGAGTCCGGCGTCACGAATCATTTCATAATCATTATCACCGTCTCCAAAGGCAATGATATCCTTTAAGTCCATCTCTAGATTTTCCACAAGCTTTTTCATTCCCAGACCTTTTGCTGCTGTTTTCGGAAGGATATCATAACCCACACTCAGCCATTGGATAAACTGAAGGTCCGGATATTTTTCTTTCAACATTTCCGAAATCTCTTCATTGCAGAAACACCAAGCTTGGTAAACATTGTTTGATTTATAAAATTCTTTATTTACCTTAGGCAGATCTAAACCAAGCTTTTCGAAACAACTAATAACATTTTCATCTATTTTAGAAATCCCTTCATCATCGCTTCCTTGAAAGCCATAAGGTATTCCAATTTCATCCAGTTCTTTTGAAATATTTTCCAGCAAGGAAACCGGAATCGGATTATCAAAAATAACTTTGTCCTCATAAACAATGTATTGACCGTTACTCAATACCAGATATTCTACAAGCGGGAGGATTTCCTCAATCGAATACAACATAAAACCGGCTCTGCCCGAAGCAATACAAATATCAGCTACTTCACTTAGTTCTTTTAGGGCAGTAACCGCACTAACCGGAACCATATTATTTTTATTATCAAATAAGGTTCCGTCAATATCAAATAAGAATAATTTACGATTTTTTTTCATAATAATTATTTTATCATAATGCTTAAAATTTCTCAAGTTTATAAAATTTATGTAATTTTATTTATTTTTTGAATTATAAGTGTATAATAATATTATTAAAGAAAGGAGACTAATATGGCAGTCAAGAACAAACGTCAACTTCCGCTCGCAGAAAGTTTCAACGATAAGAACATTAAAGTATTTGCTTTAGGCGGACTCGATGAAGTTGGCAAAAACATGTATGTAATCGAAAGTGGGGACGAAATCATCGTCGTCGATTCGGGAATAATGTTTCCCGATACCGGGTATGGGGTCGATTACATCATTCCCGACTACACATATCTGAAGAACAATGAAGACAAGATAATTGGTCTCTTCATAACTCACGGACACGAAGATCATATCGGCGGTATCCCGTATCTTTTGAGACGAGTAAATGTTCCAAAAGTATATGCTTCCGGAATCGCCGTTAATTTGATTAAAAACAAATTATCAGAATTTAATAATGTGCCGATTAATCTTGTAGAATACGGCCATGATTCGGTTTATGATTTCCGCAACTTTCAAGTTTCATTCTTCAGAACTAATCATAGCATTCCCGATTCTTTCGGAATTGCTATTAAAACCAGACTCGGTTATATCCTTCACACAGGAGATTTTAAATTTGACTTTACTCCGCTTTTTAAACACACCGAATATTCAAAGTTAACTGCTTTTTCTGAAAAAGGCGTACTTTGTTTGCTTTCCGACTCTACAAACGCAAATGTAGGTAAATTTGCGGCTTCGGAAAGAAAAATCGGTGAAAGTATCAAAAGCATTTTCGGTCAAATTAAAGGAAGAATTCTTATTTCAACCTTTGCATCCAATGTTCATAGGATACAACAAATTGTTGAAGCAAGCATCGAACATAAAAGGAAAATTATTGTCTTTGGTAGGAGTATGGAAAAGAATGTGAATGTTAGCCAAAAATTAAACTACATTCAAGCTCCGAGCGGAACCTTTATCACCGCTAAGGAATTTCCACATCTCCCCCCGGAAAGAATTACCATTCTCAGTACCGGATCTCAAGGAGAACCGCTAGCGGCACTATCAAGAATTGCTGACGGGACCCATCGAACAATTAAAATTATTCCCGGTGATACAATTGTATTTTCATCTTCACCGATTCCGGGAAACCAGGAAGCAGTTAATCGGACCATCAACAAGCTTTACCGCGCCG
>CALEGD010000069.1 GCA_937877075.1 uncultured Acholeplasmatales bacterium
GTGCTAACAAAACCTTGTTTGTCAACACTCTGAAGAACAATTATATATTGTTCTTTTTTTATCTGTTTTTTCCAATAAAAAACCTCTTAAAGAAATTATAACACATAATAAATTAATTTATTTTAAAAGTGTTTTCTTTAAGAGGTTCTTTTTATTTTATTATTTCAACTCAACTGTAGCTCCGGCTTCTTCAAGTTTAGCTTTAAGAGCATTAGCTTCCTCTTGAGATACGCCTTCTTTAAGAGCTTTAGGAGCGCCATCAACCAGGTCCTTTGCTTCTTTAAGCGGAAGTCCGGTGATTTCACGAACAACTTTAATAACGGCAATTTTGTTAGCGCCAAAGGAGGCAAGAATAACGTCAAATGTCGACGGTCCTTCTTCTTCTTTAGCTTCTTGAGCTCCTGCACCTGAAGCAACAACTGCAGCTGCGGTTACTCCGAATTCCTCTTCAATGGCCTTTACCAGTTCATTAAGTTCCAAAACAGACATCTGTTTTAATGATTCTAAAAATTCTTGTACATTAAATTTTTCCATAATATTTTCCTCCTGAATTTTAAGCTTCTTTTTCTGAAACAGCCTTAATTGCACAAGCAAGTTTGCGCATCGGGGCTTGCAATACACTTAACAACATCGCAATCATACCATTCTTATCCGGTAAATTAGCGAGCACCTTCAAATCGTTTTGATTAAAAACTTTACCTTCAACAACACCGGCTTTAACTTCCAGTTTTTTATTGCTTTTTGCAAAGTCAAAAATTATCTTCGATGCGGAAGTCGCATCGCTTGAGAAAGCGACAGCATTCGGGCCGACGAAAATTTCATCCAAATCGGAGTATCCGACTTCTTGGCTCGCACGACGCAGGATGTTATTTTTAATAACATGCATTTCGCAACCTTTTTCATAAAGCTTGTTCCGAAGTTCAGTCACTTCCGCAACCGTTAAACCTAAATGGTCAACAAAGACTAAAGACTCTGTTTCTTGAAACTTCTTTGCGAGAGCTGTGACCTGTTCTGCCTTTCTTTCAATTGTCGCTTTTTTCATTTTTTCACCTCCATTGAAAAAATAAAACCTCTTTCCCGTAACGAAAAAGAGGTACAAAAAATTTCTCTTTAACCTCGGTAGGAAATTAAGCTGATTAGCACCTACTGTCTACGGCAATTGCAAACTATTTTATTGTAATGGTTTATTAATTAAGCTATTGAATCCGGAGCTATTTTAATTCCGGGACCCATAGTTGTAGAAACGGCGATATTCTTAACATATATGCCTTTTACGGTTGATGGTTTTAAACGCATCAAAGTCTGATAGATGATTCGAATATTATCAGCAATCTTATCGGCATCAAAGCTGGCTTTTCCGACGATAGCAGGAATATTTCCTGTCTTATCAACCCGATATTCAACCTTACCGGCTTTAATTTCTTCAACTGCTTTTGCAACATCAAGTGTTACAGTTCCGGTCTTGGCATTTGGCATCAAGCCTTTAGGTCCGAGGATCTTTCCAAGTTTTCCGAGTTCCGGCATCATATCCGGTGTTGCAACGATAATATCAAAATCAAACCAACCGCCTTTAATTTTATCCAAATATTCGGTATCGCCTACAAAATCGGCTCCGGCTTCTTCGGCTTCCTTTTGTTTTGAACCTTTTGTCAGAACTAATACCCGACGAACCTTACCGGTTCCATGAGGCAGGACGATTGCGCCCCTTAAATTCTGTTCAGCTTTACGCGGGTCAAGGTTCAAACGGAATACGACTTCAACCGTGCTATCAAACTTAGTAATAGCAGTTTGTTTAGCCAATTCGACGGCTTCCGTTAACGGATAACGTTTATTACGGTCAATCAACTTTGCTGCATCAAGATAATTACGACTTCTTTTTGCCATATGATTTTCCTCCTTAAATGTGGTCTAACGGAAATTCCTCCCACAGTTTAAGTTGTATTAAACAACTTTTTTGTTAGTGAAAATTCGTTGATTAGTTTTTACTCTTCAACAACAATTCCCATATTGCGAGCGGTACCTTCGATGATCTTCATGCCTGCTTCAACGGTGTAAGCATTCAAATCAGGAAGTTTGGTCTGAGCAATTTCCCGGACTTTGTCCTTAGAAATAGTGGCGACCTTAGTCTTGTTCGGAATTGAAGAACCGCTTTGGATTCCGGCAGCTTTCTTTAAAAGATCCGATGCCGGTGGAGTTTTTGTGATGAATGAAAATGAACGATCTTCGTAAACTGTAATAATTGCCGGAATAACATTTCCGACCATATCCTTAGTTCTTTCATTGAATTGCATGCAGAACTGTTGGATATTAATACCTGTCTGTCCGAGACTGGGACCTACCGGTGGAGCTGGAGTTGCTTTGCCGGCTTGTAGTTGCAGTTTTACGACTTTCGATACTTTTTTCGCAGCCACGTGACACACCTCCTTTTTGTCCGTGATGTGGTAATAAAGAATTAAATTCTCCCACAAATAAAATAGTAATGCGAATTTGCACGCTTGTATATTATACTTTAGATATCAAGAAAAGTCAATAAATTTTCATATTTTGTTTTCCGTTTTTTCATTTTACACTAGACTAGTTAAACTCAATAATGGCATCTAAAAAAAACATTTGCCTCTAGAAGAACATTATTATTCAGAAGCATCAATTAAAACCTAGTATCTTTTATTCCAACTAAAAAGATTATTTATACAATTTATAATTCTGTTTTTTCCTCCACTTTCGATAATTTAGCTAAACTAGTAACTCCCATTGCAAGACCGGAACAAATTAATATTAAAGAGATAATTAAATCAGTTTTATAATCAATTTTCGTGTCAAAGGTTTCAAATTTAATCCGATATGGTTTTTTATATAAATAATCAATCTGAAACATAAATTCTACGTTTTTCCTATATTCAGCTATTTGACTGTCTATTTCTACGCCGTAATAATCAAAAATCCTTATCTTTACTTTTGAACTTTCAATTTGATATTTATTATTAGATACCACAGCCCCATTTACTTCAACTCTACGCGTACCCTCTAAAGTAGTTCCTATAGAATATTCCATTCTACAAATTGGTTTAGTATTCAGGACCTGTATAAGGAAATATAGCCCCGCAACAATGCAAATAAAAGATAATAAAATTAATCTCTTATAAACCTTCATAAAATCTCATCTCCATCCATATCTTTTTTAAGAATTATTTAATTCAATAATTTGACTTTCCAATAATTTTCTCTTTTTTCATTTACTCTGATAAGCAACCAGAATATGTATAAACTACTTCTAATATAAATTCACAGGTAAAAAGATCTCGCATATCCTCGATTAATTTATCTTTCCCGTCATTTATACTAAACATATTCTAAGACATTATAAATTATAATAATACCGATATTTGTCTTTTTCGTGAAATGAAACAACAAAACCAGTTAATTGCAAAAAACTTCCTGAAAAGGAAGTTCATTATAACAAAGTTATCTCGTTGAAATTAAGTTCTGCCGGTGTTGCTCGGCCAAAAGCTGAAATCAAGACCCGAACAGTACCTTTTTGATTGTCGATGGAATCGATAATACCTTCTTGGTGGGCAAAAGCTCCGGCAACAATCCGGACACGATCGCCGACATCCCCTGCAAATTCTTTTTCGGTGGAGATTCCACACATTTTAAGAATCGGAATAATTTCATCCTCAGATAGAGGGACCGGTTTCGCTCCGCCTCCAGAAGAACCTAAGAAGCCTGTCACCATCGGTGTGTTACGAATCATAAACCATGATTCATCAGTAACAATCATGTCAATGAAGACATAACCGGGGTAAGGCTTTACAGCAACTTCCTTCATTTCTCCGTTCTTTTTTCTTTCGTTCTGTTTTATTTCCGGAACTAAAACTTTAAAGATGAGATCTTCCATATCCATTGATTCGATACGGCGGTCGATGTTTTTCTTCGCCGCGTTTTCACAACCCGAATATGTTTGAACTACATACCATGCTCTTTCGTTCATAGGCATTAGAGTGGCATCTTCCCAGCAAACCAATCAAAGAATTTAAGGACAAAGCCAAGAAGATAATCGGATAGAAGAAAGAAAAGGGCCATAATCAGTACAAAGGCAAAGACGGTAGCTGTGTTTTGAAACAAGGTTCCTCTTGATGCCCAACTGACACGTTTTAGTTCGGAAATGGAAGGTTTGTAGAAGGGCCAAACGGCAAGAAGTAAAGACATAACACCAAGGATAACCAGTATCCAAGCAAAAGCTTTCGGATAGTCTCCGATTAAAAATACATTATCATTGATTGTCAGTCCACTTGTACCGGAAGACGATTCTCCGATTAAAACCATTGCTCCGAGAACAATTGCAATGATGGACAGGAATAATAAAATTAAACCTTCATATTTATATTCTTTTGTAAAAATGGCAAGTGCACCTGATGTTTTCTTTTTTTCTGCCATGATAATCCTCCTATTTAGTCTCTTTATGAACAGTATGTTTATTACAATGTTTACAATACTTCCGAATAACCATCCGTTTGGGGTTGGCTATTTTATCACGATCATATGTATAGTTGCGCGAAAGACATTCGTCGCAAATTAAAATGACTTTTTCTCTCATAAACACCGTTAAAATTCACTAATCTATTTTAGCAAAATTACCCTTTCTTGTCAAGTGAATTTTTTGCTCCTTTCATTTTCCTTTTAATTCGATCGGTGGCATCATAGACCTGTTTGATCCGACAATCTAGTTTATTACTGATTTCCTTTGAAGAATAGTTTTGACGTTGCAGTTCTAGAACCTCTTTTTCAAAAGAACTGAATTTACAGAGGGAAATCAGATATTCTAAATCATATTCTTCTTCTCGCTTCTCCTCTTTTAGAAAATCAATATTTTCCACAAGATCAACATTATAAAAATGTTTGCTTTCTTTCCTAAGTAATTGAATAAAATGCCGCTGAAGAATAAGATCAAAGTATTTATTAAATGTTTTCCGAGAATTGGGTCGATAAGTTTGAATCGCTCGAAAAAGCATGAAGAGCCCTTCTTGGAAAAAGTCCTCTTGATTATATCTTTTAATTCGAAAAGCCGCGATTCTGGCTCTTATTAAAGGCATATATTTAGAATACATAATATCCAATGCAATTTCATCATGTTCTGATATCAAATACAACAATTCATAATCGTTATACTGATACATATTTACCCCTTTATTGATTATTTTTAATATGATAGCTTAAAATGCCCGCGGAAACCGAAACATTTAAGGAATTAACCGTTCCCGAAATCGGAATTTTAATAAGAAAATCACAATTTTCTTTTGTAAGTCGCGACAGTCCCTTGCCTTCACTTCCAAGCACCAGTACTGTCTTAACATCATATTTGATTTCAGTATAAATACTGCTTTCCTCGGTTGCTTCCGCTCCATAAACCCAAAAACCCATTTCCTTGAGTTGTTTTAACGCCGATACTAAATTTACAACTTCAACACATTTAATACTGAAGATGGCTCCGGTTGAAACTCTGGCTACAGTGCTGTTTAAACCAACATTCCGGTTTTTCGGATAAATAACTGCATTAATACCGACAGCATCGGCAGTCCTAAGAATTGCACCAAAATTATGGGGATCCTCTATACCGTCCAGTGCAAGTATTAAATTCTTTTCTTTTAGACTTATTTCATTCAAACGATAAGTCAGAAAACTCTTTACCTCGGCAATCGCACCTTGATGATTAGGAGTAAGGCGACTTAATTCCTTTTTATCTATTAACTGATAAGGAATTCTCTTTTCATCGGCTAAATTCCTAATTATATTATTACCGCTGATGCGCAAGTTATAAATATCAACTTGATTGTTTATCGCGGAGGTAATTAGATTTGTTCCATAAATAATTTCGCTCATGATGTTTTACTCGTTTCTATAATTTCAACCGCTCGGTTTAAAATGAATTCCAAACGCTGATAATCTTCTTTTAAATAAAGATAACCGATTAAAGCTTCAAAACCGGAGCTGTTTAAATATTCCTCTCTATTTAAGTTTTTTCGAGATATATTATATTTATGATTACGACCGCGTTTGAAAATACCGGCTTCTTCTTCGCTAAAGTTCTCCTCAAGTCCATGAACTATGATATTATGAGCCCTTGCACTGACGTATTCAACCGAAAGTCGCTGCAATTCATGTTGGTTAGTAATACTTTTTTCTAAAAGATGATGCCGAATATAGAGTTCATAATAAGCATCACCGATAAAAGCAAGATTCGCTCCGTTTAATAGTTCAGGTTTCATAAATCAAGTCCGCGCTCAATAATCTCCTCCCGTAGTTTATCGGAGAGTTGATAATTCTTTTGTCTACGCGCCTGCTGATATCTATTAACCAAATCCCGTTCTTCCCTTGTTAAGGGTTTAACACCGGTCTCGATTCCGAAAACCCAAAGAAAATCGGTGAAAAGATTCAAAAGCGTGCGCATACGAGTCAAATCTGAGTCTTTCTCCCTAACAAAGATATTAGCCATTTTTACGGCTTTAAAAATTGCAGTTAAGGCATTGGCGGTATTAAAATCATCGGACATCGCTTTGGTAAATTCTTCTTTTAGAGCGTTTAGTTCTTCATCTGTTTCGGATAGGCCTTCATTTCCGCTTTCTTCAACTTTTCTAAAAAGACCATTAAAAGCTCTTTTGATCTTCTCATAATCACTTTGAGCTTGATCAAGCAATTCTTCTTTGTAATTTAAAGGTTGACGATAAGGAACATTCAACATCATGAGCCGATAAACTTGATAAGGGACCCGGTCCAGTAAATCATCGGCCCAAACGACATTTCCAATTGACTTACTCATTTTTTCGCCGCTTGCGTCTATCAAGCCACTGTGAATCCAATAATTTGCAACCATATGGTCATGAGAACAAATAGATTGAGCAATCTCATTATCATGATGAGGGAATTTTAAGTCGGTACCGCCGCCATGAATATCAATCTTTCCTTTAAAAATTGAATCAATCATCACAACACACTCGGTATGCCAACCGGGACGGCCCACACTCCAAGGTGAAGGCCAACTCAATCCTTCCGATGTCTTTTTCCAAAGCGTAAAATCAATCGGATTATTTTTCTTTTCATTGGCTTCAATTCGAGCTCCGTTAATCAGATTTTCGATTGTCTGAGAACTAAGAATCCCATATTCCTGAACCTTAGCGCAATCAAAGTAGACATCTCCGTCAACAACATAGGCTCCACCCTTTTCAATCAAGGCCGAAATAAAATTAATTATCTCGGGAATTGTCTCCGTCACCCGCGGATTATATTCATGAGGTAGACAATTCAAACGTTGATAAGTCGTTTTGATTTCTTTAATATAATGCTCGCTGACTTCTTCTTCACTGATACCACTTGCCTGAGCCCGAGCGATGATTTTATCGTCAATGTCGGTAAAATTGGAGACATAAGTCACTTTATAACCCAAATATCGAAAAAATCTTGTGACGGTATCAAAAAAGATTACAGGACGGGAATTACCGATATGCATTCGGTCATATACGGTCGGACCGCAAACATACATCAATACCTCGTTTTCTTTAATCGGAATAAAGTCTTCTAACTGTTTTGAAAGTGAATTGTAAATTCTAACCATAATATTTAATCCTTCTAATTTTTCTATACAATTATATTATATCCATGATGATTACCCTTGTAAAGGTAATTTATTTTTTTTCAAATTTCGGCTTTTCGGAAAGACGATGGTAATTTTCGTCCCCTTTGGAGTATTATCGTTTAATGATATCTGACCGCGATGGAGTTTTACAATTGTCTTGGCAATAGATAACCCCAAACCGTTTCCTCCGGTTTCCCGACTTCTGGCTTTATCAGCTCGGTAAAATCTTTCAAAAACATAGGGTTTCATTTCATCATCAATTCCGACACCCGTATCGGTTACCGATAGGTAAATATCATTACCGGTTTGTTTGATTAAAATACGGACCTCTTCTTTTTCAACGGTATATTTCAAAGCATTATCCAAAAGGATGATCAATAATTGTGATATTTTTTCTTTGTCGGCAGTCATTATCGCTTTTTCGCCGGTAATAACAAAATTCTTATTTTGGATCTCTGCCATTTCCGAAAAAGGAATGACTACGTCTTTTGCTAGTTCCATCAAGTCAAACTCTTCCGTCTTTAGTTTTAAAGCTTCGTTATCGCTATGGGCAAGAGTCAACAAATCGTTGGTCAGTTTTGACAATCTGGTAATTTCCTTTAAAGAAATTGCAATATCATCACTTACTTCATAGACTGTTCGGTTTGATTTTGCTAGAATATTCTCTAACCGATTTCGAACAATTGCCAGCGGAGTTCTGAGTTCATGGGATGCATCGCTGACAAAGACTAGTTGTTTATCCAAAGCCGACCTAACCGGCTTTAAAGCCATCCTACTTAAATAAAGGCTTGCGATAAAGGCAAAGATAAACATTAGTAATGAAGATAGAATATATACTTTTAAAACCAGATTTCGAGATTCAATTTCTCCGTTAATCATTAATATTAACTTACATGACTTAACATTGGGAGCATCATTGTTTGTTAGGGGAAATGATAAAGTCTGGAAATGATAGACTTCCTTATCGTTAATCCGTTCATGATTTACTTCAAAATGGCTCCTATATTTAAAAATCTCATGATTAAGTGCCGCGAGGATTTCTTCCTCCTCAATATTAGGATTATTATGAAAGCCGCCACTATATTCTTCTTTTAAATCACTAATTACAAAGTTTAAAATATTGCGATCAAAAGCATATACTTTTCCGTCTTCTTGGTAAAGAATAACAAAAACACGGGCATTAATCCGGGGACTGATGGAAACAAAGTTTCTTCCTTCAATTTCATATTCTTCAATATTCTCTATTACCGCATTTTTAAATTCCCGAAGTTCACGGTTTACTCCCCGAAAAAAGAACATATTAATCAAGCCGATGATAAAAATTCCGAGTATCATAAACAGTAAAACAAAAGTCAGAAAATGAGTGAGGATGATTCGCTTTTCTTGGTGACGAACTTTCTTTTTATCGTTTTTCATATTTACCCCATCAGTCTTCCGAATCAGTCCACATATAACCGACATTTCTTAAAGTTTTAATATACTTGTGATAACCATATTGTTTTAAAACTTTTCTTAAATTACTGACATATACTTCTACAACACTCCAAATAGTGTCGGAATCAAAGCCCCATATTCGATTAAAGAGTTGTTCTTTAGGAATAATAATATCTTTATTTCGAACAAAATATTCGAGAATATCATAAGTTTTGCCGATAATATCTAACTTTTTACCTTTGATACTAATTGTTTTATGGGCTAAATCAAATTTTAAATCCTTAAAAATAAGTTGCAGTGTTTGAAAATTATTATTATAACGCCTCAGAAGCGCTTCGGCTCTCGCAAGTAATTCATCACGATAGAAAGGTTTAGTCATATAATCATCGGCTCCAAGTTTCAATCCATGGACCTTATCGGAAACCGTATCCTTCGCCGTCAACATTAAGACCGGACAGGCACTGAATTTTCGAAGTTTTTTTAGGATTGTAAAACCGTCGATCTTAGGAAGCATAACGTCAAGGATAATCAAATCATAAATATCTTGTTCACAAAGAAATAAAGCTTCTTCGCCGTCATAAACACCATCAACATCAGCAATCGTACCGAGTGTTTCACAAATGCTGTCATTAAGATTTTTATCGTCTTCCACAACCAATATTTTCATTATCTCACCTCGATTAAGATTATTATACACGATAATCTTAAAAAATTCTAAAAAAAAGAAAATGCAAGCCATAAGGCTTGCAGGCATTTCTTAACGTTTCGAGTATTGCGGGGAACGACGAGCTTTCTTTAAGCCGTATTTCTTGCGTTCCTTAGCCCGAGGATCACGAGTGATCAATCCGGCTTTTTTAAGCACCGGCCTGAAATCGGGATTGACTTCAAGCAGAGCTCTGGTAATGCCGTGACGAATGGCTCCGGCTTGGCCACCGATGCCGCCGCCGTTTACATTAACCAAAACATCATAATTGGCTGCTGTATTAGTGAGATTCAACGGTTGTAGTACGTCCAAACGCGTAGCTGCGGAAGGAATATAGTCGGTGAATTCACGTTCGTTAATAATAATTTTTCCATTTCCCGGTACAAGGCGAACTCTGGCAATAGAGCTTTTGCGTCTTCCGGTTCCATAATATTGAACTTGTGCCATTTTCTATTCCTCCTTAGCCTTTAATATTTAAAACTTCCGGTTTTTGGGCCTGATGTGGATGTTCAGGGCCGGCATAAACGAAAAGTTTGCGATACATAGCTTCTCCTAATTTATTTTTTGGGAGCATACCGCGAATCGATTTTTCAAGTAATTGATGAGGTTGTTTTTCCAACAAAGTTTTTGCATTACGTTGCTTGAGTCCTCCCAGATAACCTGAATGGCGATAATAAATCTTGTCTTCAAGTTTGTTTCCGGTCAAAGCAACCTTTTCCGCATTTACAATAATCACATAATCTCCGCAATCAACATGGGGAGTAAATGTGGGTTTATGTTTACCACGTAAAATAGTGGCGATTTCAGTAGACAAACGACCTAAAACAATATCAGTTGCATCAACAACAAACCATTTTCTGACAATGTTCTGTTCGTTCGCCATAAAACTTTTGCTCATTTTGTTTTCCTCCTGATGAAATTTACCAAGTGTGGGTCTTGATAACAGGGCAATCTGTGGGGTTTAAAATGTACCTTTGTTATCTTACTATATTTAATAAAAAATGTCAAGAAATTTCAATCATTTATCTACAAACTTTCGAGAGACAAAAGGACTATCGGGAAGATAAAAACGCCAAAGTCGATCCTTGTCCTCCATGGCATAATCAACATTCACCCTTTTTGCTTCTACAATCTTCTTTGGGGTAAAACCATCGTCCAAGAGAAAGATTTCCTCGCTTACACATAAATCAAGTCCATAATATTCCTTGGTAATTCCAAGGGCTAGACAAAGCTTTCCGGGACCATTTGTATTACTTGCCGCACCATTACTTAAGGGTTCAAGGGCCCTAATCAAGACCCCTTCTGGAACCTCAGCTTTATTTGCAACAATATTCAACATATAATACATTCCATAAATGAAATAAATATAAAGATGGCCCCCGGGCTTATACATCGCTTCAGTTCTTGCTGTTCTTCTTCCTTGATAAGAATGAGCGGCCTTATCAATGATACCGCCATAAGCTTCCGTCTCAACAATCCGCCATTTATCGACTACCTCTTCTCGACGTTTACATAATACTTTTCCAAGTAAATCCGGTGCAACCTTTGAGGCTTCACGAAGGAAGAATTCTCTTTGTAATCTAGTATTCATTATATTTCTTGCTGTTTCCGTAAGCCTTTTTAACCGGGTATTTTTCCTCGTTCTTCTTTAATTTCTCCATAATAATCTTATCAATTTCAAATCCGTAACAATCGGCAATCATTATTGCATATAAAAAGACATCCGCAAGTTCTTCTTTCAATTCTTGGACTTTTTCTGTCTCTTGTTTCCATTGATATAATTCCAATAATTCGGCCGCTTCAATAATCAACGCCTTCGCTAGATTTTCACCGCTATGAAATTGATCCCAATCACGTTCTTTAGAAAAGTTTCTGATTTTGTTTAAAATATCCTGATTCATAATTGATTCCTTTTTTATCTATGATAATTTTATTATACCGCAACTTTCCCTTTTATACAAGTTATCGGAAAAGAAAAGAGCCTTAAGGCTCTAGGTAATGGCATTACGATGAAAGAGCCCATATACATGTTTTATCCCTGTAAAGGTAATAAAGGCACTTTTATCTATTTTTAAAGCAAGATTCTTATACTCTTCTGCTTCATAGCTGGAAACGACCGATTCTAGCGACCACTTTTGTTGCCCGGAATAACCCCCGACAGCAGGGTAAATTGTAACCCCGTGGTTGAAAGCAGTAACCAAGGCTTCGCGCATTCTCTCTTTTTCCATTGTAATAATCTGAACACGCATATATTTATAAATGGTATGAATTTTATCCAAAACTAGTAAAGTTATTATTAATCGAATTATCGTATAGACCGCAGTTTTTAAGCTGCCGACAAAAGCCGATAAAAAGATAATCGATGCATCCACCGCCAAAGAAAAGGTTGTAAAGGGGATGCTTTTTTTAAAGGAAAAGTATTGACTGATAATGTCCATACCTCCGGTTGAAGCCCCGCTTCTTAAACTAATACCGGAACCAATACCACAGACCAATCCTCCAAGCACCGCCAAAGTGAGCATAGTTCCGTGAGTTAACGGTCCTTCGGAAAACATCGATATTTCAAAAGGGTTGTAATCGACTGCTTCTAAAAC
>CALEGD010000070.1 GCA_937877075.1 uncultured Acholeplasmatales bacterium
GGTTAACGGACCCGGAGAAGCATCGGAAGCTGATATTGGCATTGCCGGCGGAAGAAACGGAGCTTTACTCTTTAAAAAAGGTAAGATAATCCGTCGCATCGAACAAGATCAAATTATTTCCGAACTAAAAAAAGAAATAACGGCCTTGATTAATGAATAATTAATTAAGACCGTTTTTTTCTATTGAATAAGATAAGAAAAAATGATATATTATTCTTAGTGATATTGAGGTGAATAAATGGAAAAAATAATTGAAATCGTCGATTTAAAAAAATATTACGGTAAAGCTCGTGGTGTGGAGAACGTCACCTTTGACCTCTATAAAGGAGAAATCCTCGGTTTCATCGGCCCGAACGGAGCCGGTAAGTCAACCGTTATTAGAACAATCATGGGTCTGATTCAAAAAACTTCCGGAGATATTAGAATCTTCGGAAAAGAACCTTCACCAGAAACAAATAATTTAATCGGTTATCTTCCCAGTGAAGTCTTTCTTTACCCGGAACTAACGGTATTTAAACAACTTGAATACTTTGCAAAGGTTAGAAAAGCACCTAATGCCAGAATTTTTGAACTTTCGGAAAGATTAAATCTTGACCTTGGTCGTAAAATTCAAGAACTTTCTTTTGGAAATCGTAAGAAAGTGGGAATCCTCGCCGCCTTATTACATTCTCCCAAACTGATTATTTTAGACGAACCAACCTCGGGACTTGACCCCCTTATCCAGCAAGAGTTTTTTTCTATTCTTGAAGAAGAAAAGAAAAAAGGTGCAACCATTCTTCTTTCCAGTCATGTTCTATCGGAAGTAGAAAAGATTTGCAATCGCGTGGTTCTTATTAAAGAGGGAAACATTCTCTTTTCCGATTATTTAGAAAACCTCAAAAAGAATGAATTTAAGAAAGTTTATGTCAGTCCCGTTCTTGATGGAATTAACTTAGATGGTCTTGAATATTTGGGAAGAAATAATGGTCAGGTTATTTATTCCTTTAAAGGTGATATCAATCTTTTGGTCAAACAATTATCCTATTATCGTTTACAATCCTTAAAGATTGAAGATCTTGATCTTGAGGAAATCTTTATGCATTATTATCGGAAGGAGAAAGATGATGATTAATCCTAAAGTTTTAAAAATGGAATTGAAAAGATCCTTTAAAAATTTGCTCGGATGGACTCTCTCAATTGGAATTTTCATGTATTTAATCCTAATTCTATATCCGTTAGTTAAGGACATTTATGCAGCAACATCCGGAGAGATAGCGGAAATATTAAAATCCTTCGGAGGAATTCCGGAAAACGAAGTTGAATATTTTGCCATGGAAGGGGGAATGCTTCTCCAACTCTTCGGTGCAGTTTTTGCCGCGATGACCGGATTTTCAATCATCAGTCGCGAAGAAAGGGAACAAACCACCGATCTCATTTGTTCACTTCCGGTTTCAAGAACCTCCTTCTTCTTTACAAAACTATTAGCCGCATCAATCCAAGTCATAGTATTTTCTGCTTTAATCACAATTTTCTGCACTCTTGGATTTCTCTCCATCAAAACAGAACTAAATCTTAGTCGTTTCTTTTTTTATATGCTAATCTTTCTTATTCTGCTTTTAATGGTTCAGGGCCTCGGCTTTGCCCTGGCTTGCTTTATAAAACACAGTTCGAAATCACTGATTGCCTTGCTTATTCCCCTGCCCTTATACATATTGACCTTTATTTCTTCCTTTTCAAAAGACAATCTTTTGAAGAAATTAAAATATCTGTCTCCCTTTACCTTCAGCGAGCCGGTTTCCTTTTTAAAAACCGGTGATAGTTTCGAATATATCAGCTTTACAGTCTTTTCGATTATTACGATTGTTTTTATCATTTTAGCTCTCATCTTATATCGAAAGCGAGAGTTCACCAATTAAATTAAATGATATACCAATCTTATTATATTAAAGAAAACTCTTCATATTATGATATGGAGAGTTTTTCGCATTAATATACAATTTAATTAATCAAGCAAAAGGAACAAAAAACACCGTTAGAAAATGATGTTTATTCGCAATATGATATAAAAGAAACTACTAATTATCTAGTTTTAATGCCATGGCATTAATTGCAACTATTATTGTTGAAAGGGACATTAGAATTGCTCCAATGGCAGGTGAAATTGTAATCCCAATTGGTGTTAGAAGACCAGCAGCAATTGGAATCGCAATAAAGTTATAACCCGCTCCCCAAGTCAAGTTTTGATTCATTTTACGATTTGTTCTAAAAGACAACTCAATAAAGGACTCAATATCGCCTGGCTCTGATTGGGTTAATACAACATCAGCAGAATCAATAGCAACTTGAGTACCAGCTCCAATAGCTACTCCAACATCTGCTAAGGCGAGAGACGGCGCATCATTAATGCCATCACCAACCATAATAACTGTTTTGCCTTCATTTTTTAAGCTTTCTACTAAATTATATTTATCTTGCGGTGATTGATTTGAGCGAAAATCAATTCCAAGTTCTTCCGCTACTGCTTTAGCGGCATGCTCATTATCCCCAGTAGCCATAATCGGTGTAATACCTTTTTTCTTTAAAACATCTATCAACTCTTTGCTTGTTGCTTTTAATTCATCTCCTAAGGAAACAACTCCTATAGCAATGTCATTTTTAGTCAGGATACTTATAGTTGCACCTGGTAAAGCTTTTATGTCAATTGGTTTTCCATACACTTTTTGGCTAATTAAAGAATACCTATCGCCTTTATTCATTCCTATCATTCCTTGACCTGAAACAACTTCTACTTTATCAAAGTTGATCGGGGAAATATTTTTTTCTTTGGAATGATTGATAATAGATAGAGCAATCGGATGGCTTGAACCAGATTCAATGCCCGCTAATAAAGCTAACAACTCTTTTTCATTGTAATTATTATTTAAGGAGCTTATCTGTAGTACTTTGAATTCTCCTGTAGTAAGTGTTCCGGTT
This sequence comes from uncultured Acholeplasmatales bacterium, assembly GCA_937877075.1. Taxonomy (GTDB): domain Bacteria; phylum Bacillota_I; class Bacilli_A; order ML615J-28; family CAG-698; genus DTU067. The sequence goes on from CALEGD010000070.1 coordinate 2,953, forward strand.
TTATCTAAAATCATCGTGTCAGCTTTTGTTGTTAACTCATAAGCTTCACGATTCTTTACAAGTAATCCTCTGGTAGCACCAAGACTTGTACTTCGGGATATAACTAAAGGAATAGCTAAACCTAAAGCATGTGGACATGCTATAACAAGTGTCGTTACCGCAAATGAGATAGCGGTTTGTAAATCAAATACTATCCACCAAACAATTAAAGAAACTATTGCTACAACAGTTGCGATATAGAATAAATAACCAGCAACTTTACGTGCTTTATCTTCTGAACGAGAGGGTTGATTTTGAGCATCTGCAACTAACCTTTGTACTTGCGATAAAAATGAAGCATCACCTGTTTCCCGTACTTCAACATACAATACTCCCTGACCATTAGTTGACCCGCCAATAACAGCATCACCTACTTTTTTTAATATAGGTTTAGATTCACCGGTCAAAAGAGATTCATTTACTCGAGAATCTCCGCGAATGATAACTCCGTCTGCAGGAATATTTTCACTACCCTGAACCTGAACTATATCACCAACGCGAAGTTCTGAGATTGGACGTTGTTCTATTACATCATTTTCAAGCATAACATTTGCATGTTTCGGCAATAATTTAGCTAAAGATTCTTGTGCATCCCCTGCTTTACCTAATGCTACCATTTCAATCCAGTGACCTAATAACATAATTAATATAAGTGAGGCAAATTCAAAGAAGAAATCCATATAATGTAAACCAGTTGCATAGCGCATAATAACCGCATAAACACTATATAAGAATGAAACCCCGATACCCATAGAAACTAAAGCCATCATTCCCGGTGCTTTTTGTTTAAACTCCCCTACAGCACCTTGAAAAAATGGGTTTCCACCATATATTATTAAAATCAAAGATAACACTGCTGCTATAATGTCTGAATATGGGAAAGTATATTGAAATGGGAATGGTACCCTTAAACCCATTAGAGGAGATATCCACATAATAATCAAGCCAAGTGGCAATGAGATTAAGAACCTTTGTTTGAAATTCCCATGATTATGATGTTCATGTCCTCCTTGACCCTTATGATCGTGATGTCCATTGTGTGAATGTCCTTCATGGTGTATGTGTTGAATATGTAGATTGTGATTTTCGTGATGATCACCATTTATATGTCCGTGATGATGTTGATGGTCCATTTGATTATCCTGATGTTCATCTTTACTGTGATCCATTTTACTATGGTTCATCTTATTATGGTTTCCATGAACCTGTACATTGTTTTTTTCTTTGTTCAAGTATAGTTATCTCCTATTTTAATATATTTTTAGTAATTCAATCATCTTAAATTTAAATATATTATAGCCTGTTACAATATTATTATTATATCTTTGCAGGTTATTTATAAAACTTAGTTTAGAATAAGTCCTTCAGTTAAACATGTATTATCATTAATAAAAGTGCTTATTTCAGCCTCAGCTGACATTTCTTTATAATCAACCTTTAGTATCCCTTTAAAATCTCTTGGAAGCCAGATACCAATAAACCCATTATTCATGCTTTTCATTTCTTTAGAAAAAAGTATATTTCCGTTTTCATCATTTATCGTAATATTAAATATTTCATTTTTTAATTCACTACTACACGAAGATAGAGAATGTGTAGCACATGGATGGGTGCTTAGTATATATGGAGCAAATGACAAATAAAATTTATCATCTGGAATTTCGTATACTACTTCAACTCCGTTTTCACTTATTCTAAGATTTGTAGAAGTTATTGAAGCTTTAAATCCGCGATCCTCATTAGTAATATAATCTAGTTTAGTTACCATATCTTCTGTTGATAGACCTAGTAGATCATATTTCTCCAAAAAATCTTGCTCTGTTTTAATATCTTCTGATTGTATGTAAAATAAAGTTATTATTAATGTTATCATTACAACAACAATAATAACTATATTATTTATTTTAATTTGTTTTCTCATTTTAAAACTCCTGTTTTTTTGATAAAATCTATGAATCTTATAATTTTAATTTAGTTTAGAAAATGAATTAATAAGTTCATCTATAATATCATTATTTCCTGATTTTAATTCATTTGTAACACAAGTTCTAATATGATTTTCAAGAATTAATCTTCCTAAACTCTTTAACGAGTTGGCAGCAGCAGAAACTTGAATCAATATATCATCACAATAAATGTCTTGATCAACCATTTTTCTAATCCCACGTAATTGACCTTCTATCCGATTAAGTCTATTATATATTTGTTTCTTTTCACTGGATTCCCTAATTTTTGTTTTACATTTTTCCATTACATGTTCTTGCATAATTTCACCTTATAAATTATTAAGTACATTAGGATTAAATACAACTATCTTTTTAACTTTATAACCTAATGCTTTAACTGCGTCTAAATATGTTTCTGCATCATTTTCTTTTCCAACAAAATCCACCTTCATAATTTTTTGAGCAATATCAATATCTACTTTATTAGCCCCAATTGATTGTAATTTTGATGTGATTCTATTTATACAACTAAAACAATGTAATCCATCTAAATTTGATACTAACCTTAATGTATTCTCCATAATAATTTAATCTCCTTTATAATTTTTTGAGTTATGTCAACCCATATATATTATATACCCCTTGGGGTATAATGTCAATGGGTTTTTTTTATAAAAATTATTAAAGTAAATTTTAAAATTAAACGAAAAAATATATAAAGAGTTCGTAATATTAATTGAGACATCAATTTCAAAATTATACATCTTATATTATCATCTTATACTAAAAACACTTTAAAACTTTTTAGAATTCCTTGAAATTTGACTATCCAAATTAAGAGAAAAGCATAAACGATGTAATATTATCTTGTACTAACTTATAAATATAAAAAAGGTCCGAGGACCTTTTTTTCATTCTTCCGATGGCAAAAGAACTTGCGTTTCTAATTCCGGAAGGGCGGTAACATTCTTAAGTTTACTTTCAATCATTCTTGTTCTGGTACCAACTAATTTATCTAATTGTTCATTGGCTTGGTTAATCTTCTTTTGGGCGTCTGTTAAGACCTTGCTGAAAGTAGAAAATTCGGTTTTAACTGCTCCGAGAATCTTCCAAACTTCGCTACTTCTTTTTTGAATTGCCAAGGTCTTAAATCCCATTTGTAAGGAGTTTAAAAGAGCTGCCATCGTTGTCGGACCGGCAAGATTTATTTTATAATCTCTTTGAAGAGATTCTAAAACTCCACTTTTAACCACTTCCGCATACAACCCTTCTATCGGAAGGAACATAATTCCAAATTCAGTAGTGTTCGGAACATCGATATATTTATCATGAATGTCCTTTGCAAAGGATTTAATTTTCCGAATTAAATTTGCTTGAGCAGCTTTCACAGCTTCTGGAGAACTGGTATCATAGGCATCGAGAAGGTTTTGATAATCATCAAGCGGGAATTTCGCATCGATCGGGAGATATACTACTTCATCTTCTCCGGGAAGTTTAATCGCAAACTCAACGCGATCACGACTTCCTTTCTTTGTAACAACATTGGTTTCATATTGATCAGTAGTCATAATCTCTTCTAAAATATTCCCAAGTTGAATTTCTCCGAGCGTACCTCTGGTTTTTACATTTGTCAGAACCCTTTTCAAATCACCAACACCACTCGCCAGGTTCTGCATTTCACCCAAACCTTTATAAACTTGCTCTAGTCTTTCACTAACTAATTGAAAAGATTTACTTAAGCGTTCTTCTAAGGTTTTTTGTAGTTTTTCATCAACCGTCTGCCGGATTTCATCAAGCTTTTTACTATTATCATTTTGAAGATTGTTGATGGCTTTTTCTACCGAAGCCCGAATATTTTCTAATTTAGTTTCAGTCAAACTAGCGGAAGATGTTAGGGACTTTTCTACGCTTTGACGGATATTTTCTAATTTCAGTTCGGTTTCCCGAGCGTTATTTCCGAAAGTATTATTCAGTTGGGTTAAATTTGTTGCCAGTGAATCCATCAATAATTTTGAGAATTGTTCATTACTATTTTTTAAGATATTTCCGAGAATTTCCATCGAAGAGTGAATGGAGTTGGTCATTTCCCCGCGACTGGCATCAAGTTTGTCATCTAGATCACCGTTTCTCTTTAATAGCAAGACCAAAAGAATCCCCACCAACAAAAGGATTCCGGCAATCGCCAAAACCAATAAGACAATATCAATTGTATCCATACAACACCTTCCCTTTACTTATTTTTATGGGCCTTACGCCGATAGATGGCATCAATATGAGCCCTTTTCATTTTCTTGATTTCTTTTTCAATCAACTGTTTTCGTTTTTTCCGATAACCGGGCTTTACCTTTTTACCTAAAGGAATCCGAGCATGAACCTTTGATTCTTCTTGAGCTTTCCGACTCGTCTCCTTCTTATAATTTCTTTCTCTGGTAGGCTGAAGTTCCCCATCTTTTAAGACTTTGTAAACACATTTTAAGCCTTTAGCTTCAAGATTTTTTAAGTATTCATCATCTTCATAATCGTAAAAGGAAATGGCGGTACCTGTATAGTCGGCTCTGCCGGTTCTGCCGGTTCGGTGAATATAAAATTCAAGGTCGGAAGGAAGTTCATAATTGATGACATGACTGACCCCGATGATATCCATTCCCCGGGCTGCAAGGTCAGTTGCCACAACAAATTGAAAGGTACCGTCTTTAATTCTTTTTAAAACTTGCCTACGTTGTCGAGGTTCAAGTTCACCGGTTAAGAGTCCCGGTTTAAGACCGGAGTTTCCAAGATATGTTGCTATTTCCTCGGCTTTCACCCTTGTGTTCGCAAAAATCAAAGCTAAATAAGGATGAAAAGTGTTTAAAAGTTCATAAAGCAAAGAGTTTTTATCTTTGTTTTTTGTTGGAATAAAGATATGTTCGATTTCTTCCTTCGATATTTCTTTATCTGTAAGATCAACCGTAGTAAAATTCTTTAAGTATTTATTTAAAAAAACAATTAGTTCTTGGTTGAAGGTTGCGGAAAAGACTAAGGTTTGAAAATCTTCATCAAAAGAACTGAAAAGTTTATCAATCTCTTCCATATCTTCCGGTACGAAAACCATATCCGCTTCATCAATTACTACCCTGCTAGCAGTATGAATTTTTAATAAATTTGTATCAATAGCTAGGTCTTTTAGTTTTCCGATTGTACCAATAGCAATCTGTGGTTGAGATTTTTCGAGTCTCGAAATTTCTTGATTACGGTCAGTTCCGCCAACATAAAGTCTCACATCTAAAAACTCTGGACGAAACTTGGAAATTTTGCGAATCTCTTCTGCTATCTGTATCCCCAGTTCTCTAGTCGGAACTATGATTAAAGCTTCAAGACCAGCATCATACTTAAGATCGTCTATTAAAGGAAGCAAAAAGGCGTGGGTCTTTCCGGTTCCGGTTTGACTTTTACCGATAACATTTTCTTTCCTTTGAATCAGAGGAATGACTTGTTCTTGAACTTCAGTCGGTTGATTAAACTCTAGTTCTTTTAAAGCCTCATATATATAAGGTTGAAATCGATATTTCTTAAACATATTCACTCCTTTCCGATTGAAACCGGATAATCCGCTTTTTCAATCTTGACTTGAACTAAATCATTGTTTTCCGCAGTTTGTGACGCAAAACTTACTTCAAGATAATTAGAAGAATGCCCGAAAGCAATCCCAGATTCATTTCTTTCTACTAGTACCTCAAGATTTCTGCCCTGAAACTTCTTGCGGTAGCTAAGTGCCATCTCCCGGTTCAAACTAAGCATTTCGTTAACCCGAAACTTTTTACTGATATCATCAATTTGATTAGGGAAATCTTTAGCCCTGGTATGGGGCCTTGGAGAATATGGGAAAACATGCATTTCTCCAAAATTAACTTTCCTAGCAAAT
>CALEGD010000071.1 GCA_937877075.1 uncultured Acholeplasmatales bacterium
CAATGCCTCACTTAAATGTGCGGCATTTTTAATAACCTGTTTTTGGTATTCTTTGAATTCTTGACTTAAAGCTTCCTTAAAGCAAACAGCCTTAGCGCTTATGATATGCATTAGGGGACCGCCTTGAATACCGGGAAATACAGCTCGGTCAATCTTCTTAGAGAGTTCTTCGGAATTAGTAAGGATTATTCCCCCTCTTGGTCCTCTTAATGTTTTATGGGTTGTAGAAGTGATGATATCAGGGTAATGAACCGGATTCTGATGTAAACCCGCAGCAACTAAACCGGCAATATGGGCCATATCAACCATCAGATAAGCTCCGTATCTTTTCGAAATCTCGCCGATTCGTTTAAAGTCAATTTCACGAGAATAAGCACTGGCCCCAGCAACAATCAATTTTGGCCGGATTATCTTAACTTGTTTTTCTAACTCATGATAATCAATTCTTTGCGTATCCTTGTTTACAAAATAAGGGTAAAACTTATAATCGATTCCAGAAAAACTTAAGGGGTGGCCATGAGTTAAATGGCCTCCTTGATCAAGGGCCATCCCCATGACAAGATCACCGGAAGAAATTAATGCACGATAAGCGGCCATGTTGGCACTGCTTCCGGAATGAGGTTGAACATTGGCATATCGAGCGCTAAAAAGTAGCCTTACTCTTTCTTTTGCAATGTTCTCAACCTCGTCAACAAACTCACAACCACCGTAATAACGTCTCCCAGGATACCCTTCCGCATATTTGTTTGTTAGAATCGATCCTTGCGCTTCTAAAACCGCCTTTGATACAAAGTTTTCCGAGGCAATCAATTCAATATTATCCTGTTGACGTTTCCTTTCTTTTTGGATAATTTGATAAATTTCATAATCAGTTTGAATAAGGTTCATTTTTCCCTCCTAAGCAAAAATATTATATCACATTACCCTATCCTAAACAAACTTTATTTATCTTAATAAATAATTTTTCCAGTATTATCAAAGTAAAATATATATTTTCCTTAGACTCATACAAGGAAAAATCAACGGCATAGCAATCTCTTCCAACTATCAAACTAGCAATCCTAACCTTAGAAAAAGCCCTAAGGGTATTTATAAAAACTCTCGTCATCTCATAATTCTTCATAATTAGGAGATTAACCCCGGAATTATAAATATTGAACTGGCTTTCACGGGAAAGAAAACGGGAAAGTTCATAAACGCCCTGTACTTCTACATCGCCAATTTTACTTTCCTTCACCAAGACTTTTAAAATATTTCCTTCCAGAACTTCGTTCTTACTGTTTGAAGCAATTAATACAGTATTTATCTTTTTGATATCAAGATTTTTCATTACCTTCCGTGCCTGAATAATTGCATTCTTCTTCTCTTCAAAATCAACATAGTAATTACGGTTTAAATTACTGATCATAAAGAACTTTCTTATATTCGGTAAATCAATAATATCAACGCTTCCGAGAGAGAGACAATCCTTTGCCCTCAGAACATTAAGTTGATACATTTCCGGAAGATCTCCGAAAATTACAAAGTCTGCCTCTTTTTCCTCAAGCAAACTTCTTGCATGATCAACCGCTTCTACATCCAATAAAAAATGCCGTATCTCAAATCTTCGGCGGTCAACATTTTCCAAGTAACAGGTTTCTATGATTTTATTTTTATCACCTATCAGAACACTTAAAGAATGTAAGACCCCATCCCAAGTGCAGCGGCTTCAGCCATAGCTCTTAATAAATTCTTTTGATAAGGCATCATCGCCAGGATTCGCATAACCACACCCCTTTTCTATTATATAAATAAAAAAAGGCGAATTACGCCAAATCCTGTCATTATTCACTTTTTATTAAAAAGCTTCATCCAACCCCAAGCAAAAACTATTACCCCAAAATAACCGATGGCAATAAAGCCTATGGTTTTCGCAGACTCGGGTAAATTTTCTGATTTTGAAGAAATTACGATAATCCCGGCAAAAGCAACTAAACCGAGAAGTATGGCGAGGACAGCTAATTTTTTCATATAAATTACTCCAATATACTAGTAGTTATATAATCTATTCCGTAAGTTTCCAGTTCTCGGGCATTGGTTTCATCATTGATTGCCCAAGCGTTAACTTCCAAATTATGGTGATGGAAGAGATCAATTAATTGTTTTTTTAGATCTTGATATTCAAGAACCAAACCGGCATTAATCTCCAAACACAAATCAAGAACTTCTTCACGATATTGTTCAGCCCCATACTGTAAATAAATGGTTGGGGAAAGATCGCGAATCTTTTTTAAATTCAAAAAATTTGAAGAGAGAATTACGACCTTATCCAAATAATCAAAGTCCTCAATCTCATCAAGCAAATTTTGAATCTGCGGATAATTTAGATCACATTTAAGATTAATAAAAGCCCGTTTACGATATTTCTTACAGATAAAAAGCAAATCTTTAAGTGTAGGAATACGAAGATAAGCTTTTGGACACTGGGTATTCATCTCATAAAGAGGGATTTCTAAAAGTTCTTTATAGGTAGAATCAAGAATAATCTTATTAATCGGAGCAATGCTTTGAGTATTTTTTTCATGACAGATCACAAACACATTGTCCTTAGTCATGATTAGATCGCCTTCAATTCCATAATAGGAACGATTTCCGGCGGCGATAAATGCTGCCACCGTGTTTTCTTTTTCATAGCCACTTAAACCACGCAGCGCAACATATCTAGTAGTGGCCAATTTATTAATTTCCATCTTAACCTCTATTATACTTTAATTATATTAAAAATACAAAGAATAATGCTCAAACAAAAGCTTGAGCAAAGTTAACCTTCTATTTCAGGACCAGGAGGATTCGAACCTCCGAATGATTGGGTCAGAGCCAATTGCCTTACCGCTTGGCGATGGTCCTATATATAAAAAAGTGCTTAAAGCACAAAATGGCAGGGCTAGATTGATTCGAACAATCGAGTGACGGAGTCAAAGTCCGTTGCCTTACCGCTTGGCTATAGCCCTATAAATGGTGGTGGGGGGCAGATTCGAACTGCCGAACTCGGAGAGAGTGGATTTACAGTCCACCGCGTTTAGCCACTTCGCTACCCCACCAAATGCAGTACTTGACTGCTTATATATTTTACTATAAACGAAAGGAAAAATCAAGGCTTTTTTTTATTTTCTCACCATTTATCTTCTTTATTCAATCAATAATTACTTCTTTGGAAAAGCTTTCCTTAAGACTTCCATATTATGTTCCATAATGGAAAAATAATCAAGTCCAACCTTTTCCTCTTCCGAGGTAATGGTTGCAAGATTATGAAGTGTCAGTTTGTTTTCCAATGGTAATTTAAGAGAATTCAAGTACTGATTTATAATCGAAGATTCTAATTCATTTTTAGTAATACAAATATATCTAATACCTAATTCCTTCGCTTGTTCTATTTTCTTCTGCATTTCCGCCGGGGCAATATCATTACTCTCATTATCGGTTCTAAGCCTAATCCTTTTGATTCCATATGCATCATCCCAATAAGCGTAAGCATCATGATCAATCATGATAGTTTTATTAACGATATCTTCAGAAGAAACCATTTCCCGGAATTCTTGATCTAATTCCGTAAATTTATTCTTCAAATCTTCAGAATTCCTATTAAAATTGGCTTTCTGAGTTTCCGTAAGCTCAAAGGTTTCAAACAAAGCATCAAGAATCGTATCAGTGATAGTTTTCATTCGATTCGGATCCAACCAGATATGGGCATCATAAAAGACGCCTTGATGGTCGTCCTCTTCATGATGGTGGTGAACATTATCGCTGTTCACCTCAATCAGTGAAAGATTTTTTGAAACCTGAACTGCTGCTACTTCCGAAAGTGTAGAATCAACAGAATCTTCGATCATCCACTCTAAACCAAGACCGACGTAAAAAATCACTTTGCTGCGGGCCATACTCATAATATCCTTAGGATTTAGTTCATATGAATGAACATCTTTTCCCCGAGGATAAACGGAACGAACAACAAATTCCTCCTCTACAATATTCTTAACAATAAATTCGAGCGGATAGATCGATGTATAAATGTCAACTTGAACTTCATCGCCGTTACAACCGTTCAAAAGAAGCATGCTCAAAAGTATCATCTTTAAGATCAATAGTTTTTTCATCTGCTTTTTTCCTTTTAAATATTTTTCTAAACTTATGCTTTATCCAATTAAAAGTTTTCTTTCGAGGCAAAAGTTTTCTAAAGAAATTTATTACCTCTTTAGGTATAACAATTATAATAATAAGTTTTTTGACCCTTTGATAGATTTTTCCTAAAAAGCGATCACATCGAGCTAGATCAATTTGAAGTTGCTTAGAAAAATACGAAATATGAATCAAAGCTCCGATTACGAAAAAACCGAAAGCATAGATTGTTAAGGCACCGTTGGTTACCTTCATCATATATATGGTTGCCAGGTAAGCAAGACCAAGCCAAAAGAATAATTGGAAAATATAACTCAAGACTTGGTTAATCCTACATTTTTTTAAAACATAGTTTAGAATATCGTCCATTACAGCCAGAAAATAACCGAAAACCAAAAAGTAAATTATCCAGATTATTTGTTCGCGAACACCGATCATCGAAACAATTTACTTAAGAATCCTTTTGTCTTTTCAATTTTCTGACGGCTAAGGTATTCAATTGAATTAATTTTGCCTGAAATTACCAAAACTTCCTTTTCTAAATCTAAGTTCTTCATTTCTAGTTCGTTGCCTCTTACCTGCATTTTACCTAGATTGGTTTCCAAGAAAAACTCATTGCTGTTCAGACTTTCCAATTTCTTCACTCCCGTAATATGAAGATCGCTTCGATTCTTCAAGACTATTTCTTGATTTCCAGTAATCGGAGTGAACTGATTCATAGGATTCATATAATTCACCTCAATGAATTATATGCTAGTCTTAGGGCATTTATTATAGCAAATCTTGAAATCGGGCAGCAAACTCTAGGTAACTAATAACACGATAATCATATACGGGTTCACCGGGAGTTAAAATTGCAATTTCACTTTCATTTAAATACCTTTGAACCTTATTTGTTTGAGGAAAGATTAAAAGAATTTTTCTTGTTTTCTTCTCCAATACTTTATATTCAAGAAAAGGAATTAATCTTTTCAAATACTTCATATTGGTATAACCTCGAGTAGGACTGCCTCCATATCTTAAGCACCAAGTATTTCTGCTATTAATAGTAACAGAAGAATTGGCAGGGACATAAACCAATTTAATCAATAATTTATAATCCGAATTTTCAAGCTCGAAATCATAGATTTTATTATCCGTATCTTGCAGAAAAAAGGAATTAGACTTCCCTACCTCTTCCAGCAAGTCCCTGATCTTACGGTTTCGATACTTAAAAAAGATTACCGAAAAAATAATTGAGAAAACAATAATAAGGAGGAGCGCTATGAGATAAATCTCAACCCCCGTTAGATAAATTACTTTCATAGTATAAATATTATAGCCGATTCAAAAATTTTAGTCAAATAATTTCCTTCTTATCTACCAGACAAGTCAGATAGATTGTCATAATAATAAAGATGATTGGATTATGCCAAGTACTATCCACCATACCATGAATTAACATCGAAAGAACAGCAAACAAAACTGAAATATTATAAAAATGATTCGGTTTTGCTTTTCTAAAGATTTGAATAAGATAGTTTCCGAAAGCTAGCAAACCAAAAATTCCCATCGTTGCTAGATTCTGAATGATAATATTATGGTAATGTTTGAGAGAAGGCTTATATCCGTTGAAAACCAGATAGGGTGTTGATGTAAAGGAACCGGAACCAAAGAGAGGAAATTTTTTAAAAACACTTGCCCCGTATTTTAAAATTTCGATACGAGCTTTATCGTTGAACCACCCTCTTTCAGCCATCTGACTGAAATAATTAACGAACCCTTCGCGAATACTGGTGACGGAAAAGACAATTGCTAGAAAAAGCACCATCATACCCGCCATCACAAGAAGATTTCTTGTGAATCTTCTTCTATCCTTTACAAACTTTCTCATATAAAAAACCATTGGAATAAAGAGGATGGCAAGCGTCAAATAAGCCCCCTTACAGAAAGTAAGAATAATTACTGCAATATCAATAATCAGAATAGGTAATAAGAAAATTCGTTTTTGGTTCTCTATATAAAGATAGATTGTCATCGGTATTAAAAGCAGATAAATCATCGCCAGTGTATTGCTGGCGCTCCAGCCAAGAAAAATATTTTTATTTAAAACTTCACCTTCATAAGTTAGCAAAAATATCAAAACCTGAATGCTTATAGCGATGCTGAGATAAGTTGCGCTTTTCCCAATAAATTTATAATCTTCTTTTTTTCTAATATTCCAAATGTAAAGGAAAAGCAAACAAAAGGCAGCATTTTGAGCAATGCCGGACAAGCCATATGCCAGAGTCTCTTTCGTAATATTTACCATAGAGAGGATATTTGCAAGCAAAAAGATTATCATCGCAATAAGGATTGAGTTTTTATATTTTAACCCCTGCCGATATAAATCAAAGAACATAAAAGGAACAATTATTCCACCGATTATCAGATATATTAAATAATTGTTTTCATAAGAAGTTTCACGGTAATTGATAATTCCCGCAAAAATTATAGTTACAATATTAATCCTGGAAGCATCGGTCATGATAATTAAAACAATCGCGAGGGACGCATAGATTAATGCCGGAGTCTGAATTTTAAAATACCAACAAACCAAGGTGAAAAAATATGTCAGAATGATAAAATATTTATTATTTAAAAATTTTCTAATTAAACTCATTTTTCACCTATGCATTTGCTTATTTATTTTTATAAACCCTCTATAAATCATAATGAGCGATAATGACGCTAGAGATAATAAAGATAAAAGAAGTCCAGCCTTCATTCCCGGAGTTTCATAAATTAATTTAATTTCATGATCGCCGGTTTCCAAGAAGACTCCCATATAACCGATATTTGCCAGTACAATTTCTGTTTTCACACCGTCAACATAAGCGGTAAATCCTTTGGTATAAGGAAGAGACAAGAAAAGTAAACCAGGCTTCTCTAAGCTGATGTTCCCGGATAGACCATTTTTGAAAAATCGGAGATCTTCCAAACTTTCTCGATTAAGTTTTTCTATTTTTTCTTGAAGTTCGCTAACCGGATTTATATAATATCCGATACTTTTAAAACCATATCCGCCTTCTTCGAAAGTGATTCTGACATTGACATCGTCTTCTTGAAAGTAACCGACATTAATTAAATGATCCCGATTATCGAAATAAAAATTCTTTCCATATGCATAATGCTTTTCTTTATGAAAACTTGTTTCAGTTTCATAATAAATGGTATAATCCTGATAAATTTCATCTTTAACTAAACCTAAAGTTTCCAGATAAAGTTCAGCTTCCCTGACGTTTTCAACAAGAAAGCCGATACTCCCCCCGCCTTTTCCAGAGATTATTCTTCCTTCTTCGATTCTTAGATTATCCAAAACTAAATTTTTTGGTTCTATTCTTATTTGGTCATCAGGAAAGTATTTAGGCAAATCACACTCTTGATCTAATATCACCGCATCAAGAAGCACATTTTCTCTACCAACGGCAGAGAATTCTTCTAAATCTTTTGCCTTTATATAAGAATGATAAACAAATCCAAAGTTCAGAAAGTTTTCATTAATATAGATATAAGCATCTTCATAAACCTTTTGTCCGTCTTGGTATTCAATATTGCCGGTATTGGTCGCCTTATTAAAACGGTCTTCTTCGAATTTCTCCAAACGGATTGTTTGGAATAAACGAAAACCGGAAGGGATTCTGATTTTTTCCGATTCCCGAACAATCAGATACTTTACATGATTAATGCTGTTTAAAGCGCTTCTTTCATTAAAACCATTATAACCGACTGTATTATTATGATTTACAATATTGAAAAATTCTATCATATCATTAATATGACCGTTATTCATTGTATTATAAGAATAAGTTGCCGGAAATCCATATATAAGGTTATCATTGCTTAGAAAATCGGAATTAAGAACATATTTATTCTGGTCAACTCGAAAGAAGTCTTCATCTTTTCTAATCGCTTCAAATGAATCTCTGTCGCTATAGGAACTTAGTCCTTCAGATACTGTAAGAAAGGTAGCTCCAGCAAAACTTTTTCCGAAAATCATCAAAAATCCTAATATTAAAATAATACTATTTATTAATTTACTGTTAAGGTATTTTTTAATTCCCGTCCCGAAATTTTTCTTTACAATAACTCTGATCATTATATATTCTAAAAGAATCAACGGAATTAATATTAAAAGAAAAATAAAGAAACTATCAGAAAACTCGGCAAATGTTAAGATACCAAAGCCCGCTAATAAACTTCCTAAAACTAAAAAGGTTTTATATGACGAAGAAATGGCTTTATCTTCTACTTCTTCCGGCTTATCAATAACCTTTCCAAGCATTAAAGCCGTCGGAAGAATTATCAGATAGGTCCAACGATTCGTAATATAAGAACAGATGTTAATCAGATATCCAAAAAAAGGTATAAACAAAAGTATAACAAGAATTAGGAAAAAATATTTCTCCCAAGTTTTTTTTCGATTAAAGAAATAAATTAAAACGATAAATAAAACGAAGAAATTACCAATCGTAGGTGAATAACGACTGCCGATAACCGGAACTAGGAAAGAAAGAAGATATGTAAGATAATCATAGGAATTATAGAAAACAAAACCCTTAGAGGCGGTTCTCCCGCCGGATATTGTTCCCATAAGCTGAGGTATGAGGACAAATCCTCCGAGGAATGTTCCCAGACAATAAACTAAATTTATATAAATAAAAGTTTTAAAAAAACTTTTAAATGATTCATTTTTTATCTTCGGGAATAATCTGATAAGAACAAAAAGTTCGAAACCAAAACTTGTATAAATAAAAAAATAAAACTGAGTAATGATTCCAAGAAAAGAAGAAATAATCAAAAGATAGGGACTTTCACCGCGAAAAATTTTCTCCGCTCCCAGAATTACTAAGGGTAGTAGCATCGGTCCGTTGATAAACAGCGGATGACGGAAAGCCGAATATAGAACAGTTATATTAAAACAATAAAATATAGCCGTTGATAAAAGTGCCCGACGGTCTTTAACCCCGAATTTTCTTGCTAGGATAATAATAAAAGTCCCCGATAGATAAAGTCTGATAATTGTAATTAAATAAAAACTAAATTCAAGGTGTTTTAAAGGAATCAAATAGGCCATAATTGTCAGCGGGTCAAAGAGCGAATAATAGCCATAACTCAAGAAAAAATCGCTTCCTAAGCCAATATCAAAGCGATAAATTTGTAAAGGTTCTCCAGCAAGAGCTCCTTTAATATTGGAAACAAAATCTTGCATGAAAATCAGATATTGTTTTAAACTGTCTGTAAATAAACCTAAACCAAAGGGAGTTCCGCTTTTAATTTGAGTCGGTAATAAACCGATTAAAAGGAATATAAAGAATATAATAGTGAATAAACAATATATATTGTTTCTTTTTTTCATAATCTAGATCCTATCTTTTTTGTCATTTTATCATATTACGGAAATTAAAGCAATTAAACCAGAACAAAAAAAGAAAATTGACTTGTTTTTAAACAGATGCTATAATGTATATACTTTATATTTAAATGATGGTGAAGTATGAAAAAAATAGCGATTATTATACCTTGTTACAACGAGGAAGAAGTGCTTTCCTTTTTCTACGAAGAAGTAAAAAAGCATTTCCTTTCCGAATATGATTTTAAACTGGTTTTTGTTGATGACGGCTCCAGAGATAAAACTTTGGAGAAAATTAAAGCTTTGAGCGAAAAAGATGAGAATGTGAAATACTTGTCGTTTTCCAGAAACTTCGGAAAGGAAGCGGCAATGTTTGCTGGCCTTGAAGCAGCAAAAAAGCTTAATGTTGATGCTGCGATATTAATTGATGCCGACTTACAAGACCCACCCTCACTGATTCCGGAAATGCTTCGTTATTATAGTGAAGGATATAAACATATCTACACAAAACATAAAACCAGAAAGGGGGAACCCTTTCTCAAAACCATCTTTGCAATGATGTTCTACAAAACCTATAGTAAACTTACCGGTAATCAAAATATGACTCGCGGAGCCAGAGACTTCTGTCTGCTTGATCGCGATGTTATAGAAGCTTTCTTAAGCGTCAAAGATTACCGTCGCTTTACCAAGGGGATCTTTACTTGGGTCGGTTTTGAAAAAAAATGTATCGAATTCGACTATGTCCCGAGAGTTGCCGGAAAAACCAAATGGTCTTTTAAGAAACTCTTTCATTATGCCTTACTTGGAATCAAACAATTCAGTCATGTCTACCTTTTGCTTCCAAATTTATTGATTTTTCTTTGTTTATTGTTGATAGCAGGAGAAATCGGGCTCGGAATATACCAGCAATTCAACTTTCTTGCTCTTCGAATCGAGTTTCTTGCCTTACTTATTTTAATAGGAATCAAATATTTGATGCGATTAATCTATGATGTCCGCGACCAAGGTTTAAATCGACCAATCTATCTTACTAAAGACACAAATATCGTCGGCAATATTTATGATAAAATTTCTTAAAACTTTCTTCTCGCGCTCTTTCATCATTTTCTGTATCATCGGTGCAATTAATACCCTTGTTCATCTTTCGATTTTTAATCTGGTCTTAAGGTTACCTACAGTTATTGCAAATACTATTGCTTTCATCATCGCATCTATCTTTTCCTATTGGGCAAACACAACTTTTACTTATAAAATAAAAATGAACCACTCTTCTTTTATTGCTTCAATGTTTACTTTTATATTAAAGCTACTGGTAAGCAATGCACTTACTCTTGGTTTTGAGTGGCTCTTAATCAGAAACGAACTAACAGACTTGATAAAATTAATTCCGATTCCGGTTACCTTAATTATTCTTCCTCTGCAGTTTCTGGTATTTAACCAAATTTTTAAAACTTCTAAAGTTGAAAGTCCAAGTGAAACTTCAACCGAATAAAAGACATAGGCAATAGCTTATGTTTTTTTCTTTCTTACTTATTTTTTTATTTATTTTATGGTATTATATTATCTGAGGTGTTTTTATGAACGATCCTTTATTGATATTCTTTGTAGCTTTCTTAGCTGCAATAATTTTAGTTCTTAGTTTTGTAATCATAATGATTTTTATATCTTTAAGTCGAAGCACTAAATTAAAGGCCAGACAATATTTACGTTATAGTGATTACGTGGTAAAGAATAGTATCGTCTTCTTGGGAGATTCCTTAACTGAATTTTTTCCAATTGAAGAATTCTTTCACTCTTTTAATCCTTATAATCGGGGAATTGCCAGCGATAATACAGCCGGAGTTTTAGAAAGACTTGAAACTAATGTCATAAATATAGAACCCCAAAAAGTCTTCCTTCAAATTGGAACAAATGACTTAGTCGGTGCAAAAAGACGTAAAAAAGAAGATATTATCAAAAATATCCAAGAAATACTGCGTCGTTTGCGGGAAGGTTTACCAAAATGTGAGCTTTATTTTATTTCACTTTATCCCGTAAATAAGAAGGCACACTTTTTAAGTATCTTCTTTGTAAATAGAAGGAAGAATAAAGACATAATGGCAATCAATCACGAAATCAATACTTATTGCGAGAAGAATAACATCACTTATATTGATGTCTACAATCATCTTACTGATGATGATGGCAATCTTAAAAAAGAATATACGGTAGAAGGCCTTCATATAAATTATGAAGGTTATCGTTTGATTTCAAGATTGCTTCTTCCGTACCTTGAGTCATAAATTATTTGGCTTTATTGAGAATTTATGCTATAATATTTAATTATCAGAGGTGGAACTATGGATTACAAACAAAATTTAAATGATCAAGAAATGGTCAGACGCCAAAAAATGGAGGATTTGCGGGAAAAGGGAATCGATCCTTTCGGCCATGCATTTCAAAGAACCGCGACTTCCCAATCTTTAAAAGAAGCTTATGACAAGTATTCAAAAGAAGAATTATTAGAAATGAATATTAAGGCCTCCCTTGCCGGAAGAATCATGACCAAACGCGGAAAAGGAAAAGTTGGCTTTATGCATATTCAGGACCGTAATGGTCAATTCCAAATTTATTGCCGGAGTGATTCCTTAAATGAACAGGAATATGAGATTTTCAAAAAAGGCGATTTGGGAGATATAGTTGGTATCGAAGGCGATTTGATTCGTACTGATATGGGTGAACTAACCTTAAAAGCGACCAAATACTTCCATCTATGTAAAGCATTACGACCGCTTCCAGAGAAATTTCACGGTCTTCAAGATAAGGAAGAAGCAAGAAGACATCGCTATGTTGACTTAATTGTAAATGAAGATTCCAGAAAAATAGCCTTCCAAAGACCAAAAATCATTCGTGCTTTTCAAAAGTTTTTTGATAATAAAGGATTTGTAGAGGTAGAAACTCCGATTCTCCAACCGATTTTAGGCGGCGCCAATGCCCGTCCCTTTGTGACTCATCACAATGCTTTGGACATGGATTTCTATCTTCGTATCGCCACCGAACTTCCTTTAAAACGCTTAATTGTCGGTGGAATGGAAGCCGTTTATGAAATCGGCCGTCTCTTCCGAAACGAGGGAATGGATGCAACCCATAATCCCGAATTTACAACCGTTGAGGCCTATCTTGCTTATTCGGATATGGGAGGAATGATGGACCTTGTAGAAGAGTGTTTCCGCTTCTTATGCGATGAAGTTCTTAATAATCGGCACTTTGAATATCAAGGTAATCTTCTTGATTTTGAAAAACCCTTCAAAAGAATCCATATGGTTGAGGCTATTTTGGAACAGACTGGAATAAACTTCTTTGAAGTAGCTTCTTTAGATGAAGCCTTAAGCTTAGCAAAGGAATATGATATTAATGTAGAAAACCACCAGCGGGCTTTCGGACATGTTGTAAATCTCTTCTTTGAGAAATATGTTGAACAGACATTGATTCAACCGACCTTTATTCATGGGCATCCGTTAGAGATTAGTCCTCTGGCTAAAAAAAGTAAGGATCCTCGTTTTACCGAGAGATTTGAACTTTTCATCAATAAAAAAGAATATGCCAATGCTTTCAGCGAACTAAATGACCCCATTGACCAACGTGAGCGTTTCCTTAATCAACTGAGGGAAAAAGAACTAGGAAATGATGAAGCAACAGAAATGGATCTTGATTATATAGAAGCCTTAGAATACGGCTTACCGCCGACGGGAGGACTTGGAATCGGTGTTGATCGTACAGTTATGCTCCTTACTCAATCGGATTCTATCAGGGATGTTCTTCTCTTCCCGCATATGCGTCATATTAATAAGTAAAATAAGCTTCCGAATTTCGGAAGCTTTTATTCTACAAAAAAAGTACGGTCAAGCCATACTTTAATTCCAAACATCAATTTCTTCTTTAATCATTCCGAAGATTTCCTGAGTAGAAAATGTTCCAACCACAGCTATTTCCTCAATAATTGTGTTGAAACGATCAAATATTTCCTGATCAAAGTCTTTCTTTTCTGAAAGGATATCTTCAATTTCACCGTATATCTTAAAAAATTCTTTTTTAACTTTTTCTGTGAATAGCGACTTCTCTTTCAATGCTTCTTCTAAATCGCTAAGATAGAGATGATAATTAATCAAAATTTCAAATTTCTTTAAATTGTAAAGATCGCCCTTAAAATAAAGATTGTAAATATTCTTAATTTCTTCCATTTGTTCATGAAGATAAGAAAAACCGGTTTCAAAAATAACTTCGAATTCTTCTTCCACTTTTTTATATTTTTCAACCCGATTTTCTATGAACTCCAGAACCAGAAAAACATCTTCCAATCGTTCATAAATCAAAGATTTACTATCTTTAAGCATTTCAATAAAATTATAATTTTGAAGTAGATATGATTTATAATCCTCAAGATCAATCATTACTTTCTTCCTTGAATCTTTTGAAGTATTTAATTTTTCCTTTTTTTCCCGGGCGCATATTGTTCATAGCTAATTTCCTAAATGTCCCAATATCCCCTTCAACAATACTCTCCTTATTAAAAACTAAGCCTCGATCCCGATCAATGTACATATAAATATAATCTTTATATTCATAAATGCTATCAAAATGTTCCCAGCCGACTACAGCCTTTCCTTGAACCCCTTCAATAAAGCGAACAATTTTAGGTTTAGTTAATTCAATAATTTCCAGACTTTCTCCCCGTTCTTTTGAAAACTTATTAACGGTCGTATTGATTCTACCAAAAGTAAAAGCCGGAAGGCTGGATAGCAGAATTACCGAAAAAACCCAGTAAATGGTAATGCTGGATCCGGAAACATCTGGGCTGGTAGTGGTCTTGATGGCAAGATAAATACTTAAAGCGGCTGCCATAATAAAAAAGTAGATAGATACCGATTTTCTAAATAAATTGAAATATAAAAATCTAGTAAATAATTTTTTATCGAATTTGCTTTTAATAATTACTTTTTCCATTTAATCACTCCTAAATTTATTATATTATAACACAAAAAAACATATTTGTTAAGTTTTTTAAAATCTTATAATTTTGGATAAAATCGCCTATCTTTGTGATATAATAATGACTGAGGTATTTGATTATGGATTATTTAATTAAAGCTTTAGCTAGAAAAGGAAGAGTAAGGGTTTATATTGCCTGTACAACCAAGGTTGCAAACGATGCGATTTTAACCCATGACTTATGGCCAAGTGCCGCCTCCGTTCTCGGAAAGACTTTGACAATCGGCCTTTTAATGGGATCGATGCTTAAGGGTGAAGAAGCCCTAACAATTAAAATTGACGGAAATGGTCCAATCGGAGTTGTTGTTGTTGACAGCAATTCAAAAGGGGAGGTTCGTGGATATGTCGGGCATCCCCATGTTCATTTTAGTCGAGAAAACTCTTTAGATGATGTTACCACCTTGGGTTATAATGGATATATTGATATTATCAAGGATTTAAAATTGAAAGATCTTTATCAGTCAACTGTTCCCCTTCAAACTGGTGATCTGGCCAAGGATTTTACTTTCTACTTTGCAAGTTCCGAACAAACTCCAACACTTACCAGTTTAGGCACCGTCATCAATGAAGATAATACCGCGGAATTATGCGGTGGAATCATTATTCAACTTATGCCTGATGCCCGTGAGGAAGATATTGAATTTCTTGAATTTAAAACTCCGATACTTTCTAAATTCTCAGAACTTCTCAGCGAATATAAAGATTTGAAAATGATTTTAAAATTAATCTTCGGTGATGATTGTAAAACCTTGGAAAAGATGGATGTTTCATACCATTGTAATTGCAGTAAAGATAAGTTTGCCCGGGGAATAGCTTCGCTCGGATCAGCGGAAATTCAGGACATTATTAAAACAGATGAAAAGGCAGAAGTAATTTGCCATTATTGCCGGAAGCAATATATCTATTCTAAAGATGATTTAGAAAAAATAGAAAAGGAGAGCAAGAGATGAAAACCCTCGAGTTTGCGAAGAAAATTTTAGAAATCCCCAGCCCTTCAGGTTTTACAAAAAACGTTATTGATTTTCTTGTAGAAGAATGTAAGAACAGAAATTTAGATTACAAGTTAAATAATAAAGGAAATTTAATTATTGAAATGTCGGGAGAAAACGATTATACAATCGGACTATCTGCCCATGTTGATACCTTAGGTGCCATGGTTAGAAGTATTAACAGTAACGGAACCCTGCGTTTTAGCGTTATTGGCGGACCAAGTCTTCCGACTTATGACGGTGAATATTGTCAAGTTATTACTAGAGATATGCGTAACTTCACCGGAACTATACTTTCAAATAGCCCCTCAGTTCATGTTTTTAAAGACGCAAAAACATTACCTAGAACCGAAGAAAATATGCATGTAAGACTTGACGAAAAAGTAAAATCTAGAACCGATGTTGAAGCATTGGGAATAGGTGTTGGTGATTTCATTTGTGTTGACCCGAAAACAGTCATAACAAAATCCGGATTTCTTAAATCCCGTTTCCTTGATGACAAAATCAGTGTTGCCATTCTTTTTTCACTGATTGATTATATTCAAAATAATAAAGTAAAATTAAAGAATAATCTTGTTATTATAATTTCAACTTATGAAGAAGTTGGTCATGGTGCCAGTTCTATTCCAAAAGTTGATCAATTAATTGCAGTAGATATGGGTTGTATCGGTGAAGATTTAAACTGCACCGAACATGATGTTTCGATTTGTGTTAAGGACAGCACAACTCCTTATGATTATGAAATTACCAATCGCTTAATTGAACTTGCAAAGAAAAAGAAGTTAAATTATGCCGTAGACATTTATCCTTATTATGGTTCTGATGTCTCAGCAGCTTTGAGGGGTGGCAATAATATCCGTGGTGGTTTAATCGGCCCCGGTGTCGGTGCATCTCACGGAATGGAAAGAACCCATCTTGATGCCGTAAATAATACTTTACAACTTTTGATTGCTTATATAGAATAAAAATCTGTCGCAAGACAGATTTTTATTTCTTTTTAAACCAAATATCATATAACGTTTCTATCCTCTTAATTTCCTGATAGAGACGATTAATCGGCAAACCCATTACATTATAGAAATCACCTTGAATCGACTTGACATGTTTTCCGAACAAACCCTGAATAGCATAACCTCCCGCCTTATCATATGGTTCATCGGTATGTATATATGAGTTTATCTCATCTTCGGTTATTTCGTCGATTAAGACTTTGGTATTCTCTACAAAGACTTTTTGGTAATCCCGAAAATTAAGAAAGACGCCGGTCAGTACATTATGACTTCTACCGGCTAATCCCGATATCATTTTTCGGGCATCATTCGGATCTTTGGGTTTACCGAGGATTCTTTTTTTATAAACTACAATTGTATCAGCGCAAATTACCAAATCATTGGGATATTTGGATAAGGTTGCATGTCCTTTTTTTAAGGCCACTTTCGAAACAAAATCGCTTGCTTCATCATATGAATCAAGTTGTTCATCCACTAAAACAACATCGACAGTGAATTCATAACCAAGTAAAGAAAGTAATTCTTTCCTCCTAGCAGAGGCTGATCCTAAAATCATCTTCATTACATACCCATCTCCTCTAACAACTCTACAAGCATATCCGGGTTATCTGTCATAATTACATCAGCTCCGAGTTCAATTAACCTTCTCATTTCTTCTTTATCGTTGATTGTCCAATACTGAACCGAAATATTACGTCGATGGGCTCTTTTTACATAAGTCTTTTTCGCAAGATTAAATTCAACCCCGAAGGCTTTCTTCTTAACTGGTATTTGCAGGCATGAAAAAGAGGAATTATCAAAAATATTAACTCCAAACATCTGGGTCAAAACAAATTTGGTAACTTCGCCAACGCTTCCTCCTCGCATTAAATTCGAATATTTCTCCTTGAGATACTTTTCGATTTCTGTATGAAAAGTTCCGATGACAACTCTTTTGTTTAATTTGTAATTTTTTAAATTTTCAGTTATCAAAGAATTAAGAATATCAGCAGCAATTAGCCCCGCTTCACCCTCATCCTTAATCTCAACTATAAACATTAACTTTGTATCTTTATAAGCTTCAAATATTTCATCAATAGTCGCAATCGCAAGTTTATTTGTTTTAATAACATCTTTACGATCCGCTTGTTCTTTTTCAACCAAATTATTATAGGGCATTTGGCCTGCTTTATTCATGAATTTTGCGCCAAAATTAAATTCTCGCAATTCATCAAGAGTATGTTCTCTGATCAAATATTTTTCTTTACTTCCGGTTACCTCTTCAACATCACTACATTCGTTAATCCATAAATCATGTATTGCCACAAGTTTTTGGTCTTTTGTAAGACAAAGATCCAGTTCTAGAATATCAATACCGTAATTAAAAACCGCATCATCAAATGCCTTAAAAGTGTTTTCTGGATTAAGATTCTTTCCGCCTCGATGTGCAGCTACCAGCGGTCTTTCGCCCGGTTTAATGATAAAAGGATTATCTTCAATAACCTTATCTGGAGGTATTACAGCGAAAAAAACCCATAATAATAAAATACTAAAAAGAATTATCCCCATAATTTTAAACTTTCTCTTCATCTCATCATACTCCGTTTCTAAAAAGGATTATATCATTATTTGTCTTTTTTATAAAGAAAAAAACCAAAATACCCGAAGAATATTTTGGTTTTAACAATTTAATCAGCTCTTTCCAAATAGCGATGGAGCACCATTTCAATTATGAAGATTAAAACCACAAACGTCAGACTGCTAATCCAGGTGATATAGAAGTTGATTGTGAGTATATCTATTATCCAAGCAATCAAGGCGGCTAAAACCGCATCTGCAACCGCAGCCGACATATTTCCGTACCGTGGAAGTATAAGAATATCGCCAATAAGAAATGTTAAGAGAGAAATGGCTAGTGAGGTAATAAATATCCACAATAGTCCATTATCTTCAATTAGCCCGTAGGCTACCCATGCACTAACAAATACCAATATTATTTTTAAAATTAACCCTAAATAAACTCGTTTCATCATTGTTTCCTTTCTTTGTTTTCTTTCTCTATTATTCCCAAAACATTGTCTTTTATAATGAAGAAATGCGATTCTATATGAATCGCATTAATTTTCGTTTATTAAAATAATTTCAAACATCTCTTTGGCTTCTTCCTTTTTAACACTAGGTTGTAGAGAAAGGACTTTAAAGATGACTTTCTTCTTAAAATAGTTTACTTCAACAATGTCACCAACTTTTAGAACCGTGCTCGGTTTGGCCACCTTAGAATTCACTAAGACTTTTCCAGATTCACCGGCTTCTTTCGCAACCGTACGACGTTTGATGATTCGAGAAACCTTGAGAAACTTATCAAGCCTCATCCTTAGGTTTTTCTCCGTCTTCAGCCTTTTCTTCTTCCTGTTGAGCCCGTTTTTTAGCTTCTTCCATAGCCTTTAATTGCTTTCGGTAAATTTCTTGTAATTCTTCTTCCTTTTCCTGAGCAATTCTCTCGGCTTCCTCTTTAGCTTTTTTCTTTTCCCACCAGGTGAGTTTACCGGTATCGGCCAATTCATAGATATCTTCCTTAGTCAAGGTTTCAATTTCTATCAAATGATTGGCTAACAAAATCAGCAGATCCTTATTTTCGGTTAAAACCTCTTTTGCTTTATTATAGCATTCATCAATAATTTCTCTGATGGCTTGGTCGATTTCTAAAGCAATTTGATCCGAGAAATTTTTGTCTTTCATATAATCGCGGCCAAGGAAAACCTCATAGGATGATCTTTCATACTGAATTGGTCCAAGTTTACTCATACCGTATTCAGTAACCATTGCCCGGGCAATTCTTGTTGCCTTTTGAAAATCATTATGAGCTCCGGTTGTAATTTCGTTAGTCATCAATTCTTCCGAAACCCGTCCACCCAATAGGCCGGTAATAGTATCAAGGAGACCATTCTTTGTTTGTAAGAACCTTTCTTCTTCCGGTGTCATCAAATTATAACCGCCAGCTTCCCCGCGGGGAACAATTGTTACCTTTTGTACAATGTCGGCTTTATCAAGTTTTAAACCTAGAACGGCATGTCCGGCTTCATGATAAGCAACAATACGTTTTTCGGTTTCCGAATACTTACGGCTCCGTTTAGCCGGTCCCATCAGTACCCGGTCAACTGCTTCATCTATATCATAAATTTTAATCTCTTTACGCCCTTCACGTGCAGCAAGCAAAGCCGCTTCATTTAGAAGGTTTTCAAGATCGGCACCGGAGAATCCTGGTGTTCTTTTTGCGATATCGTTAAGATTAATTTTCGAAGAAATTTTCTTATTCCGAGCATGAACCTTTAAAATTGCCGTTCTACCCGCTACATCAGGGTTAGAAATTCTAATTTGACGATCGAATCGTCCCGGACGAAGTAGGGCTGGATCCAAAACATCGCCACGATTTGTTGCGGCCATTACAATGACTCCAGAGTTTTCTTCAAAACCATCCATCTCAACGAGTAATTGGTTTAAGGTTTGTTCACGTTCATCATGACCGCCGCCTAAACCAGCACCTCTTTGACGGCCAACGGCATCAATCTCATCAATGAAGACAATACAAGGCGCATTTTGTTTAGCAGTTTTAAACATATCGCGAACACGACTGGCACCGACACCAACGAACATTTCTACAAAGTCACTACCAGAAATTGAATAGAAGGGAACTTTTGCTTCACCGGCTACCGCCTTTGCAAGCAATGTTTTACCGGTTCCCGGAGGTCCTATTAACAAAATTCCTTTAGGAATTCTGGCGCCAATTTCAAAATATTTTTTAGGATATTTTAAAAAGTCAATGACTTCTTCAAGTTCTTCACGTTCCTCATCCACACCGGCAACATCCTTAAATGTTACTTTCGATTGCCGATTGATTCTTGCTCTTGATTTTCCAAAATCAAATGCTTTATTGTTTCCGGAATTGGTATTTCGGAAAAGGAAAATCATAAATCCAACAAAAAGAACAATCGGAATCAAGAAACTGATAATCGATAGCCAATCAGTTGAACTGAGCGGTGTATTAGTATAAGGAATATCCATAGAGTCAATCAAAGGATAAAACTTAAGTAAAAAGATGTCCTCAAGGATGATTAATTGATATCTTCTTCCGTTTCCCTCTTCATCCAAATAAGTTCCTGATACCGTCAACCAGCCGAAATTTTCTCCCCCGACCGGGGTGATGTTAACTGACTCTATTTTTTCTTCATTCAGATATAATTCAAAATCATTTTCATCTAGTATATCCGGTTTGCCGGTTGCATTTCTCATAAAGAAATAAATACCGACAACTACCAGAATTATTATTAATATTACGCCTAAATCAGTTCTAAGACCCCTTTTAGGCTGTTGTTGTGGTCCTTGTGCCATCAAATCCTCCTTATTTCTTATAAACGGATTCTTTCAAGACTCCGATATAGTCAAGATTGCGGTATATTTCATTATAATCAAGTCCAAAACCAACCACGAATTTGTTGGGTATCTCATGGCCAATATACTTTGGGTTCATTATGACCTTTCTTCCCGCAGGTTTGTCCAGTAATGTTACAACTTCGATGCTGGCAGCACCACGATCTTGAAGAAGATGCATTACTTCTTCCAATGTGAAGCCAGTATCAACAATATCTTCGATAAGTAGGAGATGCCTGTCTTTGACCGGAGTCGCAATATCTTTAAGAACCATAACAGTTCCTTTGGATTTTGTTCCTTCATAACTGGAAGCTTGCATAAAGTCGATTTCAATATCGCATTTAATATGTTTGATTAATTCCGCAAGGAAGGGAATGCATCCTTTCAGAAGTCCGATTAAGACCGGTCTTTTATCTTGATAATCGGCAGTGATCTTTTTGCCCAGCCGTTCACAAATACGAACAATTTCTCCGTGACTTAATAAGATTTCTTCTACAAAACTATCCATCGTTATTTTCCACCTTTATTATAATATTATTATTCTTAATTTGTTTCAGAATTGAACTTTTTCTGATTCCGAGAACCGCAAGAATTTCTTGATCCTTCTCACATATTATGACTTGTTCTCTTTCTAAAATACCAATCTTTTTGTCTATTAAAAGATCCTTAACTTTTTTATAACCTGTTTCTAATAAAATTTTATCACCGTTTCTGCGACTCCGCAAACGAATCGGCAACATATTAGTATTATACCACAAATCATTCAAATTGGGAATATCGACACAAACTTTTTTCATAACATTTACGGTAATCTTGTCACTCACTTGATAACTTCCCAAATCATCTATAAGAATATCGAAGGAGGGGGCAACAATCTCCCGATTATAAAAAGATATAATACCATATTCCTTTACAAAAGTAAATTTTCCTTTAAAGTAATGCTTCAAATTCTTCTTTTTTGATTTAATCAGTTTAATTATTTCATCCACATTCTTTTTAGAAAGTTCATATCTTTTCAAACAAGCAAAGAGAACTTCAACTTGTAAGAAATCAGAAAGCTGTAGAAAGTCTTCACTAGAAAAGGAAAAACAGTCTTCTTTTGTTTTAATCAGACTTTGAAAAGCAGAAACTTTATCTTCTAAGAGATGATTTGCTTCTTTAAGAATATCAGAAAAATACTGAAATTTTAAATGAACATTTTCATCTTCCTTGAAGAGGATAGGAACAATCTCCTTACGGATTCTATTTCTGGTATAAACTTCATCAAAATTAGATTCATCCTGATAATACTTTATTTTATGTAATTCGGCGTAATTTATCAGTTCATCTTTTGTAACCTCAAGGAATGGCCTTAACAAATGCAAACCATGAAAAGTTGAAACAGAATCCATTCCCGAATAACCTTTTAAATTGCTTCCGCGAATAATCCTCATCAGAATCGTTTCAATATTATCATTGGCATGATGAGCTAAAACAAGATAATCAGCTTTTGCTTTCTCACAAACCTTTCTAAAGAAGGTATAGCGTTCTCGTCTGGCATAATTTTGAAAGTTTCCCTTTTTCTTCTTTTTCATTACCTCAATATGACAGGCGATATCTCTTTCTAAACAAAACTCTTTGATAAATTCTTCTTCAATTTCTGATTGAGTTCTTTTCTTATGATTAAAATGGGCAATATGGAGAATCAAGCAAAATCTTTCCTTCAAACTTAAAAAAGCCTGAAGTAAAGCCATTGAATCAACTCCGGTAGATACCGCCAGAACTAAAGTCTTATTTTTTAATTCCAGTTTATTGTTATTAAAAAAGTTCACTAAGATTTTTTCCATATTACACCTAAAAATATTATACTATAAATATACTTCATCTTCGCCTAAAAATCAAGAAAAAAGTAGTTCTTCCCGAACTACTTCTTCAAAAGCTTTGTTGTTGATAAAACCATTGATTTAAAAGAATTAAGCTTTAAATCGTTTTTATATTTTATTTTTAAAGCAGAAGTTATCATTTGATCAATCAAATCAGCAAACCCCATCTGGTCTTCAAACAAATAATATGCAAGCGATCCGGGAATGGTGTTAACCTCATTCACATATATTTTCTTCTCATCACAATTATAAAGATAATCAATTCTTATAACTCCCCCTATAAAATGACCTTTAGCTATCCTAATACTTATATTACTAATCTCAGCTTGTAATTTTGTCGGTATCAAGGCAGGAATCTGATGAGACGAACTGGACGGTAAATATTTATCCGAAAAAGTAAGATAGGCATTTTCCGATTTTACTTCCTCGATTTCTGATAGTTCGTAATCACCGTTTTTCTCCAAAACAGCTTGGTTAAACTCCTTAAAGTTTATTAACTTCTTTTCAATTAAAATCCGATCCTCATATTTAAAAGCATAATTAATGCCGGCAAGCAACTCTTCTCTATTTTCCGCAATCTTAATCCCGATGCTTGAACCGAGCGAAACCGGTTTTATAATAACCGGATAATCAAATTTTTCAATCTCATCCAACAGTAAATCTTTATTTATTTTAAAGTCGGAAATTGTATAAAAAAGGTATGGCAAGACCGAAATATCGTCAAGAACCAACAATTTCTTTGTATAAAACTTATCTTGAAAAAGAGCTGCAACCAGAGTATCTGAACTGGCATATGCAGTATCAAGAATTTTAAAGTAGCCGGCAAGACTTCCGTCTTCCACATTTTTCCCGTGAACAATCGGAAGAATAACATCAAGAGGTTTCCGGTACTTTCTCGGCAGACGGCCAATCCCCTTAATCATTAAAACTTTATCTTCCTTATAAAAAGTAATCCGATAATGTTTGAAGTTTTCTTTTTGAAATGTTTTTAAATCGGTAAAATTGGGCCCTACCCAGAACTGACCATCTTTGGTCAGGTAAATCGGTAAGACCTCGTATTTGTATGTATTTATTGCATGACTTGCTTGAATTAGTGATAAAATTGAGATCTCATGTTCTACGGAGTTTCCACCAAAAATAATCCCAATTCTTTTTTTCAAATTTTCCCCCCCTATAATTTATAAATGTCGGTAATGTCGTTTTCTATCAAAACAACAGCTTCTTTCTCCTTGCTTCTGACATATTTCATAGCTTCCCGAAAGTCTTCCACAATCTTCACATTCTTAAACCTTAGCTCCTCTAGCCCCCTACTAATCGCAAGAGATGCAGCAGTTTCCACAAGTATAACTAAATCGCAGATTTCGGAA
This sequence comes from uncultured Acholeplasmatales bacterium, assembly GCA_937877075.1. GTDB lineage: Bacteria > Bacillota_I > Bacilli_A > ML615J-28 > CAG-698 > DTU067. The sequence goes on from CALEGD010000071.1 coordinate 24,190, forward strand.
ATCTTTCGAGCCAAGGAATAATTAATTTCTTCTTCATTCTTTCCCGCCTCTACAATCCCCGGAGTTATCAAGATTCGCCGTTTTGAATAATAGCCAAGTACATCAAGGGCATTTCGAAAACCTTCGGGATTAGAATTAAATCCGTCATCCAAAATAATCAAATTAGCTTCCGTCCGCAGACTGAGGCGATTTGGAACAGGTTCTAAAACTGAGGTTTGGTAAACCAGCTCTTTTAAAGGCACTCCCAGTTCATTTGCAAGTGCAAAGGCGGCTAAAATATTATAAAGATTATGGGTACCCAGAAGAGCCGTCCTTAATGAGACTTCTTTCTTTTTGTAACGAATTTTAAAATTCAAACCGTTCAAGTCGGCTTTAAGATCAAAAGCCTGATAATCTGCTTCGTTGCACAGACCAAAACTAATCTTCCGACATTTACTTTTATACGGGTAATTTTTGATATATTCATTATCAAAATTAAGAACTGCAATACCGTCTTCCGGCAATCCTTCTACAAGTTTCATCTTCTCGGAAATAATATTATTCATTGATTTAAAAGTTTCAAGATGTTGAGGACCGATTGTTGTAATAATTCCATACTTCGGTGCGGTAAACTTAACCAGTTTTTCTATATCCCTCTTTCCGGTCGCTCCCATTTCTGCTATGAAAATCTGACAATGGCTTTTAAGATTGCGGTTAATACTTAAAGCAACACCATTCATCGTATTGTATGACCCTTCGGTCGGAAGCACCATATATTTATCCTGTAAAAATGAAAACAAGATATTTTTAGTTCCGGTTTTGCCATAACTTCCGGTAATTCCAATTACTGTTGTTTTATAAGCTTTTAACTTCCTCTTCGCTTTTCGAATATATATTCCAGAAATCAAACTCTCTAAAGGTTGAATGAATAAAGCCGCTAAAAGGATATCAAAGGGTGAAACTAAAAAGACAATTGCCAGTGCGGAAGAAATATGCGGCAAAGGCAATTTCCAGCTTAAAATGCTCACTAACAATGTTTTAAATATTATTATCACTGTGCAAAGACGTCTGATTCTAAAGGTGAATTTCAAATTTTGAATATTTTTTTTCTTAATCTTGAAAAAGATTAACACTCCAAGGTATATCCCGAAAATTAATTGAATATACCAAAGATGAAGATAAAAAATAAAAAAGACAAAAGGAGGCCAAATATTAGTCCGGTCCTTAAGATAATAATATTTTATAATCTTTTTAAAGCTTCGTAATTGATAATGAGATTGTTGAAATATTTGTAGAACCTTATAAGTTATGGCAATTAGCATTAAAGCTCCCATAAATAAAGCAAAATATTCAATTGCGAACAAAAACTTTTCCATATTTATCCTCAAGCAAAATCTTTTTCATTATTTTTATAAATCTTTGCTCTTCTTCAAGATAACAAAAATGTGTACTTTTGTAGAAGGGTATTAACTCAGAATCTGATAGCAATTTAGCCATTAACTCTGCATCTTTATATGGAGTTTCTTGATCATATATTCCCCATAATAAAAATGTTTTTAGTTTAATTTTTTTTAAATCCTTCTGTAAATGCTGTCCGATTACTTTAGACATGGTACGTTTCATAACCACAGAAGCATTTAGAAAATCTGCAGAACCGCTTTTCTTTACCAGATCATTGTATTTTTCTTTTGAAATAATACGTAAAATAAGTCTTTTTATCTTATAAGCCCTTACTTTAAGAAATCTCTTTAAACTCCGTTTTCTAATTCCAGCGGAACTTATTAAAATCAAACCGCTAAGAGGATTCCTCGCAGCATAGCGGATTGCAATTCTCCCGCCGAATGAATGGCCGATAAGAATTGGATTTTCTATTTTTAATTCTTGAAACAATAATTTTACACTTTCAACATAATCATCAAGACTTAGGGGAAATAAAGGTTCATCGCTCATTCCAAAGCCAAAAAGATCAATTCCTAAAATAGAAAAGTTATTTTCGAGATGAGGTATCAGCCGAGAAAAAGTAGAAAAGTTTTGTCCCCAACCATGTAGAAAAACTATAGTTTTTCCTTGACCCGAAAAGGTGTAAAACAATCTACCAACTTTTAATTCCAAATATTTATTAACCATATATTTAATTATATGAAGGCGATTAAAGAAGTATACAATTCAATATATTATACCAGAAATAAATATTTATTAAAGGAATATAAGGTTGCAAAGCAACCTTACTCTTTTAATTTCGGAAAAATTTCTGATTTCAAGAGTTTATCGTTGAAATCTTTTTTTCTCCGGAATGCTTCAACAATGTCACCCATCTTGTCAAAATTATAAATATCCTCATATCCCTTTTCAATTACATAATCAATCGATTGACCCGATATTGTAAACCCGTCCACAAAAATATCAAAATTTCTAGGATTATAAGCAAATGTTCTGGTATCAGACAAAGCATTTACCCCAAAATAATAAGTTTGTTCGCAACCAAAAAGTGTTGCAATCGTTCTGGCCAGAGAGTTATGAGCTCTAACTAAGGAGATGGTTTGGGGTTCAATTGAAGTCTCCGAAGCGGCGTCATAAATCATCATCGGAACTTGGGAGAGCATTCTTCTTTCATGAAGTTTTCTAACAACTTCATTCTCATCATAAGTTAACACCGGGTTGATTGAGTTTTCAAAGAGCTCCGAATTCTCGTAGAACATTTGGAAAGCGTCAACTCCGCTTCCGTGGTCTCCGTACAGCACAACAATAGTATCCTCCGCTAGACCGGTTTCTTCAAGATATTCTAACGCCTTTCCTATTGCATAATCAGTATAACTGACATGTTCTAGGTAGCCGGTCAATTGTTCATTTAGGTTAATATTTTTGACCATTTTGAAATTATCAGGTAACAAGTTCTCTTTTCCCGGGAAAAGAGTTGCCTCATTATATCTTTCTTCGGGATCATTATAGGGCATATGACAAGAGACGGTGATAGCGAGGGCAAAAACGGGACCGTCTTTGCTTTCTACCTTCATCTGATCAATAGTTTTCTTTAAAAAGATTTCATCATTAATCCAACCATGAATTAAATCTTCCGGTTTATATTCCATTTGTTCTCTTGCAAGATGATAATCAAATCCATACAGTTTCGGATGATTTATCGAACGGTTATAAAACTCCCCTGTATTTGCGTGTGCTGAAAAGGTTGTATACCCCTCTTCAGAAAAGATCTTTGGTAAGGTTTGATAATCTACATTTGCATACTCATAAACGGTGAAATTAAAACCCCGTGGATAAAGACCGGTAAGAGCCGTAAACTCGGCATCAGAAGTATTCCCGATTCCGACGGTTGTATAATAATTATTAAAATAGACAGATTTACCTACGAGTTGGTTGAGATTTGGAGTAACCTCTACAAACTCATCACCAACTTTAATCTTTAAGCCGATAGCAAAATTATTCAAAGATTCAACTTGAATCAATAAGAGATTCTTGTCAGCAAAGATATTTTCGTAATCATCGTTTTTTGTAACCCGACCGTCAATCGGACTAAGATAATCGGGATTTTTATAATTTTCTAACTTTTCTCTGATTTTTTCAATAACATCATCGGTATAACCTTCTTTACCTGTTAAGTAATAGGAATAGGCATCGTATACATAAAAATTAAAAAGACCGACTGCTTGACTTCCGTATAAAGGTGTTGCATTATCTTCATACCAAGTATTATCTATATTTACCTTATAGGCACCGAGGCTGCTAACCATCATCAAAATACCAAAAATAAGTAAACCAAGACCGGTATAGATTCTCTTCATTCCACTGATTAAGGAAGATTTCCTAAAAACTTGGTTTTTTCGGTTTCGAAAGAAAATAAGAATGAAAAGTATTGTCATGAGGACTGCCGAGATAGTGAATGTAAAGTTGGCTTGTTTTAATAAAGTCCAAAGTGAAGCTAGCAGGAAACCTAAAGCTTCTCCACCTCCCGTAGCAGAAAAGGTAGCCAAATTATAAAAAGAAAAGAACATTCCATAATATTGGAAATAAACAGAAACACCCAAATAAATCAGACCAAAAAAAATGGAAATAATCATAATGAATTTGGCGCGGGCATAATCTGTTCTAAAAATCAAGATTGAAATAGAAATAAAGATTAAAAAAAATCCCGTGTCACCGAACATGCTATTTACATACATGAAAAAGTCCCTCGGAAATGGACTTAAATCCTTTAATATTAAATTTGATGTAAGCAAATAACACATCATGATATTAAAGAAGAAAAAAGCGATTATATATATATATTTATTTGTTTTCAATTTTTTTTCCATTAGAATCACCCTTCACAGATTACAATTTATAGCGCATAAAAAGAAAATAATTAATACCTCCAAAAATCACAGTAAAACCAAGTAAAACAAAATTTAACCAATTGGCGATAGTATAATAGATTATAACTAATACCAGGCAAGCGATTATGAAAGCCGTTAGAGAATAAAATATATCTCTATTCATCTTGAATATCCCCAGAAAAAAACCCAAAAAGGAAAGAATTAAGTAAATCAAAGGGAGAAAAACAACTTCCCGGAGATCAAATACTTCAAATATTGAAAACTTTTGATAATAAACTAGATTATATATTATCATATAATAAGCCGCTAAAAATATCGAAACAAGGAGGCAAATTAAAGTATTTTTTAAATAATTCCGGTAAATAACTTTCCTTGTATAACCGAAGTTCATACGTAGTCGAACATTTCTTCTTGTCAGAGCATAACTATATAAAAAGCCGATTAAAGCAATCGTGCCAAACAAGGCATAAATCAATATTCGGTTATCAAAATCAATATCATCAAATAATATAATTGAAACCGTAATCAAAAACAAAGCCGTTAAAATTACGGTTATCAACCTTGCGATTTCATTACTTTTTAAAGTCTTTAAATAATTATGTTTCATAAATAATCCTCAAGGTCAAAAATTGATATTAATTCATATGATATTTTATTCCTCTGAAAATACTTTAATTCCTCTTTTGTAAAGGTCGATAGACCAATCAATCTACCCTGACTAATAAAAAGCGGATAATCTAAATCTATTTCTTTCGGAACAACTATCAATTTTATCGTAGAATCTAAAGTATAAGCTGTATCAAAATCAGTAAAAAGAAGAATTTTACTTAGTTTATTTTCAAAAGGTTTCAGTTTATCAAGGGCAATAATCGCGGTATTAAAAACCTTAGTATCGGTGATTCCGTTTACAACATAATCAATGTCTTCTTTTAGGTTAAGTCCGTAAGTTGGATTAGCAATAATAATATTGGGCTTTTCTAAAGCCACAGTCAAGGCATAATTTACAAATGTATTCCCCGCAGAGGTAAATTGATACTGATGTGTGATTTCTGTTTCGCCACGGATATCAAGATCCTTACCTATTTTAATAAGTTTGTCTTTATTAAACCTTAAATTATATCTGTTTTTCAAAACTTCTTCGATTTTTGAAACTCTTAAAGTAGAAAGGTAAGTATGAGAGAAATCTAAAAGAATTCTCAATTGAAAATATTCCGGATTATCGAAAACATCTTTGTCTTCATAAAAGCAAGCACCGCTTTTATTAATACCGGAAGCGGCCTTTAAGAAATCGAAAACGAGATGTTTATTTTTCCCGAAAACCCCGATTGCTTCCCCTTTATTTATTTTAAGATTGATAAGATTATTTTTTAAATTCAGATTTTCAATTATTAGATAAGGCATAATTTCACTTCCTGTTTTATAATTATAACCGATTTTGTCATTATTGTAAAGAAGAAAGGAAAAGCAAAAAGCCACCCTGTGGTGGCAGATTTTACCCGATTGAGTCTTCCATTTCCAGTTTAATCAACCGATTTAATTCAACCGCATATTCCATCGGCAATTCTTTTGCAAAGGGTTCAATGAACCCCATCACTATCATTTCGATTGCCTGATTTTCAGTTAGTCCGCGACTCATCAGATAGAAAAGCTGATCGTCGCTTACTTTTGAAACCGTAGCCTCATGTTCAATCAAAGCCTTTTGATTCTGAACGATATTTAAAGGAATTGTGTCGCTTGTTGATTGGTCATCCAAGATGATTGTGTCACATTCTACCCGACTTCTGGCATATTCGGAAGTTTCACTACATTTTACCGTTCCGCGATAATTTACCTTACCTCCTCCCCGACAAATCGATTTAGAGATAATCGTACTAGTTGTTCTTGGAGCTAGGTGAATCATTTTTGCACCTGCATCCTGGTATTGACCCTCACCTGCAAAGGCAATGGAAATCGTCGTCCCCCTAGCTCTTTCCCCCTTAAGAATACAGGCAGGATATTTCATATTTATCATTGAACCGATGTTTCCGTCAATCCATTCCATATGTCCGTTGGCTTCAACCGATGCTCTTTTTGTAACCAAGTTAATAATATTATTTGACCAATTTTGAATTGTGGAATAGCGGCAGTAGGCATCTTCCCCAACATATATTTCCACAATCGCTGCATGAAGTGAATCCTTAGAATAAATCGGAGCTGTACAACCCTCTACATAATTTAGGCTCGCCTCATCATCAACAATAATCAGAGTTCTTTCAAATTGTCCCATTTGTTGGGAATTAATTCTAAAGTATGACTGGAGAGGTTTTTTAAGTTTCACACCTTTTGGAACATAAATAAATGATCCCCCGCTCCAAACCGCAGAATTCAAAGCGGCAAACTTATTGTCGGTATAAGGAACAAGCTTTCCAAAATACTTTTTTAAAAATTCGGGATATAGTTTTAAAGCAGTGTCGGTATCGCAGAAAAGAACACCATCTGTCTTTAATTCTTCAAGCGTATTATGGTAAACAACCTCCGACTCGAATTGAGTCGAAACACCCGCTAAATATTTTCTTTCTGCCTCGGGGATACCGATCTTTTCAAAGGTTTCTTTAATTTCATCCGGAACATCGTCCCAGGTATTACCGACTTCTTCAGTTGATTTGCGGTAATATGTATAATCGTCGAAATTGATAAAATCCAGTTTCGGTCCAAAAGAAGGCAAAGGCATCTCCATAAACTTATGGTAAGCCTTGAGACGAAACTCCAACATCCACTCCGGTTCTTGCTTATATTTTGAAATAGCCTTGATCACATCTTCGTTCAAGCCTTTTCCCGTATTATATATGTCTTTTACATCACCGTGAAAACCATATTTGTAATCACTAATAATCTTATTAATATCATTCATCGTTTTCTCCTTTTAAAAGCCTTTCTAAGGCCTTCCAGGATATGGTGGCACATTTTATTCGGGCCGGAAACAAAGATACTCCTTGATAAACCATTGCTTCCTCAAGTTCATCTTCGTTTTCCACCTCTCCACCTTTTATCATTTCATAAAATTTATCAATCAGTTCCAAAACCTTTTCAACACTTTTTCCGCTTAAAGTTTCCGAAAGAACACTTGCGGAGGAACAACAAATCGAACAACCGCTACCATCATGATTTATTTCTTTGACGATTCCGTCTTTCAGATCGGCTTCAATTGTAATATCATCGCCGCAGGAAGGGTTTTTTAGATGGACATGTGGATAACCTTTAAGCCCTTTATGACGAGGGTTCTTATAATGTTCCATAATAACTTGTCGATAAAGATTTTCTAAATTTCTCATTGAACACCTTCCAATTTCTGAAATAATTTAATCGTCTCTTTAACTGATATTACAAATTTATCAATGTCATTTTTATCATTATAAAGATAGATAGAAGCTCTGAGTGTACCGGTACATTTCAACCATTTGCTTACTAACTGAGCACAATGATGACCGGCTCTGATGCATATATTATCCTGATCAAAACAAGTAGCGGCATCATGAGGATGTACGTCGTCGATATTAAAAGCTATAATTGGAATATCCGCATTTTTATTATATATTGTTAGTCCTTTAATTCCCGAAAGTTTTTCCATTGCATAAAGATATACTCCATGACAATGGTTTTCAATATTTTCTAACCCGATTTCTTCTAAACAATCAATCGCTTTCCCTAAACCGATTATCTCGGCAATTGGTGGAGTACCTGCTTCAAAACAATAAGGAATCTCTTTTATTTCAACACGATCGAGATAAACATCTTGATTCATATCGCCACCATAGAAGACGGGTTTAAGTTGATTAAGATATCGTTTTTTACCATAAAGGACGCCGACACCGGTCGGCCCTAACATTTTATGACCGGAAAAGGCAAGAAAATCACAATCCATTTCTTTCACATCAACTTTAAAATGTTGGACGGCTTGAGCAGCATCAACAATTACAACACTTCCGTTTTGATGAGCAAAAGGAATTATTTCTTCAAGTGGAGTCTTATAACCCATGACATTGGAGACATATGTTAAGGCCACCACTTTAACTTTATCATCAAAAACTTTTTTGAAATTTTCAAAAGTAATTCTGCCTTCTGGATTAAGAGGAATATATCTAAGCTCTGCTTGCTTTTCTTCGCAGATTTTCATCCAAGGAAGTAAAGAACTATGATGTTCCAATTCTGAGGTCAAAACAACATCCCCAGGACCGATATTTTCTTTCGAATACATCAGAGCAAGTTTATTTAAAGCATCGGTAGTATTGGCAGTAAAAATGATTTCCTCGGTTTTTGCATTAAGAAACCTTGCAACCTTTTCTCGGGCCATATCATATTCATCGGTAGCTTGAAAACTTAATTCATAAACACCGCGATGAATATTAACCCCATACTCCGAATAATACTCATTCATCTTATCAAGCACAGGTTGTGGTTTTAAACTTGTTGCTCCACTATCCAGATAAACTAAATTTGGAAATTTTTTATAAATTGGAAATTTTTCTCTTATCTTCTTAACAGCAAACATAAGGTCTCCTTACATATTTATATTAACCAATGACCTAATCCAGTCAAGGAGCACTTCTTCGGTAATAGAAGCTAAGAAAGGATTAATAAACCCAGAAATAATCAGCTTTTCTGAATCTTCACGGTTTATTCCCCGACTCATCAGATAGTAAAGCATCTCTTCATCAATAGCTCCGATAGAAGCACCATGTGATGCGATAACATCAAAATCATCAATTTCCAGGACCGGACTGGCACTGATATGTGATTTTAAGTCCAGAATCAATCCCTTGGTGTTCTGTCTTAATTCGACCTTTCCAGCACCTTTTTTAATTACTCCATCGGTGCTAATCATTAACTTAGAGGAATTGCTAGCAATACCATAGCTAATCAACTCGGATACAGTCGCTTTGGAATTATGAAAAACATTAATTGATAGAAGTTGTTCCTGACTTGAGGAATTAACAGTTACCGTATTAATTTCTGCTTTTGCGTGTGGTTTATTTAAGAAAATATGATTATTCAGTTCACATACTCCGGGTAAACTGGTAAGTTCATTTAATTTAATATATGCTTCATCCTCTAAAGAAATATTTGTATTTATCCTGAGTCTGCCGTTTTCACTGCTGTTCTTCACAGACAAAAATCGGACTTCGGAATGAGAGCCGATTTGATAATTGATATTGATATTACAGTTATTACCTATTTCAAAAAACAACTCGGTAATATTAACCTTAACATCTTCTGAGATAAAAAATTCAATTTTTGTATCACGAGTGAAGAAATAAATGACTTTAAGATTCATATTTTTGTTAAGTAAAAAATCGGAAATGCCCGAGGAATGCTCAGTAACTATACCGTCTTTTACAATCAAAAACTCATCATTAGGACCAATGATGTCCTTTTCATTAAATTTCATCCAACTCACTCCTTGGGATTCTTGAAGGCACAGCTACCTAAAACCGCACGTGTCCGCAAATCATGCTTTTCATCTTCTAATCCCAATTCAACCTTCAACCAATCATATCCTTCGGAATCAATTTTTTCAATCAATTCCTTGCCCCCGGTTCGAATGATTCTGCCATCCATCATGATATGAACAAAGTCAACATCAAGATAATCAAGCAATCTTTGATAATGGGTTATAATCAAAGCTCCGAAATCCGGGCTTCTCATCTTATTTATATTTTCCGCAACAATCTTTAAAGCATCAATATCAAGTCCAGAGTCTATTTCATCTAAAATTGCAAAGTTTGGTTCTAACATCTTCATTTGTAAGATTTCATTGCGTTTCTTTTCACCACCAGAAAAACCTTCATTAAGATAACGATGAGGAAGATCATTATTCATTTTTAAGTCTTTAACCGCTTGTTCAAATTTTCTTACAAATTTGAAAAGAGAAATATGTTCGCCGTCCTTCAATCTTGATTGCATGGCCGACTTGATAAAGTCGGAATTAGTTATTCCGGATATCTCATAGGGATATTGCATTGCTAGAAAAATACCATTCCGGCTTCTTTCGTCAACACTCATCTCAAGGACATTTTCATCATCAAGCAAGATTTCTCCTTCGGTAACATGATATTTATAGTGTCCCATGATTGTAGCAGCGAGAGTAGACTTGCCGGTACCGTTAGGACCCATAATAGCATGAACTTCTCCGGTTTTAATTTCTAGATTGACGCCCTTTAAAATTTCACTTTCTTCAACAGAGGTATGCAGATTCTTAATCTTCAGCGTTCTCATTAAATACTCCTTTAAAAACATATCCTTCTTCTCTTACATTTTCATTAAAGAAAAAACTTTCTTCCAATCCCGAACTTATATATACTTCTTTTGTTTTTCCGTTCTTCACAACCCATACAGTTTCTAAATCCTCAGTAGCATTCACTACTTCCATCCCTTTATCAAGTCCTAAGGCAAAGAGAGTTGTACTATATCCATCCGCAAGAATCGATTCTTTTGTAACAACGGTAATCGAAATAACATTATTATCTATCGGTAAGCCGGTTTCTGGATCCAAGATATGATGATATTCTTTTCCTTCTTCATCGCGAATATACTTTTCATAAGTTCCGGAAGTAACAACACTCATGTCCTTTACTTCCAATCTTCCAAAAATATGATTAAGGTAATCCCCGTTTTCATCTTCGCGAAGATTTGTCCAGTTGATATACGGTGTACGAATTCCGATTCGGAAACTCTTTTCGAAAAGATCGCCGATTGTTAGAATATTTCCACCGATATTTATTATAGAAGAAGTATAGCCACGATTAATAAGATATTCCTTCACCTTATCCGCCGCATACCCTTTCGCAATCGCTCCAAGGTCTATTTCCATTCCTGCTTTTGCTAGAAAAACTGTACTCTTTTCTTCATCAACAACTATATTTTTATAATTAACCAGCCCGCAAGAAACAATTTCTTTGACCTTAGTCTCAATATCATTAATTTCTGTAACAGTTAAGGTATTATCAAAATAATCATATTGATTATTGGGAAAATCCCAGATCTTCCAAGCCGGAGAAATACTTGGATCAAAGAGTGCAATCTCTTTATCTTTGTTTTGAATTTTCGATATTTCTGCCATCTCAAGGGCTTTTTTTATAACAAAAATAACTTCTGAACTAACTGTAACAGGTTCTATCCCGGCCCTTTGGCTGATTAAAGAAAGGGTCGTATTCGGTTTGATTCCGTTGCGTTCCTGTATATTGAAAAGATTGTCTAAATCTTCCAGTATTTTATTGATATCTTCTTTTAAAGTTTTTAATTCATCTTTTGAAATAGAACCCGTGGTAAATAACTCTACCGAGTTTATCGTTTGAAAAGCATCCTTTAGTTCTATTTTATTATATGTTTCTTGTTTACACCCAGAAAACAAAAACAAAATAAAGAAAAACAGTGATATTATGAAAAATTTCTTCATGACACTCCTCCAAGTAGTCTTAACTATATTATTATACTACTAAATGAAATTATTTGCTTGATTAACAATAAAAAAGGAAAAACCTCCCTTTCGAGAGGTTGATTTCTTAAAGCGAATAATCCATGGCAGCAAAGCGACGATATGTCCGGTATCTTCTTTGAGCTTCTGCCTTATTTAATTCCAGAAGTCTTTCTGCTTCAGCCGGGTTAATCTGCTTCAGTTGTGCGTATCTGGTTTCGGATGATAGATATTCTTCATATTTATCCCAATTAGGATCTTTGGAATCAAGCATAAACGGATTTTTGCCTTCTTCCGCAAGTTTAGGGTCAAATCTGAAGGTAGTCCAGTAACCACACTCAACCGCAAGCTTAGTTTGTCTTTGAGAATTACCCATTCCGCCTTTAATACCATGAGCGATACAAGGTGAATAAGCGATAATAATTGATGGTCCTTTATGACTTTCAGCTTCTTTTATTGCTTTCAACATTTGCGCCATTGATGCACCGGATGAAATTTGAGCAACGTAGACATGACCATAGCTCATGGCAATTGCTGCAAGGTCTTTCTTCTTTCCTTGTTTTCCGGCAGCGGTAAATTTCGCTATCGAGCCAGTTTGGCTAGATTTAGAGCTTTGACCGCCGGTATTGGAATACACTTCGGTATCAAGTACTAGAATATTTATATCTTCATTATTGGCAATAACATGATCGAGTCCGCCGAAGCCGATATCATAAGCCCAACCGTCTCCGCCGATAATCCACTGCGAACGTTTTGTTAGATAATCCTTTAACTTTAAGATTTCTTTGGAAGTAGGAGTATTTTCTTTTTCTAATAAAGGTACGAGCTGTTTTGCGATTTTTCTGGTTTCAAAGCTGCTGTCGCGATTATCAAGCCATGCTTGATAAAGTTCTTTTACTTCATTTGAAGTTGAATAATCTTCCATACCTTCTTCCATAAAAACGCCAACCCGACTTCTGATGGCCTCAGTAGCCATTCTCATACCAAAGCCAAATTCCGCATTATCTTCAAAGAGTGAGTTAGCCCAAGCCGGTCCTCTTCCTTCTGCATTAACGGTATAAGGAGTCGCCGGGAATGAAGCACCGTAAATTGAAGAACATCCAGTTGCGTTCGCAATCAGCATATCTTCACCGAATAACTGAGTAACCAGTTTAATATACGGAGTTTCACCGCAACCAGCACAAGCTCCAGAGAATTCAAAGAGAGGTTGTGCAAACTGCGAGTTTTTCGGGTTTGCTGCTACATCTACAAGATCTGATTTATAGGTTACATAATCAAAGAAATATTCTCCAACTTGATCCTTGCCTTCACGAATAGCTTCGTCAATCGGAATCATTTCTAAAGCTTTTTCACCTTTTCTTCCCGGGCAAACATTAACACAGACTTCGCAACCTGTACAGTCAGGGATTGAAACAACGATCGAGTATTTCAAGCCTTCAAAGCCTTTTCCGGTCGGAACCAAATATTCAGATTCTTTAGGAGCCTTATTTGCTTCTTCTTCGGTAGAAAGGAAAGGTCTAATTACAGCATGAGGACAAACAAAACTACATTGGTTACATTGAATACAGTTTTCTTTTATCCATTTTGGAACAAAAGCAGCGATATAACGTTTCTCATAAGATGTTGAACCATTGTCCATAGTTCCATCTTCAAAGCCGTCAAATGCCGATACCGGTAAATCATAGCCTTTAATAGCATTGACCGGATTAGCTAGACCCTGGACAAACTTCGGAAGTCCTTCCGGAAGTTGTTGTTTTTCAGGAACAAGGGCCGCCCAGGCTGGATCAACATTTACTTCTCTGATTCCGGTGCCGCCAATGTCGATTGCTTTGTAGTTCATATCAACAATAGTCTGACCTTTTTTAATATATGATTTGTAAGCGTATTTCTTCATTAATTCTTTAGCTTCTTCATAAGGCATGATTTGTTCATTCAGTTTGAAGAAAGCTGATTGCATAATAGTATTGGTGCGTTTACCAAGACCGATTTCTCTTGCAAGATCAACAGCATCAATTACATAGAATTTTACATTCTTTTCCGCAAGCTCCTTCTTAAAGGAAGCAGGCATAAATTCAAACAATTCCTGATCGGTTTTTGTTGTATTCAAAAGGAATCTGCCATTCTCCTTAATATCAGCAAGCATATCATATTTCTCAACATAAGTATCCAGCGAGCATGAAATGAAACCGGCCTCTTTAACCAAATAAGTGGAACTGATCGGTTTCTTAGAAAAGCGTAAATGGCTTCTGGTAACACCGCCGGACTTCTTAGAGTCGTATGCAAAGTAAGCTTGTGCATAATAATCGGTGTTATCGCCGATAATCTTAACTGTACTCTTATTGGCACCTACGGTTCCGTCACTTCCAAGACCATAGAAAATAAGTTGACTTACACCTTCTCCGGCTACATCGATGCTCTTTTTAAGAGGTAAAGATAGATGAGTAACATCATCATTAATACCGATTGTAAACCCATTTAAAGCCTCTTCGCTCTTTTCAAGATTTTCATAAACCGCAAAAATTTGGGCAGGATCTGTATCTTTACTAGAAAGTCCATAGCGGCCGCCAATAATTAAAGGTGCATTTTCTTTTCCGTAATAAGCAGCTTTAATATCTAAATATAAAGGTTCGCCGATTGAACCCATTTCTTTGGTTCTATCGAGAACGGCAATCCGTTTTGTAGTTACAGGAATAGCCTGTAAGAGATGTTTGACTGAGAACGGGCGATATAGGTGGACATTTACAAGACCGACCTTTTTGTTTTTATGCTCATTCAAATAATCAACAACTTCTTTAATTGTCTCACAGACAGATCCCATAGCGATGATGATGTCAGTGGCATCTTCGGCGCCATAGTAATTAAAGAGTTTATATTCTCTGCCAGTTGCTTTTGAAATTTCATCCATATATTCTTGAACAACATCAGGAATATTAGTATAATATTTATTCTGAGCTTCACGAGCTTGGAAATAAACATCATCGTTTTGAGCCGAACCTCTGGTTGCAGGACGGTTAGGACTTAAAGCCCGATTCCGGAAACGATCAACAGCTTCCCAGTCAACTAGGTTTTTAAGAACATTTTCATCCATTACTTCGACCTTTTGGATTTCATGACTGGTCCTAAAACCATCGAAGAAATGTAAGAATGGGATACTTGATTTTATGGCTGCTAGATGTGCAACCCCGGCAAGGTCCATTACTTCCTGAACCGAAGCGGTCGCAAGTAAAGCCCAACCTGTCTGTCTGGTTGCCATTACGTCTTGATGGTCACCAAAAATCGAGAGTGCCTGAACGGCAAGGCTTCTAGCAGAGACATGTATTACTCCGGGCAAAAGTTCTCCGGCAATTTTGTACATGTTAGGAATCTTTAAAAGCAAACCTTGGCTGGCAGTATAAGTGGTTGTCAGAGCCCCAGCTTGAAGTGAGCCGTGAACTGTTCCGGCAGCTCCCGCTTCCGATTGCATCTCAACAACTTTGACCGGCATTCCAAAAAAGTTCTTTTTTCCTCTACTGGCCCAGTCATCAACATATTCAGCCATTGGTGAAGACGGAGTAATCGGATAAATACCTGCTACTTCAGTAAATCCATAGGAAGCATATGCGGCTGCTTGATTACCGTCCATCGATTGAAACACTTTTTTTGACATATTATATAAAACCTCCGTTTAAGTCATTTCTGTACATCATTATTATTATACAATAATTTTCAACTAATCACAAGGGTATTTTAACGATGAAATCATTTTTATTATATATATATTTTCCGCTTTTATGGAAAAAGATAAGGTAAAATTTATAAAATTCTAAAAAAAACAGAAAATATCCTGCTTTAATGGTATAATATTTACAGGAGTCAATATGAAAATTTTATTAATTGGTATCAATTCAAAATACATTCACCCCGCCGTCGGTATTCATCAAATTGTTGCCAACAGTAAGTTCCCAGTTACTTTTTTGGAATTCTCAATTAAAGATAATAATGAAAACATCCTTGCTGCTATGGGAAAGGAAAATTTCCAAGTAATTGGTTTTTCAGTTTATATCTGGAATATTGGAAAAATCAAAGACATAATCAAAAGTTATTCCCGGGAAACCATCTTTATTCTCGGCGGACCGGAAGCAAGTTACCGTCCTGAACTACTCCTTTTTGATAGACGTGTTCGTTTTATTATCAAAAATGAAGGCGAAGAAGCTTATAATGAGTTAATTGAATATTTAAATAATGAAAGAGATATCAAAGAAGTTTCCAATCTATATTATTTATCTCAAAATAAAATTACTTATACCTTCAATCGCATGCCTGATTTATCTAAAATCAGACATGATTTAGGATTAATCAAAGATTTCAAAAATCGTGTATTTTACCTTGAAGCAAGTCGAGGTTGCCCGTTTTATTGTAGTTATTGTCTTTCTTCACTTGAAAAAACTGTCCGTTTCTTTAACTTGGAAAAGGTAAAAGAGGAAATTGTTTTTGCTTTAGATAAAAAGGTTAGAGTTCTGAAATTCCTTGACCGGACATTTAATCTCAGGCAAACAAATATGAGGAAACTCCTTTCTTTTATCAGAGATCACGACAATCACCTGACCACTTTCCAGTTTGAAATCGTTGCTGATCTTCTTGAAGAAGAAACTATTGAACTTCTTCAAACAATTAGGCGAGGTCAAATTCGCTTTGAAATTGGAGTTCAATCTACCAATGAAATTGTTACAAAAGCCGTCAGAAGAAAACAAGATTTTCAAAAACTAAAAGAAAATGTTTTAAGAATAAAAAATAATATCATCATCCATCTTGATCTCATTGCCGGACTTCCTTATGAAGATAGACAAAGTTTTATCAGAACTTTCAATGAAACCTTCGAACTATTCGGTGATGAAATACAACTTGGATTTTTAAAAGAATTGCAAGGTACCGAAATCAGTATCCATAAAGACCTCCATGGTTATAAGTTTTCACTTTTGCCTCCTTATGAGGTTCAAAGTAATTCCTATCTTTCAAAAGCTGATTTAGATGAAATAAAGATTGTAAATTCAGCGGTGAATAAATACTATAATTCCGGCGATTACCCGAAAACAATGGAGTATCTTTTTCAAAAGTTACATCTAAACCCGTATTTTACCTTTCTAAAAATAGGAAACTTTATCGGTGTTTCAAACCTTTTAAAAATGCAAATCGATGAAATTTCCAAAGCTTTATATAAAGCTTTGAAAGATGAAGTAAGCGCTGAACTTCTTTACATCATAAAACAAGACTATCTTTTAAAACCGATCAAACCTAAAATCTGGTGGGAAAGAAATATTTCCCGAGAAGAAAGAAAAAATGTATATCAGGAGTTTTTAAAAACTTTTCCCAAACTAAATTCAGAGATCCTTTATCGCTATTCTCATCTAGAAAAATATGAAAACGAATATCTTTTAATTACCTATAAGCCTTCAGCCCTCTTTATTTTGAGAGTCTGAGTGCTTTTTTAATATTCTTCCCTCTTTTTACATATTATATTATATGGTGAAAAGGATGAATCTAAAAAATATTCTAAAAGAAATTAAAAAACTAAAAATTACCGGAATTGCCGATGATACCAGATATCTTCAAGAAGGGGATTTATTTGTTTGTCGCAAGGGGGCTAGCGAAGATGGAAATAGGTTTCTAGAGCAAGCTATCCTTCAAGGAGCGAAAGCAATCCTTAGCGAAGAAAGTCATCAGCTTCCTATACCGGTTTTAGTATCTGAAAAAATCGAAGAAATCTTTCCTGAACTTCTCTTTCGCTTCTATGATTATCCTCAATATGAACTTAATCTAATCGGAATCACCGGAACTGACGGCAAAACAACTACCGCTTCTATTACCGAACATCTTCTTAACCAAAAATTCAATTCCTGTTATATCGGCACCAATGGAATCCGACATTTAGGCCAAAGCGAAAAAACCGGCTATACAACTTTACCGCTTTGTCTATTAGTCAGAAATCTACGTTTGTTAGCCGATAAAAATATCCGTCATTTGGTTATGGAAGTCTCAAGCCAAGGCCTTGTTAACCGCAGAACTGAAGGATTAGAATTCCAAATTGCAGTCTTTACAAACCTTACTCATGAACATTTAGATACCCATAAAACCATGGAAAATTACCTAAAGGCAAAGCAAATTCTTTTTTCAAAACTTGTAAAAGGAGGGTTAGGGGTTGTAAACTATGACTCTCCTTATGCAAACTATTTTAAATGTAAAAACCTTCTTAGCTACGGGCTTAATGAAAAAGCTGACTTTCAGGCTTATAATATTCGAGAAACGAGAAAATATACTGTTTTCGATTTAAAAACTCCTAAAGAAAATTGGCCTGATGTAAGGGTTAATCTTTTTGGTAATTATAATATTTATAACACACTTGCAAGCATTATTACGGCTCTACATTATAATATTCCAAAATCCGTTATTTTCAAAGCCTTAGAAGATATTCCTAAAATTGAAGGTCGTCTTGAACTTCTAACAAAAAATGAAAACTTTCATGTCTATGTTGACTTTGCTCATACACCAAATGCGCTTAAAGAAATCCTAACTCATTTAAAACATCATTATAAACGAGTTTTTCTTGTTATTGGCAGTGCCGGAGGCAAGGATAAAAGTAAAAGACCTTTGCTCGGACTTACTGCTGTTTCGCTTGCGGATCATGTTATTTTCACTTCCGAAGATCCGAGATTTGAAAAACCCGAGGACATTATAGCGGAAATAATAGAGGATATAAAAAACGATAATTTCCAGATAATTAAAAACCGAAAAGAAGCAATTAAAACTGCCATCATGATGGGCCAAAAAGGCGATGCAATCTTAATTGCCGGAAAGGGAAATGATGACTATTTTGAAGAAAATGGAATAATTTATCCCTATTCCGATATTGAAGTAGCGGAACGGGTTCTTGAAGAAATAAAAAAGCGGAGTTAATCCGCTTTTTCAATTAGATATAAACGACTTCCAAAATCTCCTAAAACCCGCACTTTATTATTAAACCCAGTACCTAAAAATTGAGAAGATAATCTAATTCCGGCATATTTCATCATTTCTGAACTTATGATATAAGTTTCTTTCTCACTTTTTAACTTATAAACCCTCGATATGAAATTATGGACTCTTCCGTTAATTTTTATCCTTACCGGTGAAACATAATTTATTAATCCTCCGAAAGTTTTTAAACTTGTTTTTTCTTCCTTGTTCCGGAATTTATAAACTCCTTCTTTTAGACCGTTTAAGAAAATTATATCTTCCTTTAAAGACGGATGTACAAGGGCTTGAAAGAAACCAAGCACAGCTCTTTCTTGATTCTGAGCTATGATATAAAAGTAAGTATTATCTTCGGAAAATATTGATTTATTTCCACGGTAAAATTTACCGTATTGAAAAAGTTCTCTTCTTGCTTTATAAAAACGAATCTGTGCTTTAATTTCACGGATTTCATCAGAGCTGAGCTCCAAAAGGTTTAATTCATAACCTAAATTTCCAAAGCAAGCTAGATTATATCTTGAAGATAGAGGAGTATTTCTTAATACTTGGTGATTGGGTACCGCACTGACATGATTGGTTATTGAGGAAAGCGGATAGCCATAACTACTTCCGGTTTGAATATATATTCTTTCTAAATAATCGGTATCATCGCTGGTCCAGATTTGAGGAAAATAGCAAAGCATTCCTAAGTCAAAGCGATTTCCTCCGCTTGCACAACCTTCAAAAAGAATATCGGGGAAAGTCTTTGTCAATTCTTCCATAATCTGATAGAAACCTAAAATATATCGATGAAAGAACTCACCTTGATTTTCCAGGGTTTTTCCGTACATATCGGAAATATTTCGATTATAGTCCCATTTTACATATTTCAGATTACAAGAGGAAAACACTTCTTTCAGCTTTGAAATAAGAAATTCACGAACTTCCGAATTAGTTAGATCCAAAACCAATTGGTTCCGGCCAACTCCAGGTTTTCTTCCGGGAACAAAAACTGCCCAATCCGGGTGAAGACGATATAATTCGCTATCTTCATTGATCATCTCCGGTTCAACCCAAAGTCCAAAATCAAGACCGAGATTATTTATCTTTTTTGCTAAACCATTTAAACCATGGGGTAATTTATGGTAATTAATATCCCAATCGCCAAGGGAGGAGGTATCATCATTTCTTTTTCCAAACCAACCGTCGTCTAGTACAAAGAGTTCAATACCGACATCTTTTGCTGATCTTGCCAGTTTTAAGAGTTTTTTTTCATTAAATTTAAAATAATTTGCTTCCCAACTGTTCAAAAGTACCGGGCGAATCTGATTTTTGTATTTTCCACGAATAATATGATTATTGATGAAATCATGGAAATTCTGAGATAATTTATTCAAACCTTGATTGGAATATGTCATTACCGCTTCCGGGGTTACAAATTCAGAACCCGATTTAATAGCATAATTAAAAGCATGATCATTAATCCCCGAAAGTAATCGTATTTTATGATGAGGAGTAACTTCAACCGTTGTTTTGTGATTACCGCTATATATAAGATTAAAACCGTAACAAGCCCCGATGTTTTCATCGGTGTTCTTTTTTCTTAAGATCACGAGTGGATTATGTAGGTTGGAACTCGCTCCGGTTTTGGAATCGTTGATATAGATTCCGGAAATTAATTCCTTTTCTACAAGATGTCTTTCCTTCGCCCAGGTTCCTTCAAAAGTCATCATAATATAATTATCTTTCCAAAAATCCAACTGTAGTGAAAATAACCGATTTATTATACAAGTTTCTTTTCCTTCGTTTGTTAACTTAACGTAGCGGGAGATTATATCGGTTTTGGGAAAGACTTTATAAAAGATTTCAAGTTTTATTTTTGTAATATCGTCAAAAAGAGTTACTGATAAGACTTCTTGCTCGCCATAACTTGCCGGAAGGGCTGAATCCTCGGAATTAAGCAACTGATGACTTTGGTATTTAAAATTACCGGAATAACCATATTTCTGATGATATAGAGTTATTGCGGTTTCCCGATAGTCTCCGATCCCAATTGAAGAAAACTCAAGGTCAAGAATATCCATATGTTCATCTTGATTACCTTCATAAACAATCGATGTTCCGGCACCGCCATCAAGCTTCTGGACAATGTTATTAAAATTTAAAAAATTTACTTTTGGACCGTAATAATTATGAATTAAAAGCCCGGAAGTGGTTTTAGAAAATACATACGAAGTATTACAGGTTTGGATGTGAAAGAAATTATCCCGAATCTCAATCATCAGTAGTCACCTAAATAGATTTTTGCTTGATAAGGAAGTAGATAATCAAAATCTTCTTGATAATTATTTAAAAGCAATTTAAATTTATTTAAATCATATATGGCGTTGAAATATAATTTCTTTGATGAGAAATTACAAATAATAAGAAGCTTTTTGCCTTTATAATTTCTTTCATAATAAGCAAGTTTATTGCTTCTGGCATAGTGTTCCCGATAGTCTCCGTGAACAAAAACCGGATATTTTTTCCGAAGCCTAATTAGTTTTTTATAATAATTGAAGATAGAATCTTCATTTTTAAGATTTTCTTCCGCATTAATCCCCAGATAATTTGGATTGACTTCCAACCAAGGCTTTCCTTCCGAAAAACCGGCATTCTTATTTCGATTCCATTGCATTGGTGTCCGAGAATTATCACGACTGCTTTTTTGTACATACTTCATGGCCTTTTTATGAGAAAAAAACCGACGTAATATCTTATACATATTATGGGTTTCCACATCTTGATATTGATCCATCCTCGTATAATGAGCATTGGTCATTCCAATTTCTTGGCCTTGATAAATATAAGGCGTTCCTTTTTGGGAGAAAATATAAGTTGCAAGCATCTTGGCACTTTCTAAATGAAAATTTAGATTTCCAAAACGATTTACAGAACGCGGCTGGTCATGATTCTCTAAAAACAAGGAATTCCAACCCTTATCAACTAAAGCATATTGCCATTTTGATAAAGGTTTTTTTAATCTTCTTAACTTAAACTTCCTTGGAAGCCATTTCGTCAGAAAACAATCGGCATTCATATGTTCAAAATGAAAGACCATGCTCAACTCATCAATCCCTTCTTCTACATAACCCAAAGCTGTTTTAGGATCGATTAAAACGCATTCACCGACGGTAAACATATCATATTTAGAAAAAACATCTTTTTTTAACTCTTGGAGATATTCATGCATTTTCGGTCCGTCGATATAAATGCCTTTACCGCTGATAATCGGTAATCCTTTAGTACTCGGTAAGCCCTCCTTTTTTGAAAGGAGATTGATGACATCACATCGGAAACCGTCAACTCCCAGGTCCAGCCAGAATTTAAGTATCTTTTTAACTTCTTCACGAAGCTCAGGGTTTTCCCAATTCAAATCAGGTTGTCTTTTAGAAAAAAGATGCAAGAAATATTCATCGGTTGCCTCATTATACTCCCATGCACTGCCGCCGAAGAAAGATTTCCAATTATTCGGCTTCTTGCCTTCTTTGGCTTTTTTGAAAATATAATAATCATGATAAGGACTGTTAACACTCTTCCTTGCCTCTAAAAACCAAGGATGTTCATCGGAAGTGTGGTTGATGACCAAATCCATAATCAATTTGATTCCTCTTTTATGCATCTCTCCTAGCATCTCCTTGAAATCCTCAAGAGTACCATATTCTGGGAGTATATCACAATAATTTCTAATATCATAACCCATATCATCTAAGGGCGAATCATAAATTGGCGATAACCAGATTGTATTAACACCTAAATCTTTAAGATAGTCAAGTTTTTGAATAATCCCCCGAATATCTCCGATACCATCATTATTTGAATCCTTAAAACTGCGAGGATAGATTTGATAAACTATACTTTCTTTATACCATCTCATAATTTTTTCATCCCTCTAATAAATTTAAGATTAAGAATATCGATAATTCCTTCCATTTGTTCGAGAGTAATTACCCCGCCGCTCATTGAGGCTAGAGTCCGAAAAGGAACACTCATCGCTTGACTGATAATCATATCGGTTTGATCCTGATTTATACTCATTTTCTTAATTTTCTTAATTAAGGTTCTTTTGAGTATTCTTCCAACAAGAGTTCTCTCAACGGATAAAACATTATCATCCATTGTATAGGGGCGGCGGCGACGAATATTTCGTGGAGGAAGGGGTCTGTCATAAACCTCAATAAAGTCTTGATCAGTTAAATGGTATTCTTTTTTTCCACTCCATTTATATCCAGGTTTATTAAATTTCTTTTCGACCGGCTTTTCTAAAATCACTGCTTCTGAATTCTTGCAAATCTGAATTTTATAAATTCCCTTATCAACATAAAATTCTTTAAGATTAACATCATAATAACTAAAGTCACTATAATCGAGTGTAAAACTTACCTCTTTTTCTTCACCGACCGACAAATCTATTTTTTCAAAACAACGCAATTCACGCAAAGGTTTATATAATTGAGTACGACTGTTTTCAACATAGAGTTGGATAACTTCTTTACCTGGGAAGTCTCCGGTATTTTTTACTTTACATCTAACAGTAATTTTTCCGTCTTCAGTAATCTCATTACTACTTACTTCCAAATCTCGATATTCAAAATTGGTATAACTTAATCCATAACCAAAGGGAAAAAGAACCCTTTTTTGATAAGTTGTATAATAACGATAACCGACAAAAATACTTTCTACATACCAAAGAGCATTATTGGTATTTGCAAAGTTTGAAGTACTCGGATCATCTTCAAGCTTTATCGGAAAAGTCGTTGCAAGTCTTCCCGAAGGATTTTCTTTTCCGTAGAGAATATCTAAAATAGGGCTGCCAGAAGCTTCTCCTAATAAATTACAGTTTAAGATCGCCTTCACTTTCTGGAAAAATGGCATTTCAACTTGAGCTCCGATATAAAGAGTAACTATTACATTCGTATTTAGCTTCAAAATCTCTTCTAATAATTTCAAATGACTTAAAGGAAGAGACAAATCCTTTCGGTCTTCACCTTCGCTTTCAAGCCATTCCGGTAATCCGGTCATAAAAATTACCTTATCATACCCTTTAATATTATCTAACACCTCCTGGCTTAGGTCTTCACTATATTGATCATCTTTAAGGCTATAACCTTTAAAATAATGATAATTGTTTGTATAAGCGGAGATTCGAGAAAGAAGACTTTCCTGTCTGATCGGATTGATATGGGAACTTCCACCGCCCTGTATTCTTGGCTTTTCCGCAAACTCTCCAATAACTGCTATTCTTTCTTCCGGTTTTAGCGGTAAAATATTGTCGTTTTTTAAAAGAACTATTCCTTCCCTGGCAATCTCTTGGGCAGTCTTGTAAGCATCTTCTTGATTAAAATCCAACACCTGATTATCTTTATATTCATTTACAAGATTAAGCACCCGTTTTACACATTTATCAATATCTTCTTCTTTGATTTCATCTTTTTTAAATGCTTCAAGCAGTTTTTTATCATAATAACCTTTTGAAGAAGGCATTTCTAAATCAAGTCCGGCTAAAATCCCTTTTACTCGGTTGCTTACCGCACCCCAGTCAGAAACCACCATTCCTTGATAACCCCAATCTCTTCTTAGGACATCGGTTAGTAAACTTTTGTTTTCACTTCCGAAAGAACCGTTAACTTTATTATAACAACACATAATTGTTGCCGGTTTTGCCTTAACAGCAATTTCAAAATTCTTTAGATATATCTCACGCAAAGCTCTCTCATCAATTACAGAATCGCTCCAAAGCCTTAAAGTTTCTTGGGAATTGGCAGCAAAATGTTTTAAACTGGCACCGACATGATTGCTTTGTAAACCTTCAATCCAATGATAACCCATAATACCCGCTAAATAGGGATCCTCCGAATAATATTCGAAGTTTCTCCCACAAAGAGGATTTCTCTTAATATTAATTCCGGGACCGAGGACAACCTGAACATCGAGATTTCTTGCCTCACCTCCAATCATCTTTCCCATTTTATAAGCCAGATCTTTATTGAAAGTACAGGCAACGGTTGTTGCGGCAGGATAAAGGGTAGCTTTATAAATCCCTTTGATGCCAAGATTATCTTCCGAATCCATTTGTTTGCGGAGACCATGGGGACCGTCCGCCATCATAATCGAAGGAATATTTTCGCTTTCGATATTGGCAGTATGCCAAGTATCTTTTCCGGATAAAAGTTTAATCTTATCTTCAATTTTCATATTTACCTCCGTTTAACCTGAATATTTATACTTAGCTCTTGACTTGGGAAAGAAAGGTTAACCCGACCGTCTTCATCTTTTCCATTAGTTTTGACCCAAAACGCCATCTGACCGGCACTAAGAGCAAGCTGGTCTGGACCAATGAGATCAATTCCTCCCAAAGTTTTTACTCGAAAAGCATCAAAAGCATAAGGTAATAAATTACCGTTTTGGTCATGCTTGGAAACTACGACTCTTGTTGTATCATATGTATCTGCGATTTCTAAAACAGAGTTGTCGGATTCTATCCTATAATTTGTGCTTCTTACAAACTCCTTTATTACCTTCTTCACAAGTTTATCGCGAATATAACCTTCGATACGGTAATTCGGAGTCGGATTACAATATTTATAATAGAGGTTTATTCCATCTGTAATCGAAAAACGATATTTCCTCATCAAGAAAAACATCATCAGTTTATAACAAAGCGGAAGGCCGTGTCCATATTTCGGAACTTCCCGAAAGATTTTCTTAACCCTTTCCGAATCTCGGCGGCTTAGCCCCTCACGGTCAATCAATTGATCGCCGATAAAATCTTTGATAGTAATCAAAGGATATGGAAGCCGACTCTCTTTATCCGGATAAAAGGTACCGATATAACTATCGCCACGATAGACTTTAATATAATCCATATTACTTGCAATATGAACCTCCGGAAGCCAACTCATAGGATGGTCTCCAACATTCATTGTGCTTAATACTTCTAAAACCGGCTTTTCGCTTTGTTGGGAAGAATATATATAACTTGCATATTTGGGGAGCCTAAACATATCCAACACACCATGATAACAAATATTGTCTCCGCTCCCAAAATCATCATGAGTATTATAATCGCTCATACACCAACCGACGGTTCCGGAAATCCGGTCGCATTTACTGGCGGCGTCAATAACACGATAATGTCTGAGTGCATGTTCTACCCTTAATCTTTCTACATCATATCTCTTCGTTGGAAACATATGCCCATTATATTCGGTTACTAAATAAGGAACATTCTTTTTTACTTGGTCGGGATGACGTAAGGCTTCATTCTCACCAGAATGAATAAAATCATTATAAGTATAAACATCTTCAAGAAACTCGCTTTTAATTAAATTCCTGACTCCGCCGGTTGGCCGAGTTGAATCAAGCCTTCTGGCAAGCAAATTGGTTTTTTCATATAAATCATGGTCATCAGGTGATTCATTGATTCTGACCCCCCACATTATTATTGACGGACGGTTATAATCTCTTTTAATCATCGCTTCTAGATTCTTCAGCGTATTTTGCCGGAATTCTTCATCACCGATATATTGCCAACCCGGTATCTCTTCAAAAACAAGTAAACCAATTTCATCGCAACGGTCAAGAAAATGACGAGATTGGGGATAATGGGAAGTTCTGACCAAGTTAATTCCCAAATCATATTTCAAGATATCGGCATCTTTTACCTGAGCTGATTTAGGCATTGCATAACCGACATACGGAAAAGATTGATGACGGTTCAACCCCCGTAATTTAATCTTTTCTCGATTAAGAAAAAATCCTTCTTTTGTGAAGTTTACGGAGCGAAAACCGAAACGAATACTTATTTCATCTTTCAGTTTTGAAGCCGTATACAAGTGGATTTTGACCTGATACAGATAGGGGTCCGTCAAACTCCATAGCTTTTTCTCGGAAAGGTCCGCTTGGAATTCCGTAAAAAGACCTGTAACCGCAAACTTCTGCTTGTATATTTCTTTCTCTCGATCGAAAACCCTAACTAAGTACTCTCCTTTATCAACCGAACTTTCCATCTTAAAATTAATCAAATTAGTGTCAATATCGGAATTATGAAGATAGGCGGCCTTAATATGTTCAGTTTCTAAAACATGTAATGAAACTTCCCGATAGATTCCACCATAACCTAAATAGTCTACTTGATTCCCGAAGGGAGGAATATTTTTGTCTTCATGATTGTTGACGATTACAGATAAAATATTATGTTTTTCAAAGCAAACCGCTGCCGTAATATCAACTTTAAAATCTGTATAACCGCCTTCATGTCTTAAGATAAATTTATCATCCAAATAAATATCGGCGGCATGAGCAACGCCTTCAAATACTAGAATCAATCTTTTATTCTGCCATTCTCCTTTAATAAACAAGGATTTCTTATAGGTAGAAACTAGTTGATTTATTTTCTCCGGAAGATAATTAAAAGGAAGAATCAAATTAGTATGAGGAAGATCCACTCTCTCAAATTCGGATACATTCTTAAAATCATTCAGATGTTCGGTTCTGAACCTTTCGTTAAAATACCAATCAAAATTCAAAGGCACTATCTCTCGCATAATTCACCTCGATATTATTTATGTTTATTATACCATTTATTACCTCGTTTATAAAGGAGTATTCTCTCTTAATTATAAAATATAAGGGAAAAAGTCCTAAAAGAACAAAGCAAAAAATAAGTTTTCACTCTCTTAAGATTAAACTACTTTTAATCTTATTGGTGGCCTCACCACTAGACTGTAAAAAAAGTATTACTTTTTTATCCAGTTTACTTTTGTTTAGTATATTTAATGCTGCATTTATATCTGCATTAATAATACTACCACTAGAGGATAAGCCTCTTTTTATCCTTTTACCACTGAATTTGTGATTCTTATTTTCTTCAAATTCTCCAT
>CALEGD010000072.1 GCA_937877075.1 uncultured Acholeplasmatales bacterium
ACTAATAAAACATCAACGATTTCCGGACAAATGTTTCTACTGTCGCAAATTAAAGTAAAATTAGAATCTAAAATTAGAGCCCTTCTCGAGAAAAAACTCTAGAAGGGACTAATATTAATTTTTCCTTAAAGCCGGATGAGATAACATAATCTTCTTCAATTTTTTGTCTTGATCAAAAAAGATTTGGCCAATATCATCTTCAATAGAAATTATGATTCCAGAGCCGAACTTATTATGATATACTTTATCGCCAATTCGATAATCTGGCTTTTCAGAATCCGGTAAGGCTGCAAAGTTAACCTCTTTATGTTCAATGATTTCATCTTGACGGAAATAATTGGTTTCCTTTGGATCAACTCCGGAAAACTCAAATATGAAACGCGAAGTTCGATTATAGAACCTCTCCCCATAAAGAAGACGATTCTCGGCACTTAAAAGATAGAGTTTCTTTTTTGCTCTTGTAAAGGCCACATAGGCAATTCTTCTTTCTTCTTCTAGTTCACTGTCAGAATCAAAGCGATAGGTATTGGGGAAAACATTCTCTTCCAAACCGATAACAAAAACATAATCAAATTCTAAGCCTTTTGCCGAGTGAATTGTAGAAAGGGTAATCCCGTCTCGACTATGCCTTTGGTTTTGAAGTTTATCATCCGCAAGAATAGCTTCATCAAATGCTTCTTGAAGTTTTTCGATTCGAGTAAGGTTGCGTCCGTCTTCTTCAATTTGCATTAGAATACTCTTGAACTCATCAAGGTTTTCTAAACGTTCCTCAGGGTCGTCCTGTTGTTTCAAATAATCTCGATAATTTGTTTCAACAAGCAAGGTTTCATAAACATCAATTAAATAATTTTCTTTTAATTGTTCCCGAAGACCGGTAATGATTTTTCTAAACTTAACCAAGGCAAGATATCGCTTCTCGGTAAGAATGGTCTTACATGAATCGATTGCTTCGAAAATTGTTAAGTTATACTTCTTTTTAATTTCGAGAACTTTACCAATAGTTTGTTCTCCCAAAAGCCGGGACGGTACATTTACAATTCTTTGGAAGCTGTAAACATCATCATGGTCACAAATCAATTTAAAATAAGCAATGACATCCTTAATTTCGCGTCTCCTCAAATAAGAAACTCCCCCATAAACTTGATAAGGTAAAGCCATTTGAATCAACCCGATTTCTAAATTACGCATTAAGACGCTATTTCGATAAAGAACTGCAAATGAAGAATATTCCGCTCCTTTTAAGATTAAAGAGAAAATTTCATTAAGAATATGATCGACTTCTAACTTTTCATTATAAGCCTGATATATTTGCACATCTTTCGCGTCCCCTGCAATTTCAGAAAAAAGTTCTTTTTTCTCCCGATTCAAATTATGAGAAATTAAATTATTACATCCTTCTAGAATAACTTGAGAAGAGCGATAGTTTTGAGTCAGGTGAAAGAGTTTATGTTCGGGAAAATCCTCTTTAAAAAGTTGCATGTTCTCATAATTTGTTCCCCGAAAACTGTAAATACTTTGGTCATCATCGCCGACAACAAAGAGATTACGGCTGGATTTAGTTAACATTCTTACTATTTCATATTGAATTAAATTAGTGTCTTGAAACTCATCGACTAAAATATAGTGGTATTTACGAGCGTATTTTTCTGTTATCACAGGATAATTCTCGAAGATCTCTTTGACTTTGATAAGCAAATCTTCAAAGTCTAATAAGTTCATTTCCTTCATTTTTTTCTCGTAACTGAGAAAGATTTTTTGTTCAGTCGGATCCGCAGGTTTAGAATTAAAACATTTATGATAATTGACCGTTTTCTGAATCTTTTTTCCGGGGTATTGTTTACGATCAAAGTTTTCATCTTTAATAACTTGATTGATGATCTTTAATTGTTCTTCTTCATCGACGATGGAGAAACTCGACCTATAACCAAGAACCGAGATTTCCCGACGCAAGATCCGCGCGCAAAGGGAATGAAAAGTACTAATAGTAACATCATACGAATAGGGACCAATTAATTTTAATAATCTTTCCCGCATCTCATTAGTTGCTTTATTTGTAAAGGTAATGGCCAGGATATTACCTGGCTCAATTTTTGCTTTATCAATCATATAAGCAACTCGATAAGTAAGAGTTCTGGTTTTTCCACTACCGGCACCAGCAAAAACCATCACCGGCCCTTCCACCGATAAAACCGCCTGTTGTTGTTGTAAATTCAAGTTGCTTAGCATAAATTCTCCTATTTCACAGATGATTTTAATGGAACGATGCGATTAAAAATCAAATTATTATCCGTAGAGTTTTTGTCTACGGTAAAATATCCTTCACGGATAAATTGGAATTTTTCAAGTTCTTCAAACTTCTCCTGAGCATTTTCAACTAAACCTTCTTTAATATTCCAAGAATTTGGATTTATCCGCTCAAGGAAACTCCTCTTATCAGCTTCATTATCAATAATTAGTGGTTCAAAAAGGTTAAACTTTGCCTTTTTTGCGGTTGTTGCTTCTACAAATTGAATCGTTCCGTTAGGCTTACGGGCATTAAAACCGGATCCGCTTTTAGTTTCCGGATCATAAGTGCAAAGCACTTCTTTTATATTACCTTTCGAATCGTATTTTACATCATAAGCTTTAATAAAATAAGCATTGAAAAGGCGGACTTCAACTCCAAGAGCCAAACGTTTATAGTGTTTATTTGGTTTCTCCAAAACAAAATCATTACGATCGATATATATATTTCTGGAGAAGGCAAGTTTACGACTTCCAACCTCTGGGCTTTCTACATTATTAACTGCATCTAGATATTCAACTTCACCTTCCGGATAATTGGTGATAACAATTTTTAGAGGATCAAGGACTGCCATCAAACGTTTTGCTTTTAGTTTTAAATCTTCACGAAGGAAGTGTTCAAGCATATCGCTTTCTACAGTGGAGTTAATCCGGGAAAGTCCGGTAGCTAAAATGAAGTTTTTAATCGCTTCCGGTGTATAACCCCGACGTCTCAATCCAACAAGGGTCGGCATCCGGGGATCATCATATCCTTCTACCTTTTTCTTTTCTACAAGCTCACGTAAATATCTTTTACTCATAATCGTATTGGTAATATTTAAGCGCCCAAATTCAATTTGTTGGGGGATATGTTCCGTTTCACAATTTTCAATTACCCAATCATAAAGAATTCGATGATTTTCATATTCAAGGCTACAAAGTGAATGGGTGATGCCTTCAATCGCATCCTGAAGAGGATGAGCTAAATCATACATCGGGTAAATACACCACTTTTTCCCTTGACGGTGATGGTCAATATAAAGAATTCGGTAGAGAACCGGGTCACGCATATTAAGGTTCGGGTGACTCATATCGATTTTGGCTCTGAGTACTTTCTCTCCTTCTTGATACATGCCCTTCTTCATATTTTCAAAAAGTTCGAGGTTTTCCTCAATACTTCTATCACGGTAAGGGGAGTTTTTTCCGGGTTCATTAAGTGTTCCCCGGTATTCTCTGATTTCATCCTGACTTAAATCATCAACATAGGCTAAACCTTTTTTAATAAGTTTAATCGTATATTGATAAGTCTTTTCAAAATAATCAGAACCAAAGAAGATGCTTGCGGGTTGATAACCCAACCATTCAATATCCTTAATAATGGCCTCTACAAATTCCGAATCTTCTTTAGCTGGATTAGTATCATCAAAGCGAAGGTTCGTATAACCACCAAAGTGTTTAGCCAATTCAAAATTAGTAACCAAAGCTCGTGCATGTCCGATATGCAGATAAGCATTTGGTTCAGGAGGAAAACGAGTCACGATTTCATTGACGCGTTTTGTTTCCAAATCATTTATCATAATTGTTTTAATAAAATTCGAGATTTCTTCCATTAATATTCTTTCCTTACATTTATTCTTTCAATATTCCTTGCATCAGCATAATCCTGAAAAAGGGTTTTTGCTAGATTTTCATGTTCCTGCATATCAGTAGTACTGAAACAGATGATGAATAATAAAATCGTTTTTGTCTCATCGGTTATCGCTGTCCTCAAAGTGTCTGAGGTTGTTGAGCCAAAGGGACTTGCTTTATCGACATAAACCGGAATATCAGATACATTTATTTTGCCTCTTCCGATTCCGTAATATTCATCATTTTCAGTTCCGATTCGAATTTCTACGTCGCCTTCAATTTTATTATAATCTAAGACAGCTACCGATCTATTAGTTTTGATAGATAATATATTTCCCAAATCAACAATATTATTGATGAGGTAAAGCCCCTTCCCCTTTACAAGCCTGCGTAAAAGTGATTCACAGGCAAGTCGATAGCGAGAAGGATCCTTCCCAAGGGTTTTATAGGCATCACGAGCCTCTTTAATAAGAGGAATATTCAAGACATCGGCCAATGAATACTCCTCCATTACTTCCTTTTCTATGCTTTTTACCAAGGGTTTGATTTTCTCACTGTCTTTTAGATTAACATCCATCTTTAAAGCAATGATATCAAAATCAGGCAGCAATTTTAAAAGTGAATTTTTAATCGTTACATGCATTTTATCCTCTAAGAGCCTCTAGTTCTTTAGTCTTTGCCTGAACCTGGACTTTAATTGCTTCAGCCTGTTCACGTTTTTCTCGAAGGACATTTCTGATTTTTTCCATCTGCGATAGTAAAGCCTTATAATTCTGAACAATCTCTTCTTTTTCAAGATCTGAGAGTTGTTTGCGATAGAACTCTATCTTCGCCCGAAGGTCATTACGATGAACATCAAGATCTTGAATTTCTGCTTTAAACTTCAATTGCGAAGTACGATCTTCTTGTCGATTTGCAGTTTTACTCAGTTCTTGTTGTTTGTCTTCAATCATACGACTTTTTTCTTGATAAGATTTGAGACATTCATCCATATTTACCTTGCAAGTACAGTAATCATAAACGGTTTTTTCATTAGCACGAAGTCGTTTTTCAACTTCAATCCGTTTATCCTGCTCCGCTTTCAATTCAGTTATTTGACGATAATATTCATTATAATGACGAGTCAGTTCCCGAATTTCATTTTCAAGGTCGTTATTACCGTGCCTTTCTTTTTGACGTGTGAAAGGCATTTCAACTTCGATTTCATCTGGATTACTTGATTCCTGCTCTTCCGAATCTTCTTTGACTTTTTCAAGTTGACGAGCAAGTTCGTCTCTTTCACCCTCAGTATCGCGTAAGCCTTCAATATTTTTGACTTTTGCACGCCGAAGTTTATTTAAGAAGAATTCAATAGTTTCAGCTTCTTGTTTGTTTAATTTTTCAATCTCGGCTCCATAAGTATCCAGATAGGATTGATATTTAAAATTCACACGTGTCAAATCATCCTCTAAGCTACGGCGACGTTCTTCTTGTAACTGTCTCTCAATCAGAAGTTTACTTTTTGTTTTTTCATATTCTTCTTGAGTAGCTGAACTGAAATCGCGATTTTGCTTATAATTCAATTCAAGTTGAAAGACCTTATCGTTAATAACATCGATTTCCATATTCTTAGCATCGATTTTTTCTTTCAATGTTTTAACATTATTCAGGTATTCCTGTTCTTCTCTTTCCGCACTTTCTTCGGATTCCCTTCTCATTTCCCTAATAACGCGAATCTTACGTTTAAATTCCGGGTCAAAGATATCATCCTCGGTAAGGCGTTTTACTTCATCATTTATCTTTTCCAACATAGCATCCTTTTCTTGAATCTTATCCTGAAGTTCTTGAATTTTTCTTTCTTGTTCAACTTTGATCATATTCTTCTCATTATCCTTTGCCTGAATTTGAGATTCGTAAGATTGGGAAAGCCTTTCAATTTCTTGATTATTTCTTTCAATTACCAAGCTTAATTCAGCCTTGCTTTTTTCCAACTCTTCTTGATATTCTTTAATTTGATTGGAATGTTCTTCTAAAAGGCTGCTAAACTCAGGCTTATTTTCCTCAATTTTAAGACTGTTTTTTCCTTCATCAAAGCGAGATTTTCCTTGTTTGAACTCTTGGAATTCTTGTTTAAGGTTACGAATTTCTTGAACTAAATCCTCATTTAAGACTGTCGGATTATAAGAAGTATTCGGAACCATTACCGGATTAAAGAAACGAACATAAGGACAATTATTGGATTCATGAGCTTCAGGTTTAGGATGAAAATATCCAAACGAATCAGGATATGCTTGCCCGAATGGCTTCTGATTTGTTGCAAGAGACCTTACTTCTTCTTTTAAACGTTCGATTTCAGAAAGAATATGATCATATGGGCCTTCAGTCTTAACTTCATCAGAAAGGCCTCTTTCCTTCATAATCAATTGTTTACTTAACTGGACAATCTTATTCTCCAATAAGGTTTTTTCTGCTTCCAAAGCATCAATTCTGGCGGCAGCATTAATACTTGAATCAAAGCGTTTTTGAAGCTTATCTTTAATAACTTTAATTTCAGATTCTAATTCAGAAACCTCTGTTTCAAGTTTCATCTTTTCATACTGCAGAGTTTCAATTTTAGTCAGGTAACCCTGTTGACTGTCTTTTTCTTGATTAAGCTTTTCTTCAGTTCGAAGAATTACTTCATTCAAATTATTAATCTGACGAATATAAAGTTTCTCTTTATCTAATACTTGGGACTGTAATTTACTAATCTCTTGTTGATTAGCGTGTCTTTCTGATTCAAGTTTCACAATCTGTAATTGATAAGATTCTTGAAGACGTCGATTAATCGTTTCGCTTTCATAAAGCTTTTCAATTGTTTTATTATGTTCTAGGGTTAAATTCTCAAGTTCTTTTTCAATTTCACTTATAACTTTATTAACATCTATAGTTTGAGCGGTTAAAGCCAGAAAATCATTGGATATTTCAAATGTATTTTGATCGATAACATTAATATTATCAATCTTCAGAGCTTTAACTTTATTGATTATGGACTCTAATTCCCCAATTCTCCTCATTTGTTCTTCACTTTCGGATACTAGGGATTCAATCTTGTCTTGAGCAGCCTTAATGTCATCTGTTTCATCAACAGCAGTTTCCTCATCAAAGAGTTGGATTTTATCAAGCAGCATCCGGTCTTTCTCTTGGATTTTGCTTGCTTCTTTTTCCATCAATTCACGTTCAAGCTGTTTTTGAGCATAAATCTTTTCCCGAAGTTTTTCCAAACTATTAATAACAGTGCTTGCCTCGGTATCTTCTTGACCAATAGTTTTATCAGAAGCGGAGGCAATCGGGGAAGGCTTATCCTCGGACTTCGCCAATATTTCCGGTATTTTCGTTTCTGGAACTATATTGGTTTTAACTGAAATTTCTTCTGGTATTATTTCTTCAGAAACTATGGGTTCAACTTCGTCAGAAACCACTTCAGGTTTTACTTCCTCGAATTTTGCTTGATCAGTTATTACAGCTTCTAGTCCAGTCTGAGCATTGCTTGCATCAATGGCCTCTTCCTGACTGACTTCAGGTATTTGAGTTATAACATCCGCATTTTTTTCAGTAACAATTTCTTCTGTCCCTTTAGATAGTGCAGGAGTCATTTCTGGTATCGGTGTTAAGTTTTCTTCTTCAAGCGGTTTTAGATTGATCGGACCGATAGCCGTTTGAACAGCACCTTTTTCAACTGCATTTTTGGCTGCAATTTCAGTTTTCGGTGTAGCCTTTTTAACTTTTTTAGTTTTAGAAGCAATTTTAGTTTTGGCAGTTTTTGAGGCGGTCTTAGTCTTAGCTGCAGCAACCTTTTCTTTAACTTCCGGTTTGGCAGTTTCAGTTTTTACTTCTACAAGTTGGATTCTTTCCGAAGTTGCCTCAGCTGTCTGTTCAACTCGGGCTCTGTCTTTCGCAAGTTGAGCTTCCAAAGCTTTAATTTCCTTTTCCAGTTCCGCTTCCAATTTAGCTCTTTCCTTTTCCACC
>CALEGD010000073.1 GCA_937877075.1 uncultured Acholeplasmatales bacterium
CAAAAAAGAGTGCTAACAAAACCTTGTTTGTCAACACTCTGAGAGATTCCAATTGGAATCTCTTTAATTATTTTTCTGATAAGTTTCTTTAAAAGCAGCAACAATATTTTCAACGGTAAATCCAAAATGCTTCAATAAAATCGGGAAAGGACCACTCAAACCAAATTTGTTAATATTTAATAGTTTACCTTGAGTTCCTAAGTATTTATAGAAATGGGCTGCTTCACTCATTTCAATAGCTACTCTACTTAAAACTTTAGCTGGCAAAACATCATTTTGATATTGCGGACTCTGAGCTTCAAAGAGATAGATACTCGGCATACTGACAACCCGTACATCATGACCTAATTCCCGAAGTTGAATTTGAGCATCAAGAGCAAGTTTTACTTCAGTACCGCTTGCGATTAAAATTCCATCCAGTCTTTCTTTTTCTTGAGAAAGAATATACCCGCCAAACTTAACTTTGGATGAACCAGTATCATGAGTAACCATAGCGGTATTTTGTCTAGTCAGAATTATTGCAGTGGGATTATGTCTAGAGTTATAAGCTACTTCCCAAGCACCCTTTACCTCATTAGCATCAGCAGGACGAATTACATTCAATCCAGGAATGCTTCTTAACATTGTAAGTTGTTCAATCGGTTGATGGGTTGGTCCATCTTCACCAACAGCAATCGAATCATGGGTAAACACATAAATGACCGGTAACTTCATTATAGCAGCGAGTCTGATTGCCGGTTTCATATAATCAGAGAATACAAAGAAAGTGGAACAAAACGGTTTAAGACCACCATGCATAGCTATCCCGTTGGTAATAGCGGCCATTGCATGTTCTCTTACTCCGAAATTGATGTTTCTTCCGAGTCTATTAACGGTTGAAAAATC
This sequence comes from uncultured Acholeplasmatales bacterium, assembly GCA_937877075.1. Taxonomy (GTDB): domain Bacteria; phylum Bacillota_I; class Bacilli_A; order ML615J-28; family CAG-698; genus DTU067. The sequence continues at coordinate 886 of CALEGD010000073.1, forward strand.
TCCGTCTGCACCTTTAGCTTTTGTAGAGGTAGTCAAATCGGCTGAACCACCGATAAAACCTGGATGTTTCTTTCCGATAGCATCTAAAACTTCTCCGCCAGATACACGGGTTGCTTTATTGTAATTCTCTGGATACTTAATCAAATTATCAAAATCGATCGGGAAATCATCATTAATAAGTTTTTCAAATTCCTTATATTCATCAGAATATTTTACCTGATAAGCTTTGCATGTTAAGAGCCAATTTTGATAAGCTTTATCGCCTCTATCCCTAAAAGTTTCACGATAAAGTTGATAAACAGATGCATCAACTCCAAAGGCTTCCCCTCCAAGTTCTAAACGCATCTTATCAGCTTCTTCTTGAGGAAGTGGACTTCCATGAACCTTTGATGTATTTTCAGAAACTGCACCCCGACCGATAATTGTTTTAATTTCAATGATCGTTGGTTTTGTGCTTTTTTGAGCTTTTAAAATTGCCTTTTCAACCGCCCCGATATCTTCACCGTCTTTTACAAAAAGATAGTTCCAATTCATCCCTTCATATTTTGCCTGTATTGATTCACTATTGGCATTACCCACAACACCGTCAAGTTGAATATCATTAGAATCATATAGAACAATTAACTTATTTAAACCTAAATGACCGGCAAGACTAATTGCTTCCTGAGTAACGCCTTCTTGTAAATCACCGTCACCACAAAGAACATAAGTGTAATGGTCTATTAATTTTAAATCCTCTCGATTAAACTTTTTAGCCAAAAAGGCTTCCGCAATTGCCATTCCAGCCCCTTCTGCAATTCCCTGACCTAGAGGGCCGCTGGTTGCATCGATTCCAGGAGTCATGTCATATTCCGGATGACCGGGGGTTATGCTTCCAAATTGACGAAAATTAGCCAAATCGGTTTGAGAAATTTCATATCCCAAAAGATGTAATAAAGAATACAAAAGCGAAGAACCATGACCAGCAGCTAAAATAAAGCGGTCTCGATTTATCCAATTTTGAGCCTCTAAAGAAACATTGATAACCCGTGAATATAAAGCATGAATCATCGGAGCAGCTCCGAGGGCAATACCCGGATGACCTGATGCGGCTTTGGTACTTTGTTCAACAGAAAGAACTCTTAAAGTTTGAATAGCTAAATAATCTTTATTCAAAATAGTCACCCCCATTTTCTTCTTTCAATAATTTATATATATATGGCGCCCGGTCTCCGAAAGAGCATTTCACAACATTTCCAACCAGTAAGACCCCGCTGGCTCCCATTTCTTTCAACTCTTCAACTTGGACTTTTTCCAAATCTACAACAGTGACCGATACCCGGCTCATTTGGACCATAACATCAATAATATTATCTTTTCCTCCGAATGCATTGAGGAAAATTAATTTTTGAGAATCATCAACATTGGCTTTTAATTCAATATCTCTTTTGCGGCCTCTATCCCTATTTCGCCTGATGGCTATGATGATAGCGAAAACCATCAAAATTAGAATAGGTAATATACAGATGGCTAGAATAATTAAAGCAACATCATCTTTAGTAAGTAAGAATAACATATTATCTCCTTTTTCGTTTTTGTAATATTATACCATATCTTTTCCTTTTTTTGCGCATAAAATTAATAAATTGTAAGATAATTTAAATTACATTTCTAAAATAGGTAAATTTTGTTATAATGTTAAGAGAAGAATAAAGGTGAAATATGGATACTTTATGGGAATTTATTAAATATATCTTACTTGGGCTTGTACAAGGGTTTACCGAACCTTTGCCAATTTCCTCAAGTGGTCATATGATAATTTTTGACGAGATTTTTAATAATATCGTCCCGCCTCAAGCGATGAATAATTTTCAGATTATTGTAAACACTGCTTCTTTAATTGCCATCATAATCTATTATCGTAGTTTCCTCAAAGAAACACTCGCTGGATCTTGGAAATACCTTTTTAAGGATGATAAAGAAGAAAAGAAAAAGTTCCAATATTTAATGTTGATAATATTAGCTTCAATTCCGGCAGCAATTGTTGGAGTAATCATCAAAGCACTTGAACTTGACCATTACTTCACAAATATAGTATGCGTAGCAATTTGCTTATTTATAACCGGTTTACTTCTATTCTATGTTCATAACCAAGCCCCCACGGCAAAAAGAGAAAATTTAAACTGGAAAGATGCTCTATTTATGGGATCTGGTCAGGCAGTAGGTTTACTTCCCGGAATTAGCCGTTCAGGAATCACAAGTTCTTTTGGAATCTCTAAGGGCATTAATGTAGAAGCGGCATTCAGGTTTTCTTTTATGATGTATATTCCGGCGAGCATCGGAGCCACCTTTCTTGGTATTCTTGATATTACTAGGGAAGATAATATTAATATTGCGGGATATATTGGTGCTTTCTTTGCTAGTTTGATCGGAACTTATATTGCTGTAAAACTATTCTTCCGCCTTTTAAAGAAACGAAACCTGAAGTATTTTGCTTATTATTGTCTTTTTGTTTCTATTACTATTTTCATATTGATTATTACGGGGGTTATATGAAGAAACTAATTTTATGCACTACAAAAGATCAACTTGTGGACCATTATCTTATTAGGAAAACAGTCTTTATTGATGAGCAAAAAATCAGTTATGAAGACGAATACGATTTTACGGAAAAGGAAGCTTTACCTTTCCTTCTCTTTCATCAAGGAATTGCTGTCGGTGCTTCTAGAATAAGATTTGAAAATGATTATGCAAAACTTGAAAGAATTTGTATTTTGAAACCTTATCGAGGGAAAGGGCTCGGAAGAATTCTTTTAGATGAAATGATGGATTATTCAAGAAAACTTGGAGTAAATAAATTTGAACTTGGCGCCCAAGCCTATGCCATTCCTTTTTATGAAAAATGTGGTTTTAGAGTGATAAGTGCCCTTTATTACGATGCTGGTATTCCACATTTTAAAATGAAAAAAGAATCTTAATCAGATTCTTTGAATGAAAATCAAGATTTATTCTTGATTTTTTTAATTTAATAAAACCAGAATGACAATAAACTATACAAAAAAATCCCCTCGTTCATATCTTATATTGAAAGTGAGGTGAATTATATGACATATGAAAGAAATTCATTTACAAAAATCAAAGACCGTAATTGCATTTTGGAAACTATTATAAAAATTGATCAGATTCAGAAAGAAGCTATCCTCGAAAAAGAATGCGATACTTGTGAGAGAAGCTTAATGCAAAGGATATATAACACTCGTCCAGTAAGTTTTTACCTCTGTAACGGTGAACCATTTAAAGTTGATGTTCCCGGAGAACCTCAAGATACTACATTCTTTAGAATCGAAGAGGTGAGGAATGATTGTGTTTTATTAAGGATTTTAGTTAAAAAAGGTCCGAGTTGGGATTGCACCGACTTCACAGTCTTATTAAGCATCGATTGTATTTGCGCAATCCAATGCTTCCCACCGATCTGGTGTGATAAATGTGGAAAGAAGAATCGTGAATATTAAAATTTAATGATAATGATATCCTCTATATCACTTAAATTAATTTCCTCAACTTTCTCTTCACCCGTTTTCACAAACAATTTTAAATCGTCTTTATGATAGGGGATGCCTAATACTTCTTGCCCCTTTATGATAATATTACAGAGAACAGGACGGTCTTTATTATACATCTCAATAATATTATTTAGTTTTCTTTCCTCCAAAAACTTTAGTTTGTTATGGGTAGCATTTGATTCTTTACGAATCTGTTTGGTCTTTGAATCTCGACTATCAAATGTCTGCTGTTGAGGAATTTCATCCACTTGTGAATTTACCGTGTTAATAAACATTAACGGTCCTTTATCATTCATAATAACAATCACCCCTATCATTATATGATAGGGGTGGTTCTTTAATACTTTCAATTGTTTCTATTAAAAATGATACGTAATCCTTCCATAATCAAATGCCGATCATAAATAACTTCCTCTTCAAGAAAGTCTTTTATGGCAAGTGCCTCTCCGCCGGTGATAACAACCAAAGCATCCTTTTGGAGTTCCTTTTTCATCTTTCTAATCAATCCGTCAATCATTGAAGCAGTTCCGTAAATCATTCCACTTTGAATACAAGTTACTGTATCCTTTCCAATAACATTGAGTGGTTTTTCAGCTCTCACTTCTTCAAGTCTTGAAGTCTTGGAAAAAAGTCCAGCATAGGATGTTCTAATTCCTGGAACAATAATTCCGCCAACAAGTTCTTTCTCATGGTCAACATAAAATAAGGTAATGGCAGTTCCCATGTCAATAATAATAACCGGGGCTCCATATTTATGATAAGCGGCAACTGCTCCAACTAAGATATCGGCTCCGAGTTGCTTGGGGTTATCAGTTTTAATTCGAATTCCGCTTTTAACTCCCGGACCGACAAAAAGGGGCTCTAGATTAAGGTATTTCTTAATTGTTTTTTCAAATACTGAATCAAGACCGGGAACAACACTGGCGATTATAACGCCGGTGATTTTACTGAAATCAAGATTATTATAATTAAACATATCCATAATCTTAATCCCGTATTCGTCAGCGGTTTGATATAAATTTGATTCAACAATGAACTCTGCTAATATTTCATTTCCGGCATAAACTGCCAGAACCACATTGGTATTACCAATATCAATACAAAGTAACATATAGCCCTCTAAGCGCGGGAGTTATATTTGCCGTCTGTGGTATTAATTATAATCTTATCACCGACATTGACGAAAAGCGGAACATTAACATGAAATCCCGTTTCAACAACTGCATCTTTAGTTGCATTGGCAGCAGTATTTCCTTTTACTCCCGGCGCGGTTTCAGTTACTTCTAAGACTACTTTTTCCGGAAGTTGGACGCCTAATAACTCTCCTTGATATTCAATGACAGTTACACTCTCACCTTCAATCAAAAAGTTCTTTTCATATTCAAGATTTGCACTTGGAATATCGGTTTGAACATAGGTTTCCATATCCATAAATGCCATCATGGTTCCATCATCATAAATGTATTGCATCTTTTTCTTCTCGATAATGGCTTTCGGCATTTTTTCATCGGAATTGAAAGTAAAATCAATAATAGCTCCAGTCCGTAAGTTTTTTAGTCGGCTTCTTACAAATGCCTGACCTTTTCCGGGTTTTACATGTTGAAATTCCATAATCTGATATATGTTTCCTTGATACTCTACGGTCATTCCAGTTTTAAAATCATTACTTGAAATCATATTGTCCTCCTGGTTCTTTTTATCTATTATAATATAAAATTCTTTATTTGTATAGTGTTTTTTCTCTCAGTCGATTATTTCAATTTCATAATTTATCTCAAAAGTCTCATTAGGCGGTAAAAGTATTAGGTTTGCTTTTTTAAAAAAATCATAATCAGAATCTACTCTATCGGGATAACCGACCCATGGTTCTAGGCAAACAAAAGGTGCTTTTTTAATCCCAGGTGACCAAATAGAGAAAGTTGAAAAATCTTTAAACTTGATTTTTAAACCTTTCCCTTTCTTATTTACTAAAGCTGCCCATGTCGACTTTACATCTAAAATCATGATTGTATCAATATCGAAAATATCATGACTCAAGTCAAGCACTTGAAGATTAGAATAATCACGGGCACTTTCTTTTAAATTAATAATGCCATTTTCCTCAAGTTTCGGAGAAGAAAAACTTTCAGGTTTTTCAAAATGTATTGAATAGGAATTAAAACTATCTTCCAGGTAAAGTGGACAATTAAAACCAGGATGAGCTCCAATATTAAATGGCATAATATGACTATCCATGTTTATCACCTGATAAATTGTTTTCAAATTCTTTCCATTTAAAATATATATAACATTCGTCCTGTATTTAAAGGGATAAACATCAAGTGTTGCCTTTGAATAAATATTTGTAAAGGCGATTTCATTTTCCTTTTGATATCTCAATTCAAATTCTAAATCACGAATGAAACCATGTTTACTTTGATAATAGGTATTTCCTTCAATTATCGTTTTATCATCTTTTAAACTACCGATAATCGGAAAAAGTAAAGGCGATTGTCGATTCCAATACCTAGAATCCCCAGTCCATAAATACTCTCTTTCCTTTGTTCTTAGCGAGCTAAGTTCTGCTCCCTTGCTTTTAATTCTAATATTTAAATGTTCGTTTTTTATCTGATACATTCTAGCCTCCAATTTATTATTATACCACTTTATAAGAATAACTTCACCAACTTACTATTAGAATGTTCATATTAAACAATTTAAAACCATAAAAGAAAAAAATGTGATATAATTTAGATTAGGTGAAAATATGGAAATTATAAAAATAACTCCTCAAGGTCTTTGTAAAGGTGTTCTAAATGCAATTAATATAGTTAATAAAAAGTTAGATGACCCAAATACCAAAAGACCGATTTATATGCTTGGTTCCTTGGTACATAATCGCAATATAGTTCAGGCACTTTCCGAAAAAGGAATAATTATTCTTGATGGAAAAACAAGAATTGAACTATTAAATGAAATTGATAGTGGAACAGTAATCTTTACTGCACACGGAGTCAGTGACGAAGTTAGACAGAAGGCAGTTGAAAAAGGACTTGATATTATTGATGCAACTTGTCGGGATGTTGAAAAGAGTCACAGAATCATACAAGAATACCTAAACAAAGGTTATCTCATTTTATATTATGGTATAAAAAATCATCCGGAAACCGAAGGTGTTCTCGGAATCTCACCTAATATCAAAGTTGTAAAGGAAGATGAAGATATCCTGCACCTGCCTGAATATAGCGGAAAAATCGCACTTGCCACCCAAACAACAATGTCATTTCTTGAAGTTATTAGATTTCATCAATTAATTTTGAAAAAGTACCCCAAAATTGAATTACTTGAAGAAGTCTGCAATTCTACAAGAATCAGGCAACAAGCGGTGATTAACCAAAAGGGTAAACTTGATCTATTGATTGTAGTCGGAGATCCCAAGAGCAATAACAGTAGAATCTTGAAGGAAGTCGGAGAAAAAAAGGCGGGAATGAAAACCATTATGGTTGAAAATCTTGAAGACCTCAATTCTTATGATTTATCAGGTTTTAAAAGAATTGGTATTACAGCCGGCGCTTCGACTCCAAATGCAATTGTAAATGAAATAATTGAAAAACTTCCAAAAGGAAATCTTAAAACGGAACTTGTTTCTAATGATTATCTTCTGAAAAGCAATAAAGGTTTTTAGAATAATAAGTTTTGGAGTGATCCGCCTTTATTTCATAGGTATTTCTATTAAAAAGAGAAATATCAATTCCTTTTTTGTATAATAAGTTTGCCAACCTATAAACTAGGAGATTAATATGCCACATTATAACGTTGACATGCTGATTTTCCAAGATAAATCATTTGAAATAGCTAATATTGAAAAGGTTCTTAAAAATAGTTCTAAAACATTAGAAATAGGGATTCGCAAGAACGTCTTAGAATCAATTTCTTATCAATGCAAATCTATTAGAATTTAAATGACCCCTTAAATGACCCCAGAGTAAAAAAAACTTCTGGGGTTTAAGTCATTTTTGACCCCAAAAGTTCTTATGTTTTTTACTTGACCCCAGACTATTTTAAATAGTCATTTTATATATCCCGAGAATAGTAGGCATATAAAACTATATCGCCTGTTGTTCCCTTAGTTATACTTTCAGTTTTAGGAATATCTTTCCGTTGTGCAGCGGTTAAATCAGGTTCTTTCCACCAACCTAAGAACAAACCTTTATAAGGATTTTCTGGATCATTTCTTGGATATTTTGGAAAATCAGCAGCTCTAGTTGAAAAATGGAATTCAGTTAAATACGTATATGTTGTTGGGTAAATCCCATTAGCTAAATCTTCCGGCCATTCGCCACCCCTTAAATTATAGGAAATTGAGAAACTAAAATAGTCCCACTTCGCATATAAAGTAATGCCCTTGGAAAGTGTATCATTTTCAAAGTCCCATTTATTAATACATTCAATTTCCTTATACCAAGCAGAAAATGTACCAGCTACACTAGTGGGTTCATCGGGTAATGGGACTTTTTCACCAACTTCTAAATCAAAGACAGTTGGAACATCTGTTGCGCCTGGTCCTGTATAAAAAACAACGCTTAGACTATTATCTTTCAATTTATTATTACATGCAACTAAAATTGAGGATGCAAAAACTACGATTAATAAACTTATGATTCTTTTCATTGTTTTCACTCCTTACTTAATACCTAGTGTTTCTTTATATACTTTTAATTCCGCTTCATTTGAATAAATAAAATGACCTGGTTTTATTTCAACTAGTTTAGGCTTATCAATAGTATAGTTGTGCATTCCCGGATCGTAAATCATACGAGTTCTGGTTGTCTCAGATATGGGGTCTGGTTGTGGAATAGCCGATAATAATGACTTTGTATAGGGGTGAAGAGGATTTTGAAATAATTCTTCCGAGGAAGCCATTTCGACTATTTTACCATAATACATTACCGCAATTCGGTCACAGAAATATTTTACAACGGATAAATCGTGGGCAATAAACAAGATAGTTAAATCTAATTCTTCTTTTAAATCATTTAATAAATTTAAAATTTGTGCTTGAATTGAAACATCGAGTGCACTGATTGGTTCATCCGCAATAATAAAATCAGGGTCAGATATAAGAGCCCTAGCGATACCAATCCGTTGACGTTGACCTCCACTGAATTCGTGAGGGTATCTTGTTCCATGATCTGGAGACAAGCCAACAATTTCAAGGATTCGATTAACTTTTTGTTCTATTAAATCGCGGTCGCGTTCACCTCTAACAATCAAGCCTTCAGATATTATATCCTTTACAATCATACGCGGATTAAGTGATGCAATCGGATCTTGAAAAACCATTTGCATCTTTGACATCGTATTGGAATAGTTAGTAATACCCTCATTAATTTTCCGTAATTCCGCTTCATAATTTGATTTTTCGCGCGCTCTTTCCTCAGGAGTCAAACCTACAATTTTTTCTTCATACATTGCTTTTAAGTCACGTATCCTCTGAAGACGATTTTGTTTTTCCTCAGGCGTTTCTTTAAGTTTGTTTAAATAGCGATGATTTCGATACTGATTTTTAGCTGTTTGTATGATTTTCTTATACTTCTTTTTAATTTTTAAAATTGTTTCTTTATTTATAATATAAAGATTAGGTTCCTCTTTCGCATGCTTTTTATAATTATTGATTATTTCTGTAGTTTCCTTTTTAATACCACTAATTTTTTCACGAAGTTCTTTTATTTTTAAAGCGGCATTAGCTTTGATTTCACTGATAGTTTGTTTAATATCTGCTTTGTCAGGCTTTTCATCATTAATGCTGTTTACTTCCTGATCACATTCAACTTTAAGATCAACTAAAAGTTTCTCGTATTTATTTTTAATCTCATTGACTTGATTCTTAGTACTTTCTAATTTAGAATCAACTATTGAAACAAACCTTATAGGTTTTTTAGAGCTAATTTGTTTTTCATACTCTTTTAATAAGGAGGGGTTAATGCTTTCTATACTTTTAATTAGTTTTTCTACAGCAACATTAAGGTTATCATCTTGTGTTGCTATTATCTCTTGAAACTTTTTATCACGTTCATCCCTGCTTACTTGAAGGGATTTTATGTAAGCTATCTTATCTTTAGATTTTTGTTTAATTGAATGAATCGTATTATTATACATCCGGATTAGTTTTTTAATATCCTTTTCCAAAACACGATCTAATTCCTGTTTAAGAGAGTTTTTTATTTGATTCGCCTTTGTCTCATACTTATGAATCGCAAGCTCAAGAAGGTTATTATAATCATTTTGTTTTTCATTTAACTTAGCAATTTCAATCTTTTTTTGAGATTCGATTTTTTCAATATCCTTGCGGAGAACAAGGATTTCTTCTTGTTTCTCTTGTTTCAAATCATAAATTTTCTTTTTTAAGGGGATGTGTTGAATGATTTCTAAATTGAGATCTCGTTTCAATTTTTTAATGTGTTCAACATCTCCTTGCAAACCAACACCTATAATCTTGCCATTATACTTTACTATTCCATCAGTTGCATCATAAATTTTAATTATTGTTCTTCCAGTAGTAGTTTTACCACAACCCGACTCACCGACTAAACCGAAAACTTCCCGTTTATAAATATCAAAGCTAATACCGTCAATTGCTTTTACTATCATTTTACGCGAACCGAAGCCAACTTTAAAATATTGTTTAAGATTTTTTACTTCAAGTACCTTATGATTATAATCGATTTTACTCTTAGTTTTAATCATTCAACTTCCCTCCTTTCTTCATGATGTTAAGCACAGATTTTGGAGGTGAGACTTTAGGGGCATCCGGGTGTAATAACCAGGTTGCTGCATAATGAGTATCACTCACTTTGAAAAGCGGAGGTTCCACTTCAAAATCAATTTCCAATGCATATTTATTACGTAAACTAAAGGCATCACCTTTTGGAGGATTGATAAGATTAGGAGGTGTGCCTGGTATTGCATCAAGGCGATCTGTTGTTTCAAGGTTTGGCATTGATGCAAGAAGGGCCCATGTATATGGGTGTTTCGGATTATAGAATATTTCATTAGTCATGCCGTATTCAACAATTTTACCTGCATACATAACTAAGGTCCGATCAGCTATGTTAGCAACTACACCTAAGTCGTGGGTAATAAAAATAACTGAAATATTTCTTTGTTTTTTTATTTTATTAATCAACTCTAATATTTGTGCCTGAATTGTTACGTCTAAAGCTGTAGTTGGTTCGTCGCAAATGAGAATTTCAGCATTATTTGCAAGGGCAATCGCAATAACTATTCTCTGTCTCATTCCGCCAGAAAACTGAAAAGGATATTGATAATATCTCTTTTCGGGATCTGGAATACCAACTTCACGCATTAATTCTAAAGCTTTTTGTTTTGCACTCTGCTTTGAAATTTTCATTTTAAGAACTAATGTTTCGGTTATTTGTTTTCCCACTTTCATAATCGGGTTTAAACTCGACATTGGATCTTGAAAAATCATGGCGATTTTTGTCCCACGAATTTGATGAAATTCCTCTTCAGGCATTAACATTAAATCGTTGCCTTGATAGATTATTGAACCCCTTTCGTGGTTAGCATTACCAGCTAATAAGCCCATAATAGCTCTAGCAGTAACGCTTTTACCGGAACCGGATTCACCAACTATAGCTAAAGTTTCGCCACGAAATAACTCAAAATTAATCTCCCTGACCGCATGTAATATTCCTTGTTGTGTTTTAAAAGAAATATGTAAATTCTCTACTTTTAAAATAACCTCTTTATTATCACTTGCTTTTTTACCTTTATCATTTATAATTACATGTTTATTCATTATTCTACACCCCTTAGGGACGGATTAAATGCATCGCGTAAACCATTACTAATTAGATTAAACGATAACATTAAAATCGAAATGAGAATTGCTGGGAACAAAATCAAGTGGAAATGTTGATTCATTTTATCCTGACCTTCAGATAGCATCCGGCCGACACTTGTTGAACTCGCATAATTGATTATTCCTAGAAAAGAATAGATTGATTCAGTAAAAATGAACCTGGGAATTGCTAGTGAAAAGGAAGTGATTAACGTCCCTATGGCATTCGGAAAAATATGTTTGTATATTATCCGTCTATCTTTAGCTCCACATGAACGAGCCGCTAAAACATATTCTCGATTTTTATAACGATAAAATTGAATTCTGGTTGTACTATAGAAACTAATCCAACCGTTAAAGACAAAGGCAAAGATAATAACACTAAACCCTGTTCCGAATCTTAATACTAGCAATGTTAATATGACCATAAAAGGAAGATTAGCTAAAATATCAACAAATCTTTCGAATAAAATATCTAGCGTTCCTCCGAAATAACCCATAATCGAACCTAGTATTAATCCGATAATCATATTTAGAACGGTAATCGTCACCGCAAGTAATAAAGAAATTCTTGATGCTTTCCAAAGATTAGTAAAGACGTCTTCACCTTGGCTATTGGTCCCAAACCAGAAATAAATATTGTCAGCAGAGGAATTAAGGGCATATTTATAAAGATCAATCTGTGTATCATAAATTCCTTGATTAGGATAATGCTGAATTAATTTAATTACTGCATTCTTCTGTAAGGCAATCTCATATTCTTCTTTATTTAGCCTTCTAATTTGAATGTCAGGTTTTCCATTTACAAGTTTATCTCCATATGATTGAACATAAGAATGATACCTATAGTAGTCAACAACAACATCCATCAAAACTGTGCCATCCACTTCACGTTCGTCAATTACACGAACGACAATTCCTTCTGGTAATGAACTAATATAATTCTTATTTCTTCCTTTTATAGTTTTATGACCATTAAAAATACCTAACTTCTCAATAACAGGTATCTTTGGTGGAAGTTCCCGGAAGTAGTTTGCAACTATTTTGTCTTGTTTCGGTAAATCATATTTTTTCATATATGGACCAAAAATCGTAAAAAATAGAATAATACCAATTAAGATGGTTGCAACAAAGGCAGCCTTGTTACGTTTAAACCTTAACCATGCATCCTTATAATAGCCAATTGCTTTTGTAGTAATAAGATCGTCTTTAATAACACCGCTTCTTTCAACAAAAACTAATTTGCTTTTATCTATATTTTTAATGTCTGCTGTTTTCATTGTTTCCCAGCTCCCATCTTTATACGTGGATCAATAAAGCCATAAGACAAATCGGCCACGATTCCACTTAATAATCCGATTAATAAGTAAAAGGATGATATCATCATAACCATCGGGTAATCTGGCAATCCACCTGAGCCCCCGATAGCGGCTAAGTATAACCCACCAACGCCAGCAATTCTAAATGTTTTTTCTATAATTAAAGAACCAGATAATAGCGAAATAAAACCCCCAATAATAGCGGGTGCAAAAGGAACAAAAGCATTCCTAAGTGCATGCCTTAGTGTTGCTTGTGATTTAGTTAATCCTTTCGCTCTTGCTAGCAACATAAACTCTGATGTTAATGTTTCTGTTAATTCAGCTCTTAATAGTCTCGTCCAACCTGCAATCATTCCAGAGGCAAGAACCACTGTTGGTAAAACTCTAGAAAGGATATTCCCGACCGGATCGAGAATTGCCTCATCTTTTGGTAAGACAAAAATTGAAGGTAATAATTTCCATTGATATACAAATAAGTATTGTAATAATACAGCTACGACAAATGATGGAATGGAAATTAATAACATTACACCAATTGAGATAATATGGTCTGTCAATTTATTTTTCTTAAGGGCAGCTATTATACCTAGGGCTATACCTAAGGGAACCGAAATGAGAAAAGGAACCAAATTAATCTTTATAGTTTCGGGTAAACGTTGTAATAATACATCCTTAACATCTCTTTGGCGGACAAATGAATATCCAAAATCACCATCTGTAAATATATTTTTTACCCATATACCAAATTGTTCAAAAATTGGTTTGTCAATACCTTCTCTCCTTTTCCATTCTTCTCGGATAGACGGATCTTCATTCAAACCTGTTTGATGGAAGTCAGGCATTAGCCTAATAAAAAAGAAGATTAAAAAAATTAATATACAAAAAGTTACAACCATTAACCCTAGTCTTTTTAATACATATCTCGTCATTTGTTTTTTTCACCACTCTTTATGAAGAACAACCCCAATGAATAATTATTCATATAGGGTTGTTTCTTCCAATTTTTATAATTAAAAATTTTAATTTGATTTAAATTTGTTTACATACTCATGTGAGTATAAGGCATTCCACCCCAAGCCATGAAGAGACTATATGAAGGAGCCATTCTAATTACTTTTGATGAATATACAGCTGCAGTTGTAGCTGAGAATAAAGGAATAGAAATGCCTTGTTCTAATAATGCTCTTTCTAAGGCCGCAGTAATATTAGTCAGGTCTTCTTGTTGACCAACATAATCAAGGTTAAAGTTACCTGTGTCACTAAATAGATCAAATAATTCATCAAATGTTCCTTCAAAGACGCCTTCTTCATCTACTGCTTCTAAGAAAGCTTTTTCATGTGGTTTTAGTTCTGCAGGATTTTTAGCTGATAGTAAATCATGAAGATAAATAATTTCCGCAGTGACAGGTAAATTGCCTGTATCATGGCCTCTACCAACTAAGAATGTAGAGTAAGATCTACTGAAGATATAACCCATACCAAATGTTGCTTGGAATGTAGCACCACTCATACCTGTGAAACACAAATCGATATCGCCAGCTTTTCTTGCTGCGTCAAATTGTGCACTGTTCATTGGATCTAGCTTAATCTCAAATTCAACATCAACACCATTATATTGTGTTGTTTTATTGAATACTTTTTCATATTGAGCTTTTGCCCAATTTGCCATTTTAATGTTAGAGCCGGCATCGTAATAACTGAATTCAACAACAACTTTTTGTCCAGCTGTATATTTTCCTTCAGCTACTGCTGCAGCGTATGCCGATTTAAATAAATTTCTGGCTTCATCGATATTATACCCACCAGTTGATGGAGATAATCCTAAATCTTCCAATTGTTGTAATGCAACTGAACTCATTTCATAAGCGCCTGTAGCCCATTCAGAAACCTGATGGACATTACTCAACAAGCCGAGAGCAGGTTGTGAAGGTGCTTGAACCTCATTACAATAATCTTCACGATCAGTTGCTAAGTAAAGTGCTCTTCTGAAATCACTTTGTAACAAGATTGGAGCAGTAGTTTTCCCGCTTGTTCCACCACTACGATCTAAACTAATCGCAAAACGATAGAATGAGTTAGAAGGGGATACATATAGGGTTGGATGATCCATAAATTCTTTCCAGAATTCACCGCCAACGCCTGCAACGTCTAGATTACCAGCTTTAAATTCATTAACTATATCTTTTTGGTCTTTTATGATAGGACCATTAATTGTTTTAATTGTATATTCATGTTTTTTGAGATAACTTTCATTTCTAGCCAATGTGAATTTAACATCGTCTTCCCAGCTTTCTAGAACATACGGTCCATAAGAGACAGGGATATTTGTTATCGACCCATAAGATGTAATGGTTCTTTCCTGATTGAAACCTTCCTCAAATTTTGTTGGATGAACCAAGTTAACAATTCCCAAATAAGTCATTACATGCCATTGTGATTTTGGACTAGTTAATTTTATTTTAAAGGTATATTGATCTATCTTTTCATAACCGACAGATGACCATTCAACAGCAGGCCAATTTCCTTTTTCCGGGTCACTACTATCAATTGGTCTCCCTTGTTTAAAGAATTCCTCTCCGTTTACTAATGGAATATAATCGCCTTCATAAAGATAATTAGCGCGTTCGTTATTTTGTTTGCCATCTAAATATTGTTTAAATGAATATTCATAAGTATCAGCATCAATTGCCGTACCATCAGCAAATTTTAAATCTTTACGTAATTCAATAATCCATTCATCATCTTGATTTTCTTTTGAAGCTTGTCTATCGAGCTCTCCAAAACCCAAATCAAAATTACTTTGTTTATCAACACTGTATGGGAATGAAGCCGCCATGCTTAGTGTAAATATACGTTCCAGATAAGGCATTCCAATCAATCCATCATCAGGATCCTCTTCTGTATGACGGTCTCTTACTTGAGAGAAATCACCAGGATATGCCGCTTTGCCATTAGCAATAGCTTTAGCCCAGTCATAATCAAGATCATATAGCTGAGCAATTAAAAAATCATAGACATCAGAATCGGAAACGCCGGTAGAATTTAAAGGATTTAATGTTATAATTTCTCCAAATGACATATTATAAACGCCATTAACATTAATTTTAGTACCATAAACAAAAACAAAGAAATCTCTAATCTTTTGAATTGCTTCACCTTCCTCAGGTTCACCGACTAAAGTAGCTGTTAATTTCACTCCAGTTCCAGTTCCTGATGGACGAGTAACTTTACCGTCAGCTTTAATGATGTTTTCATTACTTGAACTCCAAGTAATTTCTACACCAACGGGCATCCTACTATTGATAGCATTAAGATTCAAATCTGAATGAGTCCGTGAAGGAAGTTCTAAACTAGCTTGAACACCAGCCATTGCTTCCTCATCAATATTCTCAAGAACAGGACGATTAGATCCATAAATTAGGACGTCAAACCCTTTACTTAATTTTTTATTTTTAAGTGATGCCCCAACTGTTAATTTTACAGTTGCATCCTCGGTCGGACGTGTAACACTAATCTTGACCTTTCCTTCAGAAGCTGTTCCAACTTTTAGTGCGGAATTGTCAGATTTCCATTCAAGTTGAACGTCTCCTTGAGCAGTTGGAAGATCAAAATCGTCCACAACTCCTGTAGGAACAGATAATAAATCAAGTGCATCTTTAATCTGATTTTCAACTTTAGAAGCACACCCAGATAGCCCTAGGAATAATAATCCTATTAGCATTAAGCCAAATATTTTCTTTATCAAAATTCTCACTCCTTTTCTTTTGTAGTTGTTATATTTTACTACGGAAGTATTCCATTGTCAATAGATAACTCAAAAAAACTGTTGTTTTTCTCGTAGAAAGCGCTTACACAGTGGTTTTATAAAATATTAAATTAATCTTATGGGGACGAATTTAGAAACTTTCTTATAATTTAAACTATATTTATTAAAAACATGCTAGAAAAATCAGTGATATCTTCATCCCTCACACAAAAATAAATATTGATCACTCTCTGTTGCTTTAAAAAGGATTATCGTGTATAATAGTAGTAATAAAATTGTTGAAAAAGGAACTTGAAATGACAACTTTAGAAAAGAAAGCGTTATTAAAGAAAATATTAAAATTAATGTTAATTTTGATAGCCTTTACCATTATAACGACAGGACTAGTATTACTTTATGCAAAACGCTATGATTTAATCGGTTGGATAAATGCACTTTTTTTTAATGGTTTTTTATTGTTTGCATTTAGTTGGATGATGATTATTTCGAATGCAAATTTATTTACTGTATCTATTTATGGTATTAAACAATTTTTATCTAGTTTGCTCGGAAGAAAACTAACTAAAAATATCATTGAATATCGTGATTCAAGAGGAAAAGTTCCAAGATATATTGTTATTACAACATTGTGTTTTGGGATGCTATGTATGTTAATATCCTTGGGAATCTACTATATATCGTAATCTTAAAAAAAATCATTTTTTAGTAGTTAGAAAAATTCCATGTTAATAATAAAATATTTTTAAAAATTTATTTACTATAAACTCCTCAAGATGTGGTCCTATACTTGATGTATATGGCATTTTCTAAATTGGAGTTTTTTTATTTCTAATCAAAAAAGAGGTTGTAATTGATTACAATTATACAACCTCCTTTTTAGTTCCTCAACTTCTCAAACTAGCATTAAACTTTTCTTGAAGATGTTTAAGAATTTTATAGAGTTTTTGATTAATAATTTCATCATTCAATGTTTCGTTTGAAGAAAACTCAAGTTTGATTGCAACAGATTTCTTTTCGGGAGCAATCTTATCACCCATATAAATATCGAAAAGAGAAATATTACTAAGCAGAGTGCGCTTTATATTCTTAATTTCATCAAGAATATCACCAACCGGTATTCCTTTGGATATAACAATGGCAATATCTCTTTCGACGCTAGGAACTTTGCTATATTCTTCAAACTTAATAGTTTCTGGAACAATTTCTAGAATCTGTTTCAATCTTACTTCCGCAACAAACACATTATCCAAATCCATTGCTTTTGAAAATTCCGGATGAAGTGCTCCGACAAAGCCGATTGCTTCATTGTTATAAAGTATTTCCGCTGTTAGTCCTGGATGTAACTCTTTAATTTCATTTTCTGGAAGGCGGAAATTAACTTTAATACCAATTTTATTAAAGAGCGTTTCAAGAACTCCTTTAATTAGAAAGAAATCAACCTTTTCACTTTCGCCTTTCCATAAGTTTGAAGAAA
Source organism: uncultured Acholeplasmatales bacterium (assembly GCA_937877075.1). Lineage (GTDB taxonomy): Bacteria > Bacillota_I > Bacilli_A > ML615J-28 > CAG-698 > DTU067. The sequence continues at coordinate 18,830 of CALEGD010000073.1, forward strand.
ATTGATTTGCCATTAAAAGACCCAGCATTTCTTCTTCTTGATATTCGCCATTTTGGAAATAAGTTTTACCGATTTCAAAAATAGCAAGATCTTTAATCTTTCTAGAATAGCAATATTTCGCATTTTCAATTAAACTTGGAATCAAAGATTTTCTTAAATTTTTATGATCTTGAGTAAGGGGCATAAGCAAGCTAATATTCCTACTCTCATTATTGAAATATGAGAATTCCGAAATCTCTTTTTCTCCGACCAAAGAATAAGTATATACTTCACTCAAACCCAAACCGTTTAAGATATTTTTGATTATCCTTCTTTGTTTCTGAGCATTATTTAAACCACCTAAACTTGACGATTTCGGAAGTGTCCCAGAAATCTTTTCATAACCATGGACTCTTGCGATTTCTTCAATCAGGTCTTCTTTAATTGTAATATCAAAACGTCTGTTTGGCACATTAACCAAAAGTTCATTTCCTTTTTCAAGAACGGTAAATCCTAACCTTTGAAGAATATCTTTCATTTCACTTGTTTTTATAAGGACTCCAAGAAGTTTTTCTACTTCTTTTTCATTCAAAGAGATAGTTTTTGATTGAACTTCGCTGATTCCTGAAAATACTGGTTCTTCAATAATTTCCCCATCCGCAAGCATCCGAAGTAAATAACAAGTGTAATCAAGAGCCTCTTTAGTATTGTTGATATCGACTCCTTTTTCAAACCGTGTCGAAGAATCGCTTCTTAGTTCGAGACGTTGTGAGGTTGCCCGAATTGAAGTAGGATCAAAAACTGCAGCTTCAATGACGATATTCTTGGTTTCCGATGTGATTCCTGAACCTATTCCTCCCATTACCCCGGCAAGAGCAACAGGCATTACTCCGTCGGTTATAACAATATCATTCTTTTCCAATTTTCTTTCTACTTCATCAAGGGTTGTAATCAACTCTTGATCCAGAGCATTTCTAATGACAATCTTACTTCCTAGTTTATCATAATCAAAAGCATGTAAGGGTTGACCAAAAAGAACTAAAATATAATTTGTGATATCAACTACATTATTGATGGGGCGAATACCATAAGCAATTAAACGTGATACAAGCCACCAAGGAGAAGGTTTAATCTTTACATTTCGGATTATTTGGCCATAATAACCGATACAAGCCGGTGTTTGATTGATTACCTCTAGCGAAGCGCTTCTCTTAACTTTATCTCTATATGATTCATATTTTAATGGTTTTAAGGGACGGTTGAAAATAGCACTTGCTTCAAGTGCAACTCCGAGCATACTTAGCAAATCACCGCGATTCGGTGTTAAACCGAGTTCAATAATTTCATCATTGAGGTTTAAAGCAACTAAAGCATCACTTCCTACTTCAACTTTATCTTTAAAATAATAAATACCTTCCTGATATTCTCCGGGAATAAATTTGTTTTCCATTCCGATTTCGTTTAAAGAGCAAATCATACCGTTAGATTCAATACCGCGAATCTTTGTCCGTTTGATTTTAAAACCTCCTGGAAGTTCAGCACCGATTTTGGCTACAATAACGTATTGGTCAGCTCTAACATTCGGAGCTCCACAAACTATTTGTAATACCTCATCGCCAACATTTACCGTGCAAAGAGACAAATGATCAGAATCTGGGTGAGGATCACAGTTTTCTACAAATCCAACAACGAGATTATTTCCACTAACTGCTTTACTCACTCCTTCAACTTCGATTGAATAAAGCGATAGCTTTCTAACGATCTCATCAAGTCCTAGACCACTTAAGTCTACAAGTTCTTTTAACCATTCTAATTTTACTCTCATTTGACCCTCCTAAAACTGCCTTAAGAAACGAGGATCATCAAGATAAAAATATCTGATGTCATCTATTCCATACCTTAACATTGTGATTCTTTCAATTCCAAGACCAAAGGCAAAGCCTTGGTAAAGATTCGGATCATATCCTGACATTTCAAGGACATTAGGATGAACCATCCCAGCCCCGAGAACTTCGATCCAACCGCTACCTTTACATAAAGGACAACCTTCGCCTCCGCATTTAAAACAAGTAACATCTACTTCAACGCTGGGTTCTGTAAACGGAAAGAAAGAGGGGCGAAATCTAATTTCTAAATTATCTCCGAACATATTTTTCATTAAAAGAGTCAGGGTCCCTTTAAGATCTGCCATTGTAATATCTTTGTCAACAACTAAGCCTTCTATTTGCATGAACTGATGTGAATGGGTAGCATCGTCATTATCACGACGATATACTTTTCCGGGACAAATTATCTTCACCGGTTTTCCTTTAGCCAATTTCATTGTCCGTGCTTGAACTGGGGAAGTATGAGTCCGGAGCAGATAGTTATTATCAATATAGAAGGAATCTTGCATTTCCCTAGCCGGATGGCCTTTAGGTAAATTTAAAAGTTCGAAGTTGAAATAGTCAGATTCTACTTCCGGACCTTCAGCAATCTCATAACCCATGCCAATGAAAATATCCTCAATCTCTTCAGTTACTTTTGTGAGTGGGTGTTTATATCCTAGTGAAAACTTCTTTCCCGGTAAAGTAACATCAACACGCTCGCTTTTTAATTGCTTCTTAATTTCCAAAGCGGCAATTTGATCAAGCCTTAGGGAGAGTTCTTCTTCTACAAAATTCTTAAATTCATTTATCGATTTTCCTAAAATCTTTTTCTCTTCAATATCGGCATCCTTCATCTTAGCAAGGATTCCCTGTAAGGGGCTTTTTTTACCGAGATAATGAGCTTTAATCTCATTTACCTCATGAACACTTCCTACCTTAGCAAGTGCTGTTCTAACCTCATTTTTGAGGCTTAATAATTTCTCTGTCATAAAATCCTCCATATTACTTATTAAAAAAGTCCTTAAAAAATTAATAAGGACGAAATTTCCGCGGTACCACCTTTTTTCAACAATAGTTGCACTCTTCATTTGATAACGCAATTTGTTTTGCGGGCTGGATTAGAGCCACTCCAAAGACGAATTCATAAAGCTTTTTGTATAAGACTTTCAGTCGCGGTCTTACTCCCTGAAACATAATTAACTTTATTACTACTTCTTCATCATCGCTTGATTTGATTGTCAATATTATAACACTAATAAGAAGAATTATCAATGTTTTTCCAATCAATATTCAAAAACCTCACATAATTTTTAAAATCAGGTGAGGCATTGAATTAGGATAATGTAAATTAATCCACTATATTGACAATTAGCCTCATAAAGAGGCTAATATTATTAAATTAAAATGGTCGACGATCGAACGGGGTCGGACAACCTTGACCAACCAAACCCGGGATTTGACAGCAATTTTGTTCTTGGCAGTCATTGAATTCACTGCAGAGCGGTCTTTCACAGCATGTATGCCTTAAAATATGATGATTAAAAATTCTAGTCTGATTCTCTAAAATATGAGGTTGCTCAGTAATGAATACACGGTGAATATCATTTACTCTTCTTGTGATGATCGGCGGATTAACTACTACGTTAGGATTATTAAAAAACGGATTAAAATTCATTTAGTTCCCTCCTTCATTGATATTATACGAAAAACCTGACAAATGGAATGTGCTTTTGTATATTTCAATAATTTTCGTTACGATGTTTACAAATTTACCCATATTATGATTTGACAATCATCTATAATTATTGTAAAATAATTTAAAAGGAGATAATAAAATATGTATTATACACCGATAGTAATTGAAAGAACTTCATTTGGAGAACGTTCCTACGATATTTATTCAAGATTGTTGAAAGATAGGATTATTATGCTGAGTGGGGAAATCACTGATGAACTCGCAAATAGTATAGTAGCTCAATTATTGTTTTTAGCGGCTGAAGATAATGAAAAGGATATCTTTCTCTACATTAATTCTCCAGGAGGATCGATGTCGGCTGGAATGTCCATTTATGACACTATGAATCTTGTTAATCCGGACGTTTCTACAATCTGTACCGGAATGGCAGCATCAATGGCAGCCTTTCTTCTTGCAAGCGGCACAAAAGGTAAACGTTATGCCCTTCCAAACAGTGAAATTATGATTCACCAACCATTAGGTGGCGTCAGAGGTCAATCAACTGAAATTCAAATAGTTGCCCAACACATCCTTCGTTTACGGGAAAGAATGAATGCCATTCTTGCCCAAAAAACTGGTAAACCCATTGAACAAATAAACAAAGATACTGAAAGAGATAATTATATGTTTTCGGAAGAAGCACTTGAATACGGAATTATCGATGATATTATGACAAAAAAATAAAATAGGGGTAATCCCTATTTTTAATTTTCATCTATAAACGCTCGTCTTACACGATCAAAGAAATCAGTATTCTTTTTCATAATGAAGCAAACAGACTTGTCTGAAAGTTTCGCATAAACACTTTTTAATTGTTTGAATTCCAGATACTGGCCGTCAACCGCAAGATAATTATGATCACTTTCTTTAACGCTAAGTTTAATCTTTGATTTTTCAGAAAGAACAAGTGGAGAAGATAATACTTTATAAACCCTATTATTGATTGGGGCAATCTCAGTTAATTGAATTGCCCGAACATGAGGGTCAATAACACTTCCACCTAAGGACTTATTATAGGCAGTTGAACCAGTTGGCGGTGAAATCAAAAAGCCAGTTCCTCTGAATGTTTCAAAAAGTTTGCCATTAATATAAATATCAATTATTTGCGTATGTATCGGATTAGTGATTGCTAGTTCGTTCACTGCATAACCACTTATACTTGTTTCTTCGTTCCTTAATTCATACTCAAGAAGTTGATAACAATCTTCATCGTAATCTCCGCTTTTCAAACTTTCATAAATAGAAGGTAATTCATCCATACTATAATCATTAAAAAATCCAAGTCGACCAGTATTAATTCCAATAAACTTAACTTTATGGAGAATGTTTTCGTAACGATGAATTGCCCCGAGCATTGTTCCGTCACCGCCGAATGAAAAAATCACATCAGGATCAGTTTCATCATAGATAAAGGGAGCTCTAAATTTTTTTATATTACCATAATATGCATATTTCATCTTATCACCGCCTAATACTATTTAATAGCAGATCATAATCTTCTAATTCATACTCTTCATTTCTAACCTTTTCTACAATCACTTCTTCCATTGCGTTTTTAATCCTCGACATCTCGTTATCAAGTTTACCAGTAATAAGGGAAGCTTGGAAAAGTCTTTCTTTAATTTCATTAGGAATCTGATGAAAATATTTATACTGTAAAGAATGTTCTATTGATGCCCATAAATGCATTGCATGAGTACGAATCTGAAACTCTATATTGATAGGAGATTGACCTTCAACCGTTTCCACTTTATATTTAGTTATAATATGTAGTGATCGATATCCACTTTCTTTTGGATTTTTAATGTAATCCTTAACCAAAAAAATATCAATATCTTTTCTGGTCTTTAAAAGTTCAAGAACTTGATATACATCCTGAATATATTTACAAGTAATTCTAATTCCAGCAATATCATAAATATCATTAGATATATTATTGAAATCAATTCCAAGGCGCTCAGCCTTTTCTAAAATACTTCCCACTGTCTTCACCCTACCAGAAATTAGCTCAATCGGATTATATGCATTTTTCAATATAAACTCTTTTCGAAGTGATTCTAATTTAATCAAAAAGCCACCGACAGCCAACTCGTAAGGTAATAAAAACGTTTTCCAATATAGATTTTCATTCCCCATAATTATACGACCTTTCTCAGGATTTTAGTTTCTAAATATATTTTACCATAATTAATGTGTTTTTACGATAGTTTATGTAATAATAATATCAGGTAAAAGGTATTGCAATTTATAAATTATCTAGTATAATATAAAATAATATGACTATAGCAAGATGGAGGAAAAAGATGCAAACTGGTCCGGATGTACAATTCAAAACACTCTTAAATTTAGAAGAATATGAAAAACTAATTGAAAAGTTCAAAGGTAATCGTACTGATTTGCAGACAAACCATTATTTCGATACCAAAAGATTTTCTTTAAAAGCCCTCGATGCTTCTTTAAGAGTGCGAGATCGTGACACTCTCGAACTAACTCTCAAACGTAAGAAGGGTTATAAATTACTAGAAAACACAGTTCCAATTAACAATGAGGTTTTACAAGAGATGCGAGAAACCGGAGATGTTCCGGAAAAAGAAATACAAGAAGAACTGATTACTTTAATAGGAGATCAAAAAGTTTATAATTTTCTTAGTTTATCAACTTTTAGAATGTATCTTCCCTATAAGAACGGAGTTCTTTTTATCGACAAAAGCGAATATCTAGATATTACCGATTATGAATTAGAATACTTAGGCAAGAACTATAATGAGGCAAAAAAAGAATTCATTCAAATAATCGGCGAATTTGAAATCCAATATAAAAAAGCTGACAAAAAAATCAAACGAGCTTTCAAAGCTTATAAAAGAATGAATTAAAGAGCATAATGCTCTTTTTTCGTATAATAAAAGTTAAGAGATTTAATTGTTAATTTCTTAGCTTTTTATTTAATTTAAGAGATGAAAATGTTATAATATTTTCGAAGAGATGAAAAATTATTATTTCTTGTTTTCCTTCTAATAGTTTATTTAAAAATGAAATCGGATGAAAAGGTTGACTAAACAGTAACATGAAATTATGTCATCAATGATATAATAATCACATAAGCTCAGCAACAATCTGTTTCTTGATTGTGAGGGGATGATTAATATTGTTCTTATTTTAGAAATTAATCTTATGGATATAATGCTTAGTTGATTCAGAAATTTAGTCTCATCTAAATGAAAAAAGCATTTCAATGTAAACTACAAACTGAAATGCTTTGTTTTTCAGATTATTTAAAAAAATGATGCAAAGACCTTTAATCAATAATTTTGATAGCTTTTTCATACTCACAGGGTTCTTCTTTAAAACAATGCTCACAGTTGATATTACGAATTTCTTCTGGTAAGAAAAGCTCAATATCATCATCATTGTAGCCAACCTGAAGTTCAAAATCCGTTACGATAATCGGTCTTTTCAGAACACTGGGGTTAGCTACTATGAAATCAACCAACTCATGTAGTTTCATTCTTTCAATTTGCTTTCCCCTTTCTTTATAGATATTTGATCTAGTCGATATAATATCTTCAAATCCGTTTTCGCTATTGTATAGCATCTTAAAAATGTCATCTCTAGTTAGAGGGGTTGTAAAAATGTTTTTCTCAGTGTACGCTATGTTGTACCTATTAAAATACTGTTTTACTTTCCGACAGGATGAACAACTTGGAGAAGTATAAAGTTTAATCATATTCAACCTCCTTCTTCATAATTTACATTTTAACATAAAACTTTACGAAAATAAACATATTTTTTGATAAAAGCTAACTAAAAGATTATGAATCATCTATAAGATAGCCGGTTCATAAAAAAATTATTTTCTTCGAACATTTCCTCTGAGTATAATATAGAAAACTAACTTTGTAAGCAAAATGTATAATCTTCTTGACAAATTAATTTTTATAATTTAAAATTATACAAAACCATAACAAGAGAAAAGTAGTTAATTTCCTTTAAGCTTAGCGAAGCCGGACAGTGAAAGCGGCCCTTAAAAGATTAATGAATGGGCTCTTTAGTTTTGATGAGGAAATGCATCAACGTAAGTCTGCGTTAAAGATTTAAGTGTCAAAATCATTTGATTTTGAAAATAAGGTGGTACCGCCAAACTTTGGTCCTTATATTATAATAAGGCCTTTTTTATTTCCCAAATTACATATAATAAATAGTACAAGGAGGAAAGCAATAAAATTATTGCGAAAAAGAATGAATAAAATAGTTTTATCAGGTATAAAACCGACGGGAATCCCGACTCTCGGAAATTATCTCGGGGCTTTAAAGAATTTTGTGAAACTACAGAAGGAAATGGAAGATTACGACTTCTACATTTTCATTGCTGATTTACATGCAATAACCGTCTTCCAAGATCCAAAAGAATTGAAACAAAATATTAAAAACTTAGCAGCAATTTATCTTGCTTGTGGCTTAACAGAGGAAAAACTTACTCTTTTTGTTCAGTCAGAAGTGAATGAACACGCTGCACTTGGCTATATAATGCAATCTATATCTTATTTGGGGGAACTAGAAAGAATGACTCAGTTTAAGGACAAGATGCAAAAACAAGTGCAAGGTGTAACTTCTGCCCTCTTTACCTATCCGGCTTTAATGGCAGCGGATATCTTACTTTATGATGCGAAATATGTCCCAGTCGGTGAAGACCAAAAACAACATTTAGAACTAACGCGCGATCTTGCCATTCGCTTCAATAATCGTTATGGAGAAACCTTTACGGTTCCGGAAGGTTTGATCAGCGAAAAAGGTGCTCGTATTATGGACCTACAAGATCCTAGTAAAAAAATGGATAAATCATCAGAAAACGGACGGGGTTGTATTTTCCTACTCGAACCTTTGTCATCAATTAAAAAGAAGATAAAGAGCGCGGTAACCGACAGTGAGGCAATAGTTAGATATGACCAGGAAAATAAGCCGGGAATTGCTAATTTGATGACAATCTATTCGATTATCTCCGGTCTTTCTTATTCAGAAATAGAGTCTAAATATCATGGAAAAGGCTATGGTGATTTCAAAAAGGACTTGGCTGATATTGTAGCTGATGAAATCGGAGTCATCCAAAATCGTTTCCAAGAAATAATAAACTCGAAAAAGTTAGAGGAACTTTTTGACCAAGGAAGAGAGAAAGCTAAAGCATATGCTTCTAGGAAACTACAAAAGGTTTATAAAAAAGTTGGTTTAGGAAGATGAAATACAGGTTACGCTAACGCGTAACCTGTTTTAATGTTTAATCAGATAATAATTCTTTTTCCCTCTTCTGATAACAGTAAATTGTTGATCTATGGCCTTATCTTTGGAAACAAGAAAATCAAAATCTCTTACCGTTTCTCCATTTATGCTAACGGCTCCATTTTTCAAGAATTCACGAGCTTCACGTTTAGAGACTGCAGCTTTTACATCAACCAAAGCATCAATGATATTTACATCAGAACTTACTTCAAGTGATGGGACATCTTTAAAGCCGATTCCAATTTCTTCAGAATTCAACTCTTTAATATTACCACTGAAGAGAACCTCAGAAAGCTTCACTGCTTGTAAATAGGCTTTATCTCCATGAACAAGAGTTACTACTTCTCTGGCAAGTGCTTTTTGAGCGGAACGTAAATGCGGTGCATCTTTCATTTGCTTTTCTAAGCCTTCTATCTCTTCTTTAGATAAGAAAGTATAATATTTCAAGAAACTAATTACATCATTATCTGCTGTATTAATAAAGAACTGATACATTTCATAAGGTGTAGTTTTAGAGGAATCGAGCCAAACGGCTCCACTTTCGGTTTTTCCGAATTTGGTTCCGTCACTTTTCAGAATTAAAGGCATTGTTAGGGCAAACGCTTTTGCTTCTGGTCCTTCAATCTTTCTGATTAAATCAATTCCTGAGGTAATGTTTCCCCATTGGTCTTGCCCGCCAATTTGCAGCTCACAGCGCAAAGTGGGGTTCTGATACATTTTTAAGAAATCAATACTTTGCATAATCATATAAGAGAATTCTAAATATGTCAGGCCATCTTCAAGTCTTGATTTTACCGTTTCCTTTGAAAGCATTATATTGATGTTGAAATGACGACCATAGTCGCGCCACATTTCTAAAGCCTTCATTTCACCCAACCAAGAATAATTATCCAGACAGAAAGCAGTTTTATTATCAAAGGGTATGAAATGAGAAAATTGTTTCTTAAAGATTTCGCCCCAAGAAAGGACTGTATCTACATCGTTTAAAGATCTTTCAGCTTTCTTTCCGGTAGGATCTCCTACAAGCCCGGTTCCCGATCCCGTCAAGGCAATTACCCGATGTCCAGCCCGATGAAATCTCATCAAAGTAATAATTGGCACTAAAGAACCAATATGGAGACTATCAGCGGTGGGATCAAATCCGCAGTATAGAGTTATTGGTTTCTCTTCCAATCGTTTTTCTAGTTCTTCTTCATTGATGACATCATATATTAATCCTCGCCATCTAAACTCTTCTAATAAAGTCATATGTCCTCCTTATTTATATCTATTATAAGCAAAAAAGTCCTTAAATATTTAAGGACGAAATAAATTCCGCGGTACCACCTTAATTTTTAGATTTCTCTAAACACTTAAAAGTAAGTGAAGCTCCTAAGTGGTATTTCTAAAAGGTTCCGCCTGAATTCTCACCAACCATTCAATCTCTGTTTTTTACGGAAACAATTTATACTAAAATCTTATTCATCGCTTCTATTTAGTTGAGTCACGCCAAACAATCCGATAATCAATTAATATATTCGGATATTTTCTATCTGTGGTTTTCCCTGTCATCAAATCTGTTAGATAGGCCATTGCTTTTGCACCGATTTCATAAACCGGTGTATCCACACATGTCAGTTTTGGATTCGATAATACGGCATATTTGGTATTTTGAAAACCGATTACTTGAAGTTGTTCAGGGACTTTATAGCCTCTTTTTATAGCTACATTCATAAAGGAAATCGCTATTGAATCACGAACGACTAAAGCCACTTCTGGAGCCTTCTTATCTAAGATTTCGTCAAAGTCTTTTTCATTAATATTAATTTCACCGGTAGTTTGGAAGATATTCACAGGAAGATTCGCTTCCTTCATGGCCTTTTTATAGCCTTCTTCCTTCATATCGTTCACTGTATATTTATGTTCTGTCGATATGAACAAAATATCCTTATTACCTTTTTCAATCATTGTCTTTGTGGTTTGATAAGCACATTCCTCATAATCTAGTCCAACGCTACCAAATTCATCACTGGGGGACAATTGATTAACAAAAATGACCGGAACCGGTGTATTCTTAAGGTTCATAATCATCTCTTTGGTAACTTCATCATTCATCAAAAGAATACCGTCAACGCTAGACGCTATAACTTCTCCCCAGAAATCCTGATCCATTTTGGATTCAGCAATAAATAAACGAAGGGTATAACCATATTTTTTTGCACTGTCGTCAATTCCTTGAATCATTTCCGCTACCGAAGCCCGAGAAATCTTGGGAATAACGATGGCAACAGTTGTAGAACGTCTGCTGGCAAGGCCTCTGGCATTGGCATTAGGTTTATAACCTTTTTCTTTAATAATCTTCAAAACCTTATTTCTCGTCGATTCTTTAACTTTTTCCGGATGGTTCAAAACTCTTGATACGGTTGCAAGGCTGACACCCGCAGCACCGGCAATGTCATAAATTTTTGTTTGATTCACTTTTTATCACCTTCTTTATTTAATTAATTTTAGCATATAATGAAAATATTTTCAATACAAATTAAACAAATTCTTTAATATATCGATCAATATTTCCGGCTCCCAAGAAAAGAATTACAGTATTGTGAAGGTTTTTGAATTCTTTCAAGTCATGAATCTGAAAAACCCGAGCATCAGGAAACAAATTTATCACTCGTTGATCAAGTTTTTTATTGCTGTTTTCCCGTTTTGATGTAAATGTTTTAGCAAGATATAATTTGACTCCGGAAAAAACTTTTCGAAATTCTTTTTTCAATGCCATTGTCCGTGAATAAGTATGTGGTTGGAAGATGACAATCAAATCCTTATCCTGATATTTTTGTCGGATAGCAGCTAGACACATTTCTATTTCTCGGGGATGATGGGCATAATCATCAATAATCACATTATCATAATAGAAGTATTCTTCCATACGTCGTGAAGGACGAATATAAGATAGAAGTTTTTCTTGGATTATATCCAAATTAATTCCATTTAAATAAGCAACACTTAAAGCAGCAAGGAAATTATAAATCATATGAATTCCCGTAAAAGGTAAATAAAACTGACGAATCTCATCCTGAAAACCAACTTCGATTCGAAAGCCAGTGGGAAGAGTTTCAAGAATGTTTGCCTTCATAGTGCCGGAATTGAGACCGAAGGAAAAAATATTATGATGTTTAATCTTTCGACAATTCTCATCATCAGCATTAATTATCACACATTTTGCTTTATTTGCCGCTTTCTGAAAAGAATTAATAATCTCATCGACGTTTTTAAAAAAATCAGGATGATCGAGTTCAATATTATTAATAACCAAGTAGTCAAAATTATAATTCAAGAAATGATTTTGGTATTCACAGGCCTCAAAGATGAAAAAATTATAATCCTTGGAGCCACCGCCACTGCCGTCTCCGATTAAATATGTGATTCTTTTATCTTCGAAAAACTTAGTAACTATGCTTGTTGTTGTAGTTTTGCCGTGGGTTCCTGAAATTCCGATCTTATTGTTTTGAAAGAAATTACCGATAAAATTATGATAATAAAAGAAAGGAAGCTTTCTTTTTATGACTTCCCCGACTTCTTCATTATCCTCGCGATAACAAGCACTCGCTATATATACCTTATCATCAGTAATATTATTCTTACCAAAAGACAGTGCTTTTATGGCTTTTTTTTCTAATTTTTTTGAAGTGAAAAAATCTTCCTCAACATCACTTCCTGTTACTTCATGCCCCAAATCTTTAAGAATTCCGGCAAGGGCGGACATACCTGTGCCTTTAACCCCTATTAAATGGAATTTCTCCATTCTCTCACCTCGTATTATAGTATGAAAAGATTCAAGATTAGGCGACAAAAAAAGATGGCATTAGCCATCCTAGAATATAAAGTTTCCATTTTTAAAAATTTGAACTTTTTCACCTTGAGGTGTGATTCCGACAATTTCCATATCCGCACTTCCGAACATAAAGTCAACATGGGTCATACTCTTATTATAACCTTTTTCAATCAAGTCCTCTTCCAGCATTTTGGTTCCGCCTTCTATATTCATAGCATAAGCATTACCTAAAGCAAGATGACATGAAGCATTTTCATCAAAAAGGGTATTGAAGAAAAGTATTCCGGTATTGGAAATCGGAGAATCATGGGATATTAGAGCAACCTCACCTAAGCGGGAACTGCCTTCATCAAGTTCAAGCAAACTCTTAAGTGCATCTTTTTCAGTTCTCGCATCATAATCAACAACTTTACCGTCTTTGAATACAAGATAGAAATCTTCAATCAACTTCCCTTGATAATTTAATGGTTTTGTTGCGACAACTTTACCATTAACTCCGTCTTTATGAGGCATCGTAAATGTTTCTTCGGTTGGAATATTGGGGCAATAATCAATTCCTTTTTGCGATTTCTCACCGCCTCCGGCCCAAATATGTCCCTGTACAAGCTCAACTTCAAGATCGGTTCCGAGGTTGTTCTTAAACTGTAACTTTTTAAAATTATATTTATTTAAGGCTTGATTATGGCAAGCAAGGTTTTCAATGTGTTTTTGCCATTCTTCGACTGGATCATTATCAGAAGTAACTCTGGAAGCGGAAAGAATAGCATCGAGCAATTTCTCAAAGCTGTCTTCACCTTCAAAGACTTTCTCGGCCCAAGCTTTGGTCGGATAGGAAATCACACACCATTGACTACCATTTGCCATTAAATGATTTCGGTAAAAACCGAGGCGTTCGTGGCTTGCCTTGCTTGCAAGTTGAAGTTTCTTGGGATCAATTTCTTTAAGTAATCCCGGAGTCGGAGCAGAAATTGAAATAACGGCTGCCCCTTTGTCCACTACATATTTGAACTGTTCTACAAGATAATCAGGAATGTCAGAAATTACTTCTTCGGTTGCATAGGTATAAAAAGATTTATTAATTAATTCGTCATTCCAACGTACCATAACATAAGAAGCACCGGTCTCGTAAGCCGCTTCAACCAACATTCTTGTAAACTCAACACATTCAACCGGAGAATTAATCAATAGAAGTTGGTCCTTCTGAAGGTTTACACCGACCTTTACCGCCAAGTCGGCATATTTTCTTAATTTTGTTTGAATCATTTTTTCCTCCTTTTTCTGCTATTAATATTATAAACTATTTTCTAGTTTTTTCCAAAGGTTTAACACAATAATTACAAAAAAAGGCAGATTGCACTGCCCTTTCGTCTTACTTTCTGCGTTCTTTGATTCTTGCCGCTTTTGCAGATAAAGTACGGATGTAGTGAAGCTTAGCTCTCCTAACTTTACCTAAGCGTAAGACTTCAATTGAAGCAACATTGGGTGAATGAATCGGAAATGTCCTTTCAACACCGATTCCATAGGAGTTTTTGCGTACAGTGTAAGTTTCACTGATTCCGCCTCCCCGCCTTTTAATTACCAATCCTTCAAATGCCTGAATACGTTCACGGTTTCCTTCCTTGATCTTAACATTCACTCTAACAGTGTCGCCAGGACGAAATTCCGGAATGTCATTACGCAGGTATTCCTTGGTAATCTCCGCGATAAGTTGTTGACTCATTTGTTTTCACGCTCCTTCTACCAATGCTCATACCTATTTTTAAAAATAGCAGCGGAGCACCGTGATTTGTTATTTCATTAACAATAGGTATTATACTATAAACTCAAAAGATAATCAAGATATTTTATCATATTAAGCAGTACAAGAATTACATTCTCCAGTCTCAGGAATAAATTCCGAACCTTTTAGATTTTTATATGTTTCATATCCGCTTTGAAAATAATGAATATTATAATAACCAGCTTTAAATAACTTTTCGGAAAGAAAATTTGCATCACTTCCATCATAGTCCATAAAAACAATCAAACGTCCCTTATCTTTCCCGAGAATTAATTGCAGATCTTCACAAATCTGATCCAAAGATTTTTCGAGTCCTTTACTATTTACAATCCTAACGCAGAAGAAACCGGGAATACGACCGCTTCTACAATCTTGTTCGTTCCGAAGATCATAGGTTTTCGAATCACCATCTTCGGCCAAGGAGAGCATCTGATCAAATTCTTCAATTTGGGAATCAGAATATACTTTAATCTCCTTGGTCTTGCAACCGGAAAGTAACAGAAGCAAGAGTATGAAAGATAGTCTTTTCATAATTCCTCGCCTTTCTTTACCTTATCCAAAAACTTAAAATCTTCTTTGGTTAATTCTGCTTTCTCTAAGAGATCCGGCCGTCTTTTAAAGGTGAATTCTAAAGACTTAAAACGTCTATATTGTCTTATCTTCTCATGATTTCCTGAAATCAAAACTGAAGGAATTTTCCTTCCCTCATATTCTTCCGGTCTTGTATATTGAGGAAATTCCAAAAGAGAATTTGAAAAACTTTCAATATCGGTT
Source organism: uncultured Acholeplasmatales bacterium (assembly GCA_937877075.1). Lineage (GTDB taxonomy): Bacteria > Bacillota_I > Bacilli_A > ML615J-28 > CAG-698 > DTU067. Next base: position 34,051 of record CALEGD010000073.1, read on the forward strand.
GATTCCTCATTTCCAAGCACACCA
>CALEGD010000074.1 GCA_937877075.1 uncultured Acholeplasmatales bacterium
GTTGCTGCGGCTATTTCTACATGCTTTTTCAATGTTGAAAAAGCATGTAGAAATAGCCGCAGCAACCGGTATTGACCCCAATAACTGTTTCATTCTTGATAACGGCGAAGTTCTTACCTTCTCTAATAACAAAGTAGCAGTAACTCATCGGGTTCATTCCGGAGATGTTTATATTGATTCTTATAATTTTGATATTGACAACAGTATTATCCGGGAAAGAAGAATTCTCTCCGACGACGGAATGCTTGCAGTGATTTTCTCTTCCCAAAAATACAAGCTAAACAAAGATCCCAATATCGTCAGCCGCGGGTTTATTTATGTGAAGAATTCGGAAGAATTCATCGGTGATATCTCTGAAAAAGCTAAAAATATTTATAATGATTATTACAACAGAACTAAAAGATTTCATCCTAATCATTTAATAAATATTATCAATAATGAGTTAACGGAATATATTTATGAAAAAACAGAAAAAAAACCTATGATAGTACCAATAATCATGAACTTTTAATTTTAAAATTAACACTAAAGAAGCCGAATTTCGATGATGTTCGGCTTTTATATATCTTATCAAAAAAAGTCGGAAAATAAATCAAGTATTTATTCCGACTTCTATGTGATGTAGAGATTTAAAATTCAGTTTTAAACCTTTAATTTTCCTTAAGAATGATATCTTTAAAGATACGATAGATTTCTCTTGTCATTAAAGCATCTTCAAGTGCGTCATGCTGTTGAACTTCTTGTTTTTCTCCGCTCAATTTTTGGTAGGTGTTGAAAAGCCCTAAATCTGTTTTAGAATTATAATAGTTTTTAATGACTTGCATTAAATTTATATATCTATTCCTAATATCTAAGGGTTTAAGGTGATTTAGTTTGAACGACTGTTCTATGGTTAAAATATCATTTCTTCCCCAGGCTATTATCTTGACGTTATGGTCCATTATGCATCTTTCCAAAAGTTGATAAAACTCAATATAAGTGCAGGCCTGATCAAAGTCCTCTCTTGTTTTAGAAAGAAACTTAAGAGTTCTCTGATTAAGCGAATATTTTTTTACAGGCTTGACTAAAGAACGGTCTTCAAAAATTAAATTACCGTTCTCATCTTCAAGAACCATTCCGTATTGAACAATTTCGGGAATGTGAACCATTGTTTGAAAATATGACGGAAGTGAGAATTCTAAATCGAGAAATAGTTTATTGTTGATCTTAGAAATTAATCGCTTTACACCTTTCCGAATGGTACTAATATTATAGTAAACCTTCTTCTCACGTCTGTCGCTTTCAACAATTTTATTAAAATGTTCTACTTCAAAACAATGAAAATTCCCGTATTTCTTCTTTAAAACCGATACATTCACAAAAATATATGGTTTCCTAACAAAATAAGGTCCAAAATCACGGAATAGTTTCCTGGACATGTAAAGATAAAATATACGTTTATTTCCGAGGACTTTTACAACTCTATCTTTTGGATAAGTATTTAGTATTTTACCATAGATTTTCATGTTGTTCCTTTCAGATACTATTTATCAAGTGATAATTCTTTAATCCGTATCAGTTCTAAAATTGCTTGGCTGCGACCCTTTACACCTAATTTTTGGATGACGTTTGATATATGGTTTCTAACTGTTTTCTCACTAATTCCTAATTTTTCTGAAATTTCTGTTGTATCATAATTAATGATTAGAAGATTAAATATTTCCCTCTCTCTGTTAGTTAGAAATTTTTGTGTATGCATGCTATCCCTCCTATAATTATCCATAATATAATATGCATAGAAATTAAAGAGGGTCACTGCACAACTTTTATTATTTCATTTATTTGGTCTTCCGTAAATTTACTTTCTTTCAGTTTTTCTTTTAGATTATCCTGATTAGCTTCTTTAAGTAATGCTAAGATCCGCTTCTTTTTAACTTCTCCGATCCCTTTAATGCCATCCAATTTTGAAGTGAGCGCATTCTTTGAATGAACTAAATGATGGAAAGTAATGGCATAGCGATGCACTTCATCTTGAAGGTTTTCAAGAAAGAAGAAGAGATTACTTTTTTTATTGATGTGAATTTCATTGCCATTAAAGTATAGATAAGAAGTTCTGTGCTTATCGTCCTTTCCAAGACCGAGCACCGGAATTTGTAGTTCTAAATTATCCAAAGCTTTCAAAGCCGCAGAAACCTGCGGTGCTCCTCCGTCAACAATTATCAAATTAGGCAAGGGTTTTTCGTCTTGCTTTAGTCGTTTATATCTTCTGGTAATGACCTCAACCATAGTTTCATAGTCATTAGCTCCTTGATATCTAACTTTGTATTTGCGGTAATTTTTACGGACAGGGACACCATCAATATAATTGACCATTGCAGAAACGCTGTTTGTACCTTGAACATTGGAATTATCGAAGGCTTCAATAACATGAGGGGTATTGACATCTAATAACTCCCCCAATTCTATGACCGCTCCCAGCGTTCTTTCGTATTTTAGCTCTTCTTCTTTTACAAGTTGTTTCATCTTTTCTTTGGCGTTTTCCGTCACCAGTTTAACAAACTCATTTTTCTGCCCAATTTTTGGAATTGTAATTCTATTTTTGAGGCTTACATCAAGAGGAGTAATATCAACACTCGGGATGATTATTTCATTGGGAATCGGGTTATTATTAACCAAATAAAATTGAGCTAAAAAATCAACAAACATCTCTTCCGGATCTCCCATAACTTCGAAGAGAAATCCGTTCCTTTCAACTGTTTTTCCGCTTCGGATATGGAATATCTGAATGCTAATCTTATTCTTTTCCGTAAGATAACCAAAAACATCAATATCCTCGGCATTTAATTCCATTTTCTGCTTTTCGCTAATCTTTTCAAAATCTTCAATCAATTGACGATATTCAATCGCTTTTTCAAAATTCAAGGTTTCCGAAGCTTCATCCATTAAACGTTCTAATTTACGTTTTTGTTCTTTAATATTACCTTTTAGAAAACCATTTATCTCATCAATCATATCCTCATATATTTTCGGATCTATATCAAAAATGCAAGGAGCAAGACATTGCCCGATATGATAATATAGACATTCCTTTTTGGGAAGGATCCGACATTTCCTTAGCGGATAAATTCTGTTAATCAAGTCAACAACTTCCCGTGCGGCATTGCTATCGGGATATGGTCCGTAATACTTCCCTTTTTTTGATAGATCTCTGGTATAAAATATTCGAGGGTATTTTTCATCGGTAATACAAATATATGGATATTTTTTATCATCCATCAATAAAATATTGTATTTGGGACGATGTTTTTTGATCAGATTCATTTCTAAAATGAAGGCTTCAGTTTCTGTTGATGTTACAATATATTCAAAATCAGCAATATTAGATACCATCTTTGTTGTTTTCGCATCATGACTACCAGTGAAATAGGATTTCACGCGGTTAAAAAGGTTCTTCGCTTTGCCGACATAAATGATTTCCCGGTTCTGATTAAACATTTGGTAGCATCCGGGTTTTTTTGGTAGATTGGCTAGTTTTTCTTTAATATCCATATTTCACCCCAAAAAAGCCATAATTATTATGGCTTTATGATTTTAGACCTTTTAAGATCTGTTCAATCTTTTCTCCGTATTCTAGCGAATCATCATATTTAAACCGCAGTTCAGGAACTTTTCTAATTTCCAGAGATTTACTTAAAGCAGTCCGAATGAAGCCTTTCGCATCCTGGAGATTTTTTGAGGTCATTTCTTTTTGTTCATCTGAGCCTCTGACGGTATAGTAAACAGTCGCAATTGACAAATCATTGGTCAGAGAAACCTTAGTAAAGGTTACATATTTTAGTCTGTCATCTTTAATATCCGCTAAAAGAATAGTTCCTAATTCCCTTTCAATAATTCTTTCTAATCTTTCCTGTTTATATCCCATAAAAACACCTACTTTATTTTTTCCATTGTATAGGCTTCAATAATATCGCCTTCTTTAATATCATTGTAGTTTTCGATAGTTATACCGCATTCATATCCGGCTTTAACTTCACGAGCATCGTCTTTGAACCTCTTTAAAGAAGAAAGTTTTCCTTCATAAATAACAATTGAATCTCTGATTAAGCGTATGTCTGAATTTCTGACAATCGAGCCGTTTGTAACATAACTACCGGCAATGGTACCGATTTTTGAAGCTTTAAAAATAGTCCTAACTTCAGCTTGACCAAGAACTTTTTCTTCATAAACCGGATCAAGCATACCTTTCATAGCCGACTCAAGATCTTCAAGTACTTTATAAATAATATTATAAGGTCGAATCTCAATATTCTTTTCCTTAGCATAGTCAAGAACCATACCAGTCGGACGAACGTTAAAAGCAATAATAACTGAACTTGAAGCAACGGCAAGATTAACATCTGTTTCTGTAACTGTTCCGACACTGGAACGGACTACATTAATCTTTACCCCTTCAACAGAAAGTTTTTCCAGAGAACCCTTAATGGCTTCTATAGATCCTTGTACATCACCTTTAATAATTAAATTCAGTTCTTTATTTTCATCGCCCATTTGTTCAAATAGATTTGCTAAGGAAATTGGCTTACCGACACCCATTTCTTTATCAAAAGCTCTTTGAGCTCGCTCTTCCGAAACTAGGCGTGCAGTTTTTTCATCTTCAAAAACCATAAAACTATCACCTGCAAACGGTACTGTTTCTAATCCGGTGACTTCTACAGCTTTAGAAGGAGTAGCTACTTTTAGTTGAGCTCTAGTTTCATCGGTCATGGCTCTGATTTTTCCGTAGGTATTACCGACGACGATTGGATCTCCGACCTTAATGGTTCCATTCTTTACCAAAAGTGTCGCTACCGGTCCGCGTCCCTTATCTAATCTGGCTTCAATAACCGTTCCGACTCCCAAACGATTGGGATTGGCCCGAAGATTTTCCATTTCAGAAGTTAGAATAACCATTTCTAGAAGTTCATCAACACCTTCGCCTTTTAAAGCGGAGATAGGAACATAAGTGGTTTTTCCACCCCATTCTTCCGGTATTAGATCAAGAGAACTTAATTCCTGTTTGATGCGATCCGGATTGGCATCCGGTTTATCCATTTTGTTGATTGCAACTACAATCGGAACCTTTGCCGACTTGGCATGATCGATGGCTTCTCTTGTCTGCGGCATAACACCGTCATCCGCAGCAACAACCAACACTACGATATCAGTTACATCGGCACCGCGAGCCCGCATTTCGGTAAAAGCGGCATGTCCCGGAGTATCGATAAATGTAATTAATTTTTCATCTTTTTTTACTTGATAAGCACCGATGTGTTGAGTAATTCCTCCGGCTTCACCGGCAACAACTTTGGAATTTCTGATTGTATCAAGTAGGGTGGTTTTCCCATGGTCGACGTGACCCATAATGGTTACAATCGGAGGTCTCGATTCCAAATTACTTTCGCTGTCTTCTATAATTAGTTCTTCGAATTTGGTAATGTCTTCAGTTACTTTATCTTTGATTTTATAATTATAATCTTCAGCAATAACCTCAATAACATCCCGATCTAAGATTTGAGTCGCATTAACCATATATCCAAGCATTATCAGTTTGCGAACGACTTCACCGACCGGTGCATTTACCCCATCTGCAACTTGGGCCACAGTCATTCCCGGAGTAAAAATCAGAACATTTTCATCTGCTTTATCATACCTACCGTAATTTGACTGGCGATTACCCTTAAAACTTTGTTTTTTCTTTACATTTTTTAAACGTGTATAAACCTTAACCTCAGTCTCATAATCATTATACTTATCGTCATAAACATGTCTTAGTTCTATTTCCGGAACGTCCGTTTGACTTTTAGATTGTTTACTCTTACTTACTTGTTTTTCTTTCGGAGATTCAGGTTTTTTGGACTTGACTGGTTTTTTGTCAGTCTTATCTTCCTTTGGTACCGGTTTAACTTGTTTTTTAGCCGGTATCTCGGGTTTCTTTTCCGATTTTTTAGTTTCTATCTTCTTATCGGGTTTAGCTGCCGGTTCTTTCTTTTCTACTTTTGATTCGGCAGCCGGTTTTTTCTTCTCTACTTTTGATTCTGATTTTTTGGCAGCCAGTTCTTTCTTCTCTACTTTTGATTCGGCAGCCGGTCTAGCTTTTGGAGCCGCCTTTTTAGCCTTAGGAGCTTTAATATCAACTTTATATACCTTACTCAGTTTTTTAATGACATCCTGAGGAATATCGGTCTCCAAATTCGCTGCAATACCGACATTATCCAGTTTTGTCAAAAGTTCTTCTTCCGGAACTTTTAATATCTCCAATATTTCTTTAACTTTCATGCATGGCACCTCCATTTAAGTTTCTCTTAAGGGCTTCAAAAAATCCTTTGTCTATTAAACCTAGTATCTTAATCATCGGCTTACCGATGGCATGAGACAGTTCGTCACATGTATAATCTAGATTTAGTGGGGTTTCATAAAAATACCCTTTTCTTGAAAATTTATCAATGGTCTTGGGGGAAGCATCTTTTGCTACCAGGACCAATTGTAGTTTTTTTTTCTTTAACAATCTCAGCACTTGATCTTCTCCAGTTGCTAACTTTCCTGCTTTAAAAGCAAGGCCGATAATATTTAACCCTTTATTCAAGAGAATCACCGAGCTTTTCTAAAAGCTCGTCATATACCTCATCAGGAACTGCCGCATCCAAATGTCTATCCAGTATCCTTTTCTGCTTTGCTTTATTTATAGCTGTTTTTGACTTAGACAAATAAGCTCCGCGACCGCGGGCTTTACCGGTTAGATCAACCAAAATCTTTCCTTCATTTGTCCTAACAACCCGAAACATTTCTCCTTTTGGATAATGCTCATTGGTTGCGACACATTTTCTTAATGGAACTTTTTTTCCCTTCATATCTTACCCTCTATTTACATTGTAGGTAAATTCAATTCCTTCTTGAGTAGCATCAGTCAGACTTTTGATATCGATTCGCCAACCGATAGCATAAGCCGCCAGTCTTGCATTTTGACCGTTCTTACCGATAGCAAGTGAATATTGGTCATCCTTTACAATCACGGTAGCCTGTTTGGTCTTTTCATCAGCAATGACACTTAAAACCTTGGCGGGCATCAATGCCTCGGCTATCAAATCTACCGAATCTTCTTTCCAGGTAAAAATGTCAATCTTTTCATTATTCAACATTTCGTTGATTTTTTTAATTCGAAGTCCGCCCTGACCGACACAAGCGCCTTTGGGATCAAGGTTATTTTTTAATGAAAGGACACCAATTTTCGTACGCGATCCAGGATCCCTGGCAATACCAATAATTTCAATCGAACCATCCGCAACTTCAGGTATCTCCATTTCAAACAATCTTTTTACAATTTCGCGATTTGTTCTTGTCAGAAAGATTTTCGGACCTTTGGTTGTTTTTTCAACCTTAGTAATATAAACCTTCTTTTCATCGCCGGGATAAAAACTTTCACCGGGAACGCCTTCCTTATCCGGCATATTTGCAAAACAATCTTTTCCGACACTGAATGTTACAAAATTATTGCTGTAGTCGGTAACCTTAGCGGTAATTACTTCTCCAACTTTATCTTTAAAGTAATTATAAGAATTTTCTCTTTCCAATTCTTTCAATCCGCTTAAAAGGCTCTGCTTAAAAATGGAAGCCGCTTTGCGAGAAAAGCTATTGAGATTAATTTCAGTTTTTATCTCGGTACCAACTTTGGCTTTCGGTTTAATTTCCAAAGCAGTCTCGAGAGTGATTTGGCCTTTCGGACCTTCTGGATCAATTTCTTCTACAACATATTTATACTCAAATACTTTAATTCTTTTCTTTTCAAAATCCCATTCAGTCTTGATGTCACCTTGATATCCACTATTTCGGCTGGCAACCGAAATTGCCGTTTCGACCTTTGAAAGGACTTCCTCGATTGAAAGGCCTCTTTCATAAGCAACAGCCTCCAATGATTCATAAAAATTCTTACTGATCATCATTTCCCTCCTAAAATTTTACCGCTAATCTTATCATATTTATCTGATTCATGCCAATTTCAATTTCCTTAATTTGACCTCTGATATCAGCCTTAACGGTTATTTTTTTATCGTCAAATGCAAGTAAAACTCCGTATATTTCTTTTTTTCCTGAAACTTTTTCCTTCACCTTAATACAAATATATTCGCCGACCGCCTCTTTTATCTCACTATTTGTCCGCAGTTCCTTTTCGATACCTTCTGACGAGACTTCAAGATAATATTCGTCGGGGAAAATATCAATGGCATCAAGTTCATCACTGATTTTACGGTTCAAGTCGCCCGAGTCATCAATTGTCATCACCGGTTCTTTTCTTGCAATGATGCGGAGTATTTTTATTCCCAATTCATGTACAAAATCAACGCTGATTATTTCCATGCCAAGCTCTTTGGCACAACTATCAGCAATCTCTTTCACTTTTTTTAACTTTTCTTTCATGTTTCACCTATTCATTATTTAAAGGAGTGAGATTACCTCACTCCTTAATTTACCATTCCTAAATCATATTATACCACGAACATATAACAATGTCAACGCAGAAGGGAAATAAATTTATAGGTCTTTTTTCTCGTCTGCACGCAACAAGTTTAGGTTAACATGGCAATAACCACCGGGGTTTTTATCTAAATAATCCTGGTGGTATTCTTCGGCGGGGAAAAACCCTTCTTCTTCAAGGACTTCAACGGCAATCCTGCCTTTATGCTCCCGATTCTTTTTGGAAATAAAATCTTCGATTACTTTTCTATCTTCCTGAAGTTTGTAATAAACTCCGGTCCGATATTGAATCCCGATATCATTCCCTTGGCGATTAAGACTTACGGGATCAATAATCCGAAAAAGATGAATTAGCAGTTTCTCCAAAGAAAGAACTTCTTCGTCATAATAAATTTCAACCGCTTCCGAATGCGTTGCTCTTCCGGATTTTAAATCCTCATACCGGGGATTTTCCATATTTCCGTTAGTATAGCCTACAGAGGTGCTTTTAACCCCTTTCAACATTTTAAAATAAGCTTCTACTCCCCAAAAGCAGCCCCCTGCAAAAACAATTCTTTTCATAAACTTTCATTCCTTTAATTATATTTTATCTGCCTTCTTCAATATCAATGATATCACGGAGTTTAATGCTAACGCTACGGATTTTTATTTTTCCGTTAATTTGGTCTATTCTTTCTACGATTCCCTCAATCTTATGCAGATATCCGTCCCGATAATAAGTAATTATTAAATCCCTATTTTCCGAATAGGCGATTTGAAGAATTCGATTCATTTCCTCTATTTTATCCGGTAATAGAGCTGGTCTGGAAATTTTTCCTTTTTCATACTCAGCTTCCCTAAGTGAATTCTTATAGCCCTCCAAAGCGTCATAGGGCTGCCATTTACCGCGCCTTTCCTTACTCGGCATTATGTCCTCCTATTAGATTGTTTCTTCTGATAAATGTTGATTTTTCTATATTTGATACTGCCAGATGCACGGCATTCTTACCATATTTTTCTTTAATTTGACCAAGTGCTTGGTAGAGATCATGTTCTTTTATATCTTGCTTTACATCGTTAAAGAGATTTGTTTGAACAAAATCTTCATTTTGAAGAATTCCAACCCTGACTCTAATTTGCCTAATCGGTTTATCTTCTATATGTTCATAATAAATTTTAAGATAGTTTTCTACCAAAACTTTCCTACTATTAGTCTTACAAGGCAGTTTCCGTTGACGGGAAAAACCGCCGCCGCCGGCAGTCTCGGAATATCCGATTGCAAGTCCAATCAACTGACAGGTTAGTCTTCTGGCCACAAGTTCAGTCGCAATTTCATCAACCGTTTCAAGCAAGATGACTTCTAAATCCCGATAATTATAATCTTCATAGAGAACCTGACCATGTCCGAAAGATTTACTTTCAGGCAAATAATTCCTTGCTTCCTGAACGGTGGTTTTTTCAATGCCATATGCATGTTCAAGAAGTTCTCGGCCGATGATTCCGAATTCTTTTTCTAAAGAACAAAGCGGATACTTGGCAAGTTGACCTAGATTTTTTATTCCCATTTTATGAAGTCGCTTTTCCATTCTAGAACCAATTCCCCAGATTTGGCTTAAAGGTTCAACATTCCATATTTTCTCTTTAAATAAATCACTATCCAAATAAGCGATATTATCAGCGCTGTGCTTGGCAAGTATATCAAGGGCCACCTTTGAAAGAAAAATATTATCTCCGATCCCACAACTTGCCGTAATTCCTGTTTCTTGATAAATATCTTCAAGAACCTTTGCAGCAATTGCTTTCGGTGCCATATTATAATATTTCATATAGCTAGTTAGATCCAAGAACGCTTCATCAATACTATAAACATGAACATCTTCTTTATCGACATATTTTAAATAGATCGAATAAATCTTAGTTGCATACTCAATATATCTTTTCATTCTCGGCTTCGCATAGATAATCTTTAAATCTTTCGGCAAATTATAAATCCGACAACGGGAACTGACTCCATAACTTTTAAGTTTCGGAGTCACAGCTAGCACAATTGATCCTTGCCCCCTTTCCTTGTCTGCAACAACAAGATTTGTTTCAAAGGGATTAAGTCCTCGGAGTACGCATTCCACGGAAGCATAAAAACTTTTAAGGTCTATACAAAATACTACCATTGGTGCCTCCTTATAAAAATATTCTATCACAAGTGTTTTTCTTTGTCTATTTGAAAAAGCATGATTTTTTTCATCTTTTAGGTAAATAATAAAATTAAAAATCAATCATTTTCCCAACTTAAATTCTTATAATTTAGTATAATACTTTTAAAGTATAAAATGCATAAAAGAGGAGGTCGAATGGATAAAATAAATCTTAATACACCAATCTTAGAATTGGTTAAGAAATATCCAAAGATTAAAGATATAATGAATTCTTTAGGCTTTAAAAACATTACGAATCCGGCAATGTTACAGACAGCAGGAAGAATCATAACGATAAAAACCGGTTCAAAAATGATGAAAATCGACTTAAACTTAATAAAAGAAAAATTTTTAGAACATAATTTTATATTGGAGGATAATAATGAGTGAATTAATAAATAACAGCGAATTCCGCCAAAAAAAACTTAAGGAATTGATTAAGTCCCTACATGACGGTAAAACCGTCGATGAGGTCAAAGGAGAATTTGAGAAGCATTTCGGAAATGTTTCTACAACCGAAATATCGCAAATAGAACAAGCCTTAATCAAAGAAGGATTGGCGGTTGAAGAAGTTCAACGACTTTGTGATGTTCATGCCAGCGTCTTTAAAGGTTCAATTTCGGAAATTCATTCCAAAAAGGATCATAGCAGAATCGAAGGACATCCGGTACATACTTTTCTGGCTGAGAACGAGGCAATCGAAAAACTGATCGAAGAAGAAATTATTCCAAATCTGGATAGTCTTCTTGAAGGTTTCAATAATAACACCTATTTGCTTCTAAGAATTGCTTTTGATAAGCTTCTGGAAATAGAACACCATTATTCAAGAAAGGAATATCTTTTCTTTCCTTATCTTGAAAAACATGGTATTACCGCCCCACCGAAAGTTATGTGGGGAGTGGATGATGAGATCAGAGCCGAACTGAAGGAAGTTATTTCTATTTTAAACTCCCCTGACATGAAAATTGATAAACTCGATCAAAAAGCCCGGGCTGTTATCCAGAGGATAAGAGATATGATCTTTAAAGAAGATAATATCTTGCTTCCTTTAATGGAAGAAACCTTTACTTTCTATGAGTGGATTAAAATTGATGAAACGACCTCGGAATTCGGCTACACTTTAATTAAACCTTCACGCTCTTGGAAAGTGGAAGATAAAGAAGAGGAAGGAATAGAGGATAGACCGAATCTAGTCGGAGAAGTTAATTTCGATGCCGGAAGTATGACTCCCGAAGAACTGAATGCAATGTTGAATACATTACCTTTGGATTTAACATTTGTTGATAAAGACGATAAAGTGAAATATTTCACCCAAGGGAAGGAAAGAATCTTCGTCCGCCCCAAGACCATTATCGGCAGAGAAGTTTCGCTTTGCCATCCACCCGCCAGTGTCGGGGTTGTAGAAGAAATCATCAACAGTTTTAAAACCGGTGAAAAAGATCACGAAGATTTTTGGATTAAAAGCGGTAACAAGTTTATTTATATTCGCTATTTCGCTGTCCGTAACAGTGAAGGTGAATATTTAGGAACCTTAGAATTAACTCAAGATATTAAACCGATAACAGAACTCGAAGGCGAAAAACGTCTTGTGAGCAAATAATTAGAGTAAAAAACTACACTTCAAAATAGTGTAGTTTTTTATTATTAATCAATTGAAGCCAAAGCTTTTTGATTAGTTATGATTATTTTCCTTTGACCGATTTGTCTAATATACTTTTGGCTTTCAAACAAAGTAAGTTTTCTGCTCAATGTTTCTTGACTCATGCCGATTTGGGAGGCAAAATTCGCCTTGGTTGTGTTCAGTTCTACCACCCCGTATTTATCCGCAATCTTCAATAAAGCCCTAGCCAGGCGCCATTCGACACTATGAAGGTTAATATTTTGTATCATGTTCTCCATAAAGTCCAATCTGCGACTGAGTTCCTCCATTATTTTGAAACCTATCACCGGATACTTAGCAATATGCTTTCTCATAATGCTTCCCTCAATTATACAAACGGCGGAATTTTCCAAAACCTCTGCATTATCGGTAACCGAAAGATTTGTAAGGAGAGAGAGTTCACCGAGAAATTCTCCCGGTCCAAGAATCCGAATAACTTGTTCTTTACCGCTCTCACTCAAACGAGAAATTTTAATTTTACCGGAATTAATAATATAAAGTTTAGTATTTTCGCTTCCGGTACTATAAATTAAATCTCCCTTCTTATAATGTTTGTGTTGGATAAGTTTTATTATTTCATTCCTCTCCTCATCACTTAAAGGGTTAAAAATCGGAACAATATCAATACAACGTTCAGCGTCCTTGCTTCCACATTCACATTTCATAAGTTTTTTCTCCTTCATTATATTTTAGATTCATTAACCTTCTTATTAATAAAATTCTATGAATAAAAAAGGTAATCTTTCATTTAAACTTTACTTTTAAGAAAAGTAGTAATGGTTGCATCCAAGTTTCTCAAGACTGCAAAATTTAAGTAACGGTAATTGCGGTCGACAATTTGCCTAGTTATTCCTAATATTTCTCCAACTTTCGTACTGAAACCTTTCTTCCAAAAAGAATTATACAAGATTTGATAATCTTCGGAAAAGTCAGTTTGGATCAAATCAACCGCTTGAATATAATCAATGTATTTTCCGTAATCAATGATCGGAAATTTATTTCTTTCTAAGTTAATATTTAGATCAACCAAATCGGGATACTCTATCAGATATTGATATAAATCAGATTTAAATTTCAAAATCAAGGAAAGCCTTGCAATCATATCCTGTCTTTTTAAGATTGAGAAATCTCCCTTTAATGGAAAGAGGAATTCTGAAAAAAGTTGGATTAGATTTGCAGGGATTGAAGGATCACTCCTCATTTCAGTCCTCATTAGAAAAAACATATTTAAAAACTTATCAGTTTCATCTTCGGTTCCTAGAATTATATCATAATTATTATTAATACAAAAATTTAAAGCGGTTAAGGCATTTTCTAAAACTTTCTGGAGCTCATTTATTTTACCGAATGATAAGCCGGACTTGATTTTAAGCGGATAAAGAAGAACTACTAAAAGTCGATAATAAAGAAAAGCAGTATCTGTGTTTTTGAAAACGGCCGACATATCGCCGGAATTAATTTCTACTTTTTCTTCAATTTCTTTATCGAAAAGACGATTCAAAAAGTCTATTGATGATCTAAATAATTTTTGAATCATAATTTTGTCTTCATAAGCATCCAAATTATCTAAATTCGAGATTAAAATGGCATATTTCATAATCTACCTCGTTATATATTTTACTATTTAAGATTTACTAATGCAACACTTTTGCGTTGCGTTATTTTTCAATAGCAATTGATTTTATCTGACAAATTCTATACTTTTTCCCCACTTTTCCAAAGAAAAAAGCCGTTTTAACGGCATTTTAATTTTATTCTTTAGAAAACATTTCTGTTCCGACTCCGCATTCCGGACATTTCCAATCATCCGGCAAATCTTCAAAAGCGGTTCCCGGAGCAATGTCTTGAGAAGGATCGCCTAAAGCGGGATCATAAACATAACCGCATACATCGCATACGTATTTATCCATAAATAAACTCCTTTCAAATTTATGCTTAGATTTTATCATATTTGGAAATGAATTACAATAATATCTAATCTAAATGATGCATAATGATACTTCCAGCTACCGCGACATTGAGAGATTCAAGTTTTGGACTTGTTTCAACATATACATTCATATCCGTAATTTTGAGTATTTCCTCTCTGATTCCTCTTCCCTCATTTCCAAGAATTAGAGCATATTTATCTAAACGAGACAATTTTCGAAGCGGCCTGCCGGTTAAAGAGGTACCAACAATAATAAGTCTTTTTTGCTTTAAGATCTCTATTGTCTTTAAGAGATCTTTCTTGATGATTCTGGTTTTAAAGATTGCACCTTGTGTTGCCCTCAAGAACTTATCATTATATATATCAACGGAGTTTAAGCCTAGAACAAGCAAATCAATCCCAAATCCAAGAGAACTTCGAACAAGTGTACCAAGATTTCCGGGATCTTGGAGGTCATCTAAAAGCAAGATTCTGTTTCCGGAGATTTCATAATCGGGGAAAAAATCACAAATGCCTATAATTGGTTGCGGGGTCAGGGTGGAAGCAAGTTTTTTTATAATAGCTTCACTCACCATAATATTCTCTACTTCGTCAATACAGTCTTTTTCATCAGTTATTAAAACCTGCTTTAAATAATTACTGGTTCTGGCTTCGTTTACTAAGTGATACCCCTCCACGATAAATTTTTGCTTTTGATCGCGAAATTTCCGTTCACGTAATTTCACCAAATCGCGAATATAATCGTTATTAGGAGAGATGATTTGCTTCATCGAGTTATGCTCACTATCATGATGATTATGGTTACTATCGTTTCTAATCCTTGAATCAAAAATATAATTCCAAAAATTTTCTTTTTATCACGATTTTTGATTTTTAAAAGAATTAATAAAGAAAGCAGTACGCTAAAGAAAGGAATCAAAAAGAATAAAACATAAAATAACCAGATTCCCGTGTCCCAAACATTGTAAATTTTCAGAGCCAACCAGAAGGCAAATTGATAACTGATTTGAAGTTGGAGGGCAAAAAAGGAAAAGATAAACTGAAAAACAGCATAGATTCCCATCCAAATAGGGATCATATCCCAACGAGTTTTCTTCAAACTTTTGGATAATTGCTTTTTCTTTTGTTTTAATTCGTAGTATTCTTCCTCTAGCTTTTCAACTTCTTCAACCGACAGGATTTCTTCTTCTCTTTCGAGAAGAGCATCCTCATATCTTTCTATGATGGTATCAATCTCTTGAAGTCTTACCGCGATTGAAAATATTTCTTCACGGATTTCATTTTCAATTTGTTCTTGGGTTTCATCTTTTTTATTATTTAAAAGTTCTTTAGATTCTTTACTCATATTCAAGTCTCCTCTTTTACTCTTTTAAAATATAATAACATATTTTTGATTAAAATTCCAGAAAATATTAAAAAAGTGCTATCTCATAGCACTTTAATAATATACTTATTTACTGGATTGGCCAGCGCCCATTCCAGACTGAGCCATTTTAACTAATCTCTTAGTAATTTCACCACCTACAGAACCGTTTTGACGAGCTGTAGCATCAGGACCCAATTGTACACCGAATTCGCTAGCGATTTCATACTTCATTTGATTAATTGCGTTTTGTGCGCCAGGAACTACTAATTTATTCCGGCTTCCAGAATTACTATTATTAGTATTAGCACCAAAAGAACTGTTCATTCTTTTCACCTCCGTTCGTTTCGATATTATTATTCGCAGGAACTTACATTATAACCAAAAATTTAATATGCAATTGTTTCCAACTTTATTTTTTATTTGGTTTAATTATATTTTGAGATGAAAAAAATTTTTTATTCTTAAATATCGAAATTGTCGGATTTTTCAAATATTGATGTTTTTTTAAAACAATTTAAAGTCATTTCTTCAATATTTTCAATAGTATCTTCTAAAAGAGGGTCAAGATTGCATTTTTGTTCTTCAATCAATACTCGCGGTAATCGCGGTTTAATTACCGGATGTTCCGGCACAAAAACTGTGCAGCAATCCTCATAAGGAAGAATCGAAATATCATATGTATTAATTTTTCTTGCTATCTTAATAATCTCCTGCTTATCATAAGTTGCAAGGGGACGCAAAATCGGAAGATTAGTTACTT
>CALEGD010000075.1 GCA_937877075.1 uncultured Acholeplasmatales bacterium
ATGATCCGACTGCAATTACCGATTGGACCGGAGCGGAAGAATTATGGGTTTATGTCAATGCATCAAAATTTAGCGATTCGACTCCCAAGTTAAGAGTGAATTTTCAATTTACTGATTCTAATGGTGTTGCAGTTGCTACTAGAATTAAAGTTGGTGCCTCCTATTATTTGATTGAGAAAAATGGAACTACCAGGTCAACTCATGCTGCTTTAGATGAAGGATATGTTGCATTACCCAATCAATTTGAAGGTTGGTTATGTATTCCTTTAGAAAAAGAATCATTAGAATTTTATTGGTCTTCCGGTGAAAGGACTGGGGAAGTGGTTTTAAATGATGTAAACCAATTTATGATTACAGTTAATGGAGACAACTCAAGCGTGGGTAGTTATTTCTATCTTGATGCCTTCGGATTTATCGGTTCAACTGTTTTAGGAACCGCTTTACCGGTAAATGTTGATGAATTATCAGGATATCAGTTTGTAGAAGCGTGGGATTTAGAACACTTAGGATTTGAGAATTCGTTAAATGGAATAATGAATGATTTCTTTAATAATTTTGCTTTTTATCAAGTTAATGTTCAAGTTCCGGATGAAGTTGTTGAAACTGTGAAGTTTACAGTTGAAGACACAGAATTAGTTGAACCAGTTGTTCCTGAAAGACCTGGTTATACCGGCGTTTGGGAAACTTATTCAATAGCGGCAAATAACTTAGTAATTTATGCTGTTTATACACCGATTGAATATACCGCTACCTTCCTTGTTGATGGAGAAGTAGTTGCCTCTATCCCTTTTACCCTGAAAGATCTTCGCCTTGAAGAGCCAGAACTTCCGGAAAGAGCAGGGTATTTTAGTGAGTGGGAATCTTATAGGATTGAAGCTTCAGATCTAATTATTAATGCAGTTTATACCCCAATTGAATACACAGGAACATTTGTGGCGGAAGACTATCCGGGAATTCCTAATGGGTATAGCGGAAATTCTCTCGAATTTTATCGTTATGCTAATCATGATGGTATATTCTTTGATCTTGATTTTGCTTATAAAAATGATCCGACTGCAATTACCGATTGGACCGGAGCGGAAGAATTATGGGTTTATGTTAATGCTTCTAAATTTGCTGATACCACACCTAAGTTTAGAGTAAACTTTCAATTCACTGATTCTAATGGCGTTGCAGTTGCTAATAGAGTTAAATTTGGTGCAACATATTATCTGATTGAGAAAAATGGAAATACAAGATCAGTTCATACTGCTTTAAGTGATGGGTATCTTGGGTTACCAAATCAATTTGAAGGTTGGGTCTGTATTCCATTGGAAAAAGAAACATTAGAATGTTATTGGGCTTCCGGTGAAAGGACTGGAGAAGTAGTTTTAAATGATGTTAACCAGTTTATGATTTCGGTTCACGGCGATAACTCAAGCGTGGATAGTTATTTCTATCTTGATGCTTTTGGATTTATCGGAACTGATGTTGATGGTGCTGATCTTCCGGTTAATGTAGCTGAACTATCCGGATATCAGTTTGTAGAAGCGTGGGATCTAGAAAACCTTGGGTTAGAGAATTCTTTAAATGAAATAATTAATGATGTCTTTGGAACACAAGGTTATTATGAAATCAAGGTTGTCGGCTTAGAAGAAACAGTTGTAAAGAGAGTAAAATTCACAATTGAAGACATCGCTTTAGAAGAACCCGAGGTTCCTCATAGAGAAGGTTATACAGGCGTTTGGGAGACTTATACCATTGGTGATGGTGCACTAATAATCCACGCCGTTTATACTTCTGTCCAATAATAAAAAAGATGTAGGTGGATAAATCAGCTAGAGGTTTTGATTAGGAATGAAATAAAAATCATTTCTAATCAATTTCTTGCTAATTTAATTAGGAGGTTAAAGTGAAAAAATCAAGAATTAGGAAGAAGATTATGATTTCTCTTTTAAGTTTATTCATCTTCTTATCCGGCGGAAATGTTTCAAAAGGAATATCTGCAGCCGAAAATAACGATTTTTCTCGTGCTGAGAGCCATGTTTCCGATATGAAATTGGATGGATTTTTAGGTGAACTTGTTGATACAAATATTGAAAAATGGATGTTAACAGCTTTAGAAAATAACCCCAATATCATTCAGGCAATTAAAAATGCAAATGGGGGAGAATTTACGCTGTCCTCTGTTATGGCTGATGTTTTTGGAGCTCTTAACTATTATCATGTTAATATTAACCAATCCGGAGAAAAAGGATTTTCCGGGAATGCCTTACAGTATTATCGTTTTGGTTCAAATACCGGTGGTTTTACCGATGTTGATTTTACTTTTAAACGAGATACTACTGCGGTAACTGATTGGACCGGAGCTGAAGAATTATGGGTTTATGTGAATGCCTCGGAATTCACCGACACTACTCCGGAACTGAGAATTAATTTTGAAACGACTGACACTACAGGTGTAAGGGCTTCTTTTAATGTTAAAACGGGAGCGACTGTTTATATTGTTCCAAAAACCGGAGGTGACAGACAAACAGTTCAATCGCCCGGGGATGGTTTTATTCCATTACCGGACAAGTTTGAGGGCTGGCTTGGAATACCACTGAACCTTGAAACAGTAGAACTTTATTGGTCAAGTGGAATTACAAGTGGAGAATTGGTTCTTTCGGACGTTCATCAATTTATGATTAGTGTTAGAGCAGATGATTCAAGTATTGGTAGTTATTTTTATCTCGATTCTTTTGGGTTTATCGGAAAGGATATCGAAGGGGATGATTTACCGGTTGATGTTAATGACCTTGACCAATATGAGTATAGATTAGCTTGGGATTTGGAGAAAATTCAAAACAGTGAAATTAATTTTGCTTCCTTAATGAACGACTTTTTTGGAATTCAAAATTATACAAAAATTGATGTCACTACGACTGCTGATAAAGGTTATACCGGTGAGGCTATTCGTTTCCATCGAACCAATAAACATAGTGGAAATTTTGGAGATATGGACTTTGTCTTCAAAAAGGATTCAACTGCAATAACTGATTGGACCGGCGCTGAAGAACTTTGGGTTTATGTCAATGCTTCAGAATTCACTGACACAACTCCAGAATTAAGAGTTAACTTTGAAACAACCGATACAACTGGTTCAAGGACATCTTATCAGATGAAAGAAAATGCCGTTGCTTTTCTTGTTTCTAAAGGTGGGACGGTAAGACAAGCGGTTCAATCCTCAGGAGAAGCTTATGTAACCTTACCTGATAAGTTTGAAGGTTGGCTATGCATCCCCATCAATAAAGATACTTTGTCTCAATATTGGGCCAGTGGTCCAGCAAGCGGGAATATCGTTTTATCTGACGTCCATCAGTTTATGATCAGTGTTCGTGGTGATGATTCTTCTGTCGGCAGTGATTTCTACCTTGATGCTTTTGGTTTTATTGGTAGCGGAGTTGCCGGAAAAAATCTACCTGTTAATGTTGAAGAATTAGCTGGTTATCAGTTTGTAGAAGCATGGGATTTAGAAAATCTCGAAAACGGAACCGCTTATACCGGATTCTTTGGACCTTGGTATGGAGAATTCCCCGGCAAATTACTTACAGGAATGTCCTTTGCTTACAAGGTTAGTCCCAGTCAAGAACTATATGATGCAGCAACCCAATTGGCAGATGAACTAGTAGTTTCTCAAGGAAGCGACGGTTACCTTGGCGTTTTCTATGGTTCTGGTCGTCTTACCAGAGGTGAAGATAATTGGGACTTATGGAATCAATATCATTGTATTTATGGCTTATACCTTTGGTATAAATTAACTGGAAAAACTGAATATTTGAATAGTGCGACAGCGGCACTGGACTATATGTATTCAGTCATCGGTCTTTCCGGCAGCTATGGTGGTCTCGGTGGTTGGGAAATGAACTATGGAATTAGCCATGCATTTATTCTCTTATATCAGGAGACAGGAAACACTACCTATTTTGATACTGCGAAATATATTGTTGATATCGATTGGCAAAACCATGGTGATTGGTTGAGAAATTCTCAAGCAGGCTTTGACTTTTATCAATCTGATCTACCTCGTTGGGAGTCCCTCCATACACTTATGACATTAGGAGTTCTTTACGAAGAAACTAAAGAAGAGAAATATTATCAAGCCCTAGAACAAATTTGGTGGAGTATCTTAAAAACAGATATTCATAATACCGGTGGTTTTACAAGTGGTGAAGCTGCTGTTGGAAATCCCTATGATTTACGAGCAGTCGAAACTTGTTGTACCGTAGCATGGATGGCATTCTCTGTTGAATTCTTACAAATAAGCCATAATTCTTATGTAGCTGATGAGTTAGAGCGTTCTTATTACAATGGTGCTCTAGGTGCATTGTTAGCAGACGGTAAATATGTTACTTATAATACTCCTATGAATGGTAGGAAAATTGCCTCACAAACAGATATCGGTTTTCAGTTTAATACCGGTTCCCCTGACTTCAACTGTTGTCAAGCCAATCTTGCCAGAGCTGTTGCTCAACTTTCAGAATGGGGACTTATATCTGATAAAGATACTTTATACCTGAACTTCTTTGGAAAGTCTGAAATTACCACTAAAACACCTAATGGAAAAACCATTACATTGAAACAAGATACTATCTATCCTGAAAATGGAAACATTAATTTATCTGTATCAGGATTAGAAGAAGATGAAGAATTCACTCTTGCCATTAGAGTTCCAAGTTGGTCACAACAGACAATCATTACTTTAAACGGAACAAAACAAGTTGGTGTAAAAGCCGGAGAATATTATTATATTACTAAAACTTGGAAAAATGACGATAGTATGAAAATAGATCTTGAAATGAGTCCGAATTTCTGGGTAGGTGAAAAGAATTTTGACGGCTTCACTTCAGTTTTCTATGGCCCAATCCTTTTAACAGCTGATGAAATAGTTACAGGTGAAATCTATGATCTAGAATTTAAATCATCTGATTTTGTTGGAATGAAAGTAAGTAATGGTGAAGAAAACAATGCTTGGTTGAATTTTGAAATTACATTAGCCGACGGCAATAAAGTTAATTTAGTAGACTTTAAGAGTGCCGGCCAGTTTGGACGTAACTATATTACTTGGTTTAATATCAAACATGATATGAACCCATTAGCTTTTAGTAAAAACGCAACCCCTGTATGGCAGAATAAATTGAATTATAAAATTACTAATCTGTCAGAAAAGTTTGTAGTTTTGGAATCTGCCACAGCCGGAAAATTAGTTTCCATCATTGCTGATGATGAAAATATTATTCCAGTGATTACTACAGAAATGGGAGAAGTCGAGTATCAAAAAGTAGGTACTACTAAATATCAATTTATCATGCCGAATCAAAATGTTTCAATTGACATGGCCGATAATACTCCGACTGTGCCAGAAAAAACAAATAATATAGGGTTAATTCTTGGTATCTCTGCCGGAGTAGTTGCTGTAGCTACAGGAGCAATTGTTTTCATTGCCAACAATAAAAGAAAAAAGTTAAACCATTAGTTTAAAATAAAAGCATTTCATATATAGATGAAGTGCTTTTTTGTACAGCAAAAATAGATTAACTTATAATTGAAGGGAAAAAATATGTGATAATTATTTTGTTTCCGTATTAATTTTTCATAAATTATGGTAAGATATAAAAGAAAGCAAGGAGAAAATTTATGTTGAAAGAATATGTATTAAAAAATCAAAAACTAGAAGCTCATTTTATTAATGTTGGCGCTAGTATTACTAAACTGATTGATTTAAAAACAGGAATTAATATTATTGTCGGACACGAAAAAATTGAAACATATCAAGAAAACAATCTTGGTTATATGAATTCCGTTATCGGGAGAAATTCCGGACGGATTACTGACTTTACACTTTGTGGGAAGAGGTATCAGGTAAGTAAAAATATTGAGGGAATATACCAACTGCATGGTGGTTTTATAGGCTTTAATACCAAGAAATTTCTTGTGGAAGAAGGGAAGGATTGGATTAAATTCAATACTACAGCAGTTGATGGTGAGGAAGGTTATCCCGGAGATGTCAACTTTTCAATTACTTATAAATTAATTGATGATGAATTACATCTAATTTATGAAGCTGATACAACCAAAAAAACTATTTTGAACTTTACCAATCATGCTTATTTTAACTTAAACGGAGGTCCTTCTATTGATATTTTAAATCATGAATTATATTTAAATGCCGATCGCTTTCTGCTTTTAGACCCAAACCTTATCCCCCACAAAGCAGAATCACTGGTTAATACTCCTCTTGATTTTCGAAAAAAGAAAACAATCGGTAAAGATATTAATAATGATTTTGACCAATTAAAGATTGCCGGTGGCTTTGACCATCCCTATTTGGTTAATAAAACTGACAAAATAAATCATATTGCAACAGCGTCCTCACCCCTTACCGGAATTAAATTAGATATTTATTCTACCGAAGATGTGGTTGTATTTTATGCCGGTAATATGATGGATAATTCCGTTCTGGTAGAAGGAGGAGTTAGAGGTTATAAACATATTGCCTTTTGTTTGGAAACACAAGGAGTGCCAAACTCAATAAATATCCCGGAATTTAAAAATTGTAATCTCTATGGTCCGGGCGAGAAATATTATCAAGAAACAATTTGGAAAATCCATAAACAATAACAAAGGTGCTTCCGGCATCTTTTTTTAGAAATAATAATAATTTTTAATATTTGTTTCTATATGTAAATATATTTTCTAAATTTGTTTTTTGGTGAAGGATAACTTCCTTAAAAAGTTGAAAAAACTGAAGTAAGTTTATAATTTTATGGTATAATGGTAGTGATTAGATCATTATTAAAGAGGAGAAGGTAATGACAAATTTTTCTGATGATAAGACATTAAAAATGTTGGCGGTCGTAAAGGAAAAGCCGGAAAATGGATTTTCATTGAAGGAAATGACTATTTCAACGGCTTTGAGACCGGATGAAGTTCTGGTCAAGGTTTATCGGGCTTCATTTTGTGGGACAGATTATCATATTTATGTTTATGATAACTGGGCTAAAAATCGTCTTAAATTGCCACTTATTGTCGGGCATGAATTTAGTGGCGAAATCATTAAGGTCGGTTCAAATGTTTCAAATGTCCGAGTTGGTGACCTTGTAAGTGCTGAAACTCATATTATTTGTAATGATTGCGAGTTTTGCAGGCGTGGTGAAGGACATATTTGTTTCGATACCAAAGTTCTCGGATTGGATATAGACGGTTGTTTCGCTAATTATGTTAAGATTCCCGCAGCAAATTGTTTTGTAAACAGCAAGGAAGTTAATCAGCTTTTTCTATCGGTTCAAGAACCTCTTGGTAATGCTGTTCATACTATTGCTCACTTTCCGGTTAAGGATAAGGATGTTGTTATCCTCGGGTGTGGTCCAATCGGCTTGATGGCAATCGATGTTGCGAAGGCCTATGGTGCTCGTAAAGTTATTGCTATCGAAGTTAAACCTTATCGCCAGCTTCTTGCTTCAGAAATTGGCGCCGATATTGTCATTAATCCGCTAGCAGAGGATGTAGTAGAGCGAGTTCTTGAGGAAACAGGCGGCCTTGGAGCCGATGTTGTCGGTGAGTTCAGCGGCAATAAACAAGCGATTGAATTAGCTTTCAAATATGTAAAAGCGGGTGGGGCTTTAAGTATGTTGGGTCTACCTAGTGAAAAGATTGAAGTTGACTTTTCGAAAGATATTATCTTCAAAGGTGTAAGCATTTATGGAGTGACCGGAAGAAGAATTTATGATACTTGGTATCAGGTCAAAGAGCTTGTAGAAAGCGGGAAACTACACTTAGATAAAATCATTACTCATGAATTGCCTTTACGAGAAATAAATCGTGCAGGGGAAATTATGGGTAGTGGTGAATGTGGAAAAATAGTTTTAATCCCGGAGGAATTTTATGAATAATCTTAATTATCTTGTAGAAAGTGTCGAACGCTTAAAGGCAGACGGTGTTTATCGTAAACTACCGATTAATTACGGCGCCTGTAAAAATGTAATTGATCTTAACCATCTTCAAGTGGTTAATCTTTCGAGTAATAATTATCTTGGGCTTGCGAATCATCCGCGTTTGATTCAAGCAGCACTTGATGCCACTCAAAAATATGGTGTCGGGGTCGGAAGTGTTCGAACAATTGTCGGAAATCAAGATTTACTTGAAGAGTTAGAAAAAGTACTTGCAGAATTTAAAGAAGAAGAGGCGGTTACTTGTTTTCAATCGGGATTAAACTGTAATATCGGTACCATTCAAGCCATAGTAAATAAGGGAGATCTTATCATCAGCGATGAATTAAATCACGCCTCTATTATTGATGGTATCAGATTATCCAGAGCCCAAAAAGCAATCTATAAACATAGCGATATGGCAGATTTGGAAAATGTTTTAAAAGAGATGCGCTCATCTTATCAAAATGTTTTGATTATCACTGACGGTGTCTTTTCAATGGACGGCGACTTGGCTAAGCTTCCGGAAATTGTCCATTTAGCCAAAAAATATAATGCTTTGACTTATGTTGATGATGCCCATGGAAGTGGCGTCCTTGGACGAGGCGGCCGCGGTACCGTCGACCATTTCGGATTAAACGGTGAAGTTGATTTTATTATCGGCACCTTAAGTAAAGCTATCGGTGTCATCGGTGGTTATGTAGCATCAAAAAAGATTGTGAAAGAATGGCTCTTGCATCGAGCCAGACCCTTGCTTTTCTCAACTGCTCTGCCTCCCGCCGCCACTGCCGCTACAATTGAGGCTGTTAAGATCTTAATGGAAAGTGATGAATATACAAAGAAATTATGGGAAAATGCGAAATACTTTAAAGAAGGTTTGAGAAAACTCGGCTTTGATATCGGAAACAGTGAGACTCCGATTACACCGGTCATAATCGGTGGAGAGGCAAAAACCATGGAATTTTCCAGGGAACTGCTTTCAGAAGGTGTCTTTGTTTCCGGAATCGTCTATCCGACTGTTCCTTTAGGAAGGGGTCGCCTCCGGGTTATGATTAGCGCAAGCCACACTAAGAAAGATTTGGATTTTGCTCTTCAAGCCTTTAGTAAGGTCGGAAAACGTTTAAACATCATTTAGAAAGGAGAAGAAAATGAAGTTTAAGAAGAAAATGGTGGTAGCACATCGTGGGGCATCAGGCTATGCACATGAGAATACCTTGCTTGCTTTTCAAAAGGCAATTGATATGAAAGCCGATTGTATTGAAACTGATATCCGAAGAACTAAAGACGGAATTATCGTTTTACATCATGATCGTCATATCAACGGTAAGGATTTATTAGCTCTAACTTTTGAAGAACTGAAAGCCGAAGCCTCAAAAAATGGATTTCAGGTTGCAACCTTAGAAGAAGGTTTAGCCTATGTAAAAGGAAAAATATTAATTGACATTGAATTTAAAGAAGACGGATATGTAAAAGAAGCGATTGATATCATTCATAAATATCTTCGAAATGATGAATTTTTCATCCGTTCTTTCTTGGATGAGGTTTTGATTCAAGTTAAAGAAATTGATCCGCGAATTATTACTGCACTTTTACTTGGAAAAAGCAATCCAAAGCATCCCTTTAGAACCAGGCTGTCTGAACTTTTTCCTGGATGTCGCTTGCGACGGACCAAAGCTGATTATGTTTCCCCTTATTATAGATTACTCAAATTCTGTTTTGTGTGGAGAATGAATCTTAGAAAATGTTCAGTTTCGGTTTGGACGGTTAATGATGAGAATTTGATTAAGAAAGTTATTTTCCGAAATAAAGTTGATTCTGTAGTAACAAATTATCCGGATCGGGCTTTGAAATATTTTCAAAAAGATGAATAAAAAAAAGAGGCACGCCTCTTTTTAAACTATTTCATAGATTTTCGAATATTTTTTTATTAAATAACTAATATAATATTTTGGATTGAATTTTCTTCCAGTACAGATTTTGAAAAGTTCTTTGGGATATTTACTTGATCCGTATTTATGGAGATGTTCTTGAAGCCATTGGTTAATTTCTTTTGTGTTTCCGGATTTTAAAGATTTAAGAACATTGAAATCTTTGTTCATAATTTTAAAAATTTGAGCCGAATAAGCAGAACCTAAAGCATAAGTCGGAAAATAACCGAATGAGCCTCCTGCCCAGTGGACATCTTGTAAGACGCCTTCTTTATCGCTGGGAACATCAACACCAAGATATTCTTTATATTTTTTATTCCAGACTTGTGGGAGCTCACTGACTTCAATTTCATTATTAAATAAGGATTTTTCGATATCATAGCGAATCATAATATGAATCGGATAAGTTAATTCATCGGCATCAGTTCTGATTAATGAAGCTTCGGCGCGATTGATTAACTTATAGAAATCATTTAGTTTTACTCCTCGAAGTTGCTTTTTAAAAATACTTTTCAATTTTGGAAAATGAACTTTCCAAAATTCCAGACTGCGTCCGATGATGTTTTCATAAAAACGGGATTGGGATTCATGTAATGCCATAGAGGCGCCACCGCCGGATAGGGTTTTATTTAATTCAGGATTGATTTGTTGTTCATAAGTGGCGTGACCGAGTTCATGAATTCCCGAGAAGATCGCGGAAGTAAAATTATCTTCATAATAATGGTTGGTAATTCTGACATCGGTTGTACCGAAACCGGAAGTAAAGGGATGTTCGCTTTCTTTAATAAACCCACGTTTTAAATCAAAATCCAATACCTCAGCAATATAATCAACAAATTTCTTTTGCTCTGCCTTTGGATATTCGAGTTTATTGAAAGCATCATCGAATTCTAGCTTTTTAGAAACAACTTCCTTTACAAAAGGCACAAGTTCGGTTTTTATCGTATCAAAAAACTCATCATATTCTTTGGAGGACATACCTTTTTCATATTCATCAAGAAGTACATCATAACCTTTTAATTTATCGGTCTCAACATATTTAATATACTTTCTGTTGAATTCAACAATCCTCTCTAATGTCGGCTGAAACAGTTGAAAGTCATTATTTCTTTTCGCTCTCGCCCAAAGATTTTCGCTTTCCGCTAGCAAACTCATATAATCAATATACTCATCCATCGGAACTTTTTTAAGTTTCTCAAGTCCTTCTTTGGCTTCAAGAATTTCATGTTTTAATACTTCGTCAGTAAGTTGTTCCCGCAGAAGATAAAGTTCATCAACAATTTTGACTGTTTCCGGTGTGGTTTGTAATTTATAGGACTCCTCACTTAGAACGCCGACTTGTTCAGAACGGAGCGGGAAACACTCTTCCGGTGCTTCTGTGTTTGAATCCCAACTGATCATGTAATTTGCGAATTGGTAAGCAAGCATCTTTTTACGAATACTTTCATACTGTTTAATTGTATTTTCCATTTTTCCACCTCAAGTAATTATACCATTTTTAGCCATTTTCTAATACAAAAATGTTTAAAAACCGTTTTCTATATTTTGTCTCATTCCCGATAATTTTATAACTAGTTTCCAAAGAAGCTTTAAATATCTGGAAGAAAATAAGCTTTTATATTATTATATAAAAAAAAGGAGAATAAAATGGCTGTTTTAACCTTAAACACATGTTCATCACAATTAAAAATGAATACTTTTATTACAATGATAATTCCTGATTCCCCTTGGATCGACCAACCTCTTTCAAAAAAGAAGGTTTTATGGCTTCTTCACGGTCTTACCGATAATGCTACCGCCTGGCTACGCCGAACTCGGATTGAAACCTATGCGGAAAAGTATGGGATTGTGGTTATAATGCCCTCCTTTGATCGCAGTTTCTATTGTGATGATGTTAACGGGCAAAATTATTTTACTTATTTAACCCATGAACTTCCCGAATACTTTGAAAAAGTTTTTGGGCTTTCCAGAAAAAAGGAGGATAATTTTATCGCCGGTCTTTCAATGGGAGGATATGGAGCGATGAAAGCTGGTCTCACTTATCCGGAAAAGTATTTTGCGACGGGAAGTTTTTCCGGTGTTTTAGCTTTGGAAGCAATGATAGAGTTTGTAGATCCTGATTTGGAAAAGGCTTTTCCTTTCCTTTTAAAAGAAAAACCAAATTTCTCAACTTCAAAACTTAATCCGGTAAACCTCTTATCGCCTGATAAGGATATTGAAATTTATGCATCCTGTGGACTACAAGATCATCTTATAGCTACTACGCAAAGATTTGAAGATAAAGCTAAAGTTCTTGGAGTTAAAGCAAAATTTGTTTATCGCGACGGAATCCATGACTGGTTGTTCTGGGATGAAGAAATCGAAGAATTTCTTCGTTTTGCACTATTATAATGTGATGATTAAATTTGATATTTTTAAAAGAATGCCGATTGTCTTAACTGGTAAAAATAATATCAGGTATCGGCATTTTTAATTTACAGAATAATTTATCTGACATATAATCATAATATTAGGAGTATGAATAATAATTTATTAGAAAAATAAACAATTATATCACTTGAAAAAAATGCAAAAATATGGTAAAATACTTTATATACTTTTTCTTTTTTTTGGAGAAGTCTATACAATCTAGATATCATCTGGTATATTTATAATATCAATTAAGATAATTTAAATATTAGATTAAAAAATATTGCAAATATACTTGGTATATTTGCATTTTTTAATAGAATTTAAAAGGAGGAACAATGGCAACTAAAAGCAATCTACCATATCAAGAAATAGGATTACAAAATCCCAAACTTTTTAACCGTGTCAGAACAATAATTGAGACGGCCTTTTACCGGAATAATGTTCATCATGTAAAAAACTTAGCGGAAGCGTATGAACTTGCAAAAAACTCTCCAGGAACAATCGTAACCGGACAAGATGTTTACAAAGCAGATGAATTGGGACTTCCGGCAGATGCGAAAGTGTTGCTTTTCAATGACGGAAAAATTACCGGCCGCCAGGCTCGTTTACGCCGTTTGGTAAATAAGGAAAATAGCAATAAATTTGCAGATTTGCTGCGTGAAGTAGTTTTCCTCTCACGCAATAAGAAAATGTATCATGCTGAAGCATATGTCGGTCTGGATAAAGAGTTTATGATTAAAGCTCATCTCTTGGTTCCTGAAGGTTATGAAAATACGCTTTATTCGTGGCTACTTAATTTCCAGATTGTGAATGAAGAATATACAGAGATGTATAAAGATTCAGTTCTTCTAGATGAAGGCGATATCTTTATCTTTGCAAACCCGGATCTTATCCCTGAAGATCATCCGGAGGGGCTGGCATTATTTGATTCCGAACACAATTGTGCCGCTATATTAGGTATGCGTTATTTCGGAGAGTTTAAAAAAGGAACCTTAACG
Source organism: uncultured Acholeplasmatales bacterium (assembly GCA_937877075.1). GTDB lineage: Bacteria > Bacillota_I > Bacilli_A > ML615J-28 > CAG-698 > DTU067. The sequence continues at coordinate 13,285 of CALEGD010000075.1, forward strand.
CTCGCTTGGACAATTGCTGAGCGGAATGGTTATACCCCATGCCATGGTGGTCAAAAACGCTTTAACCTTGAAGGCGGAAAAGAAAAAGTAATTGGTGTCTTTGGTCTTTCCGGTTCCGGAAAGTCGACCATTACTCTATCAGATCATGGCGGAAAATTGTCAACTACGGTCTTACATGATGATGCTTTTATCATCTCAAATAAAGATGCTTCCTCAATTTGCTTGGAGCAGTCTTATTTTGATAAAACTCAAGATTATCCACTGACAAATCCTCAATCTAAATATTTTGTTACGATTCAAAACTGTGGAGCAACCATTAATTCTGAAGGTAAAATTGTTCCGGTAACCGAAGATATTCAAAGCGGTAATGGACGGACTGTTAAATCGCTTTTCGCCGCTTTAAACCGCGAGTATCGTTTTGCTCATCCTTGTGATGCCATTTTTTGGATAATGAAAGATAATAGTTTACCTCCGGTTGTGAAGGTGAATCAAGCTGATTTAGCTTCGGTTATGGGTGCGACTCTAGCAACAAAAAGAACAACGGCGGAATATGTACCGGGTGAAGATCCCAACAAACTTGTCATTGTTCCTTATGCAAATCCCTTCCGACTTTATCCGTTGGAAAAGGATTATTTGAAATTCAAGCAATTATTTGCGGAGAGAAATGTAGATTGTTATATTATCAACACCGGTTTCTTCCTTGATAAGAAAATAGGACCGAAAACTACTTTGGGTTTGATTGAAGATATCGTAACCGATAAAGCTAAATTTCAAAAATTTGGGCCCTTCTCTGCTTTGGAATATTATCCGATTGAAGGCTTTATTCCGGACTTCCAAGATGATAATTATCTGGAAATGGTTAAAGCAAGACTTTTGGATCGTCTAGATTATATTTCTGATCTTGATAATTTCAATAAACTACCGGAAGAGGCATTAAACGCAATTAAGAAAGTTACCGAAGAATTCTAATATTTGTTATTATAATGGCAAAGGAGGTAAAATAATGGGTGTAAAGATTATGGAAACGGCTTTACGGGACGGTCATCAATCGCTTTTTGCGACCAGGATGACGACTGAAGAAATTTTGTCTGCCCTAGAAGAAATTGACCAAGCCGGTTATCATGCCCTTGAAGTTTGGGGTGGAGCTACTTTTGATGCTTGTTTAAGGTTTCTGAATGAAGATCCATGGGAAAGATTAAGAAAGATTAGGTCCGTTTGCAAGAACACCAAATTGCAGATGCTCTTTCGAGGACAGAATATTCTTGGATACAAACATTATGCCGATGATGTTGTCGAGATGTTTGTAAAGAAATCGCTAGAAAACGGAATTGACATCATTAGGGTTTTTGATGCCCTAAATGATATAAGAAATCTTAAGTGTGCGGTTAGCGCCACTAAAAAATATGGTGGTCATTGCCAGATTGCCTTAAGCTATACCACTAGCCCCGTTCATACGGTTGACTATTTTGTTGGGTTAGCGAAAGAAATTGAGGCTATGGGTGCCGACTCCCTTTGCATTAAGGATATGGCAGGCGTTCTTTTACCAAATGACGCTTATGAACTTGTTTCACGTTTAAAAGAAAATACAAAGCTACCGATCCAGTTGCATTCTCATTGTACAGGTGGGATTGCTGAGATGACCTATATGAAGGCGATTGAAGCCGGAGTCGATATTATTGATACAGCTCTTTCGCCTTTGTCGGGCGGTACTAGTCAACCCGCGACCGAGTCATTTGTTTATTCCTTAAAGGGCTCGATTTATGATACCGGTATGAATCTCGAAATGTTAGAAAAAGCCGCCGATAAATTGAAGAAAGTTAAAGACAAATATCTGGAAAACGGGCTTTTGAATCCACGTGCCTTAGCAACAAATCCCAATATCTTAAAGTATCAGGTACCTGGAGGCATGCTTTCTAATTTAATGAACCAACTGAAAAATCAAGGAGCGATGGACAAATTTGATGATGTGCTTCGGGAAGTACCGAAAGTGCGGGCCGATTTGGGTTATCCGCCTTTGGTCACTCCTCTTTCTCAAATGGTCGGAACCCAAGCAGTTATTAATGTTATATCCGGTGAAAGATATAAACTTGTTCCCGGAGAAGTTAAAGAATATTTGCGTGGTCTCTATGGTGCTAGTCCGGCTCCGATTAATTCGGAGTTGAAAATAAAGATTATCGGTGATGCGCCGACGATCACCCATCGTCCCGCTGACGATTTAAAACCTCAATTTGAAGAACTGAAGCAAAAATATCGTGATCTTGTGAGATCCGACGAAGATGTCCTCTCTTGTGCTTTGTTTGAAAATGTTGCAGTAAAATTTCTTGAAAATCTAAAACAACCTCAAGAGGAAAATGAGATTGTAGAAATAAATCTCTACATAGGCAGGTGAAAAAAATGGTAATCATCGCAATTAACACCGATATATTGACCTATATTATCGGTGCGGCTTTACTGCTCGCACTTTTGATTATCCTGATCTTTGCTATGGCTATATACCGTCTTACCGGGAAAAAAGAAGATATAGATAATAAAGAAACAGACCCTGAGGAAGTGCTCCCGATAGCGACTTCTGCTCTAAAACCTTCTGCTTTTTCACTGGCGGATATTACCGATGAGGATATGATGGCGGCGGCACTAGTCGCGACAATTGATTATGCCGAGGAGACGAAAAAAGATGTCCGGCTCCTGTCAATCAGACAAATAGGTTAAGGAGGATTTTATGAAAGTCTATAAAGTTAAAGTAAACGAAAAAGTATATGTTGTAGAAGTGGAGAGCGTAGAGGAAGTAAAGGGGCAGATAGAGCCTGCTCCAACATCGGCACCGGCTTCAAAACCGGCACCGAAAGCTGAAATTCCAAAACCTTCTCTCGCAGGAGATGGAACAACCGTAAAGGCTCCGATGCAAGGGACAATTATTAATGTAAAAGTCAATGTTGGTGATCAAGTGAAGAAGGGCGATGTTGTTGTTGTTTTAGAAGCAATGAAATTGGAAAATGATATTGTTAGTCCGACTTCCGGTGTTGTAAAACAAATTCTGGTTCAGAGCGGACAGAATGTAGATAACCAAGCCGCTCTGGTAGTAATTG
>CALEGD010000076.1 GCA_937877075.1 uncultured Acholeplasmatales bacterium
TGCAGATTGAGAATTTCTATTACAAAAATCTTTTAGTTGCACAACAAATATCAGCCGGGAGATTAAAATAAAAAATATTAATATCTACTAAAAAATCAACAGAGGTTATGAATATGAAAAAAGAACAATTTGTTTATCTCTTAGAGCTTGTTCCTCGTCTGCATGATGATAATAATTGGACTGAACAAGATGAAGATATTGTAGAGAGACATTTTATAAGACTTAAAAATTATACCGATGAGGGTAAAGTGGTTCTTGCCGGAAGGACATTAAATCAGGCTTCAGATAGTTTCGGGTTAGTTATTTTTGAAGCTGAATCGGAGGAAGAAGCTCGTAAGTTTATGATGGCGGACCCTGCAGTAGAAGAAGGTATTATGACTGCAAAACTCTTTCCATATAGAATTGCTTTATTAAGAAAAAGCTATTAGTTCTATCAACGGTTAGATGATTTTTATTACAAAAATATTTAAAGATGATTGGGGTTAATTATGTTAGAAGATGTTTTTAAAGCAGTGGATGATTACATAAAAGAAAGAGTTGGGTTTGAAGATGATATATTAGTTAAGGTTAGAGAGTCAAGTCGTTTTTCAACAATGCCAGATGCAAATATTTCCCCAAACCAAGGAAAATTTCTCCAGATACTTGCGAAAGCATGCAATTCTTCAAATATCTTAGAAATAGGAACTTTAGTAGGATACAGTACTATCTGGTTAGCGAGAGCCTTACAGGAAGGCGGTAAATTAATTACTATCGAATCTGAAGAAATAAATTATCATCTAGCATGCAAGAATATAAAAGAAGCAAATTTTCATGGTGTAGTCACTATAAAAAAAGGCAAAGCACTGGACATATTACCGAAGATTTTCGAAAATCAGACTTTCGCCTTTGATTTTATTTTTATAGATGCCGATAAGCCTCCATATCTAGAATATTTAAAATGGGCTATCAAGATGGCCAGGAAAGGTTCTATTATTGTATTAGATAATGTAATTCGTAACGCCCAAATATTAGAACCGAATTCAACCGATCCCAAAGTTATTGGAGTTAAGAGATTGAACGATTATTTGAAAAACTGTAAAGAGGCCGATTTCACAATTCTCCAAATGGTTGGTGAAAAAGAATATGATGGAATGGCAATAGGAATAGTGAAGTAGGATATTTTTTTATACTAAATACTTTTTTACATCTTTGATTAGAATAAATATTGTAATAATATTGGAGGAAAAAAACAATGAATTTCACCGAATTTATGAAAGCAGTCCAAGATAGTCTAACTATTATGTCTGAAGAAGAGAAAACTAAATGGATACTTAATACAGTTCGAACTACAAAAGAGCATGAACGAATAAAGTTTTTAAATTCTCTAAATGGCAACCAGCGCTATAAAACAGTAATTTATGAAAAAAATAAGATAGAAGAATGGTGTAGAAAGGTAGAAGAAGGAGAAATTTATTTTGAAGCTAGTGGTTATGAAGAATATGACGGAAGTTATTGGGGTGGAGACTTTGTTTATGATTATTATGATATTTTTGGAATCAAAGAGGAGCTTTATAAAGCATTTCAAGTTGCGGAAGATTTGTTGTTTCAAAAAAAGTATGAGGAATAATCGGAATTATATAATCGACTTCTAAATATGTCTTTCTATGTACTCGATAGAGATAGTGAAGAATGGTATAAATTTGAGTTTGAGGAAGTCCTAGATGAAATATCAAATCCCTTCGCTTACAAACAAGTCATCTTGAATGCTATGTATGCAATATATCAGTGTACTATGGGAAAGAAAAGAGCAGAGAATATATATTTATTACTTATATGGAATAATTCCGAAAAATAAAATTAGAAGATATATTTCGAGTCGGGCCAGAAAAATTAGAGAGTATTGATTCCTTTATAGAGGAATGGATTTCATATCTTGAACATATGGATGGCGATAGAGCCGGGGAGTTGCTCCTAGAGGCATGTTTATTTCAGGGCGGAATAAGATGTTTATGTGTAAAGACCAAAACTGTCTATATTCAACATCCTTTTTTATTTAAACATGCATGCGAGTATTTATTAAAGGAAAATAAGGATTCAGAGTGTGAGAAACTAGGTTTAGATGCAATCAGTGTTTTGCCTGACAACTTAATTATTCGTGTGGATATTGCGGATTTAACTGCAAGAGCTTCTATAAACCTAAAGCATCTTGAAGTAGCTTACAAATGTTGGGAAATAGCTTTTTTTTCGGATTCAACATTAAACAACTATCTGAGGTTATTTGAATTACCAAATTATGATAATATAACAAAAAAAGCTGCAAAATTTGTTGAAACACTTATTGAAAACTTTGACGGAAACATTAGTAATAATAATAAACAAATGAGAAAAATTGTCTTTCTAGAGATGATAAAGATATTATTAAGTTTTTTAATGGAGTGTATGATTATATTTATGAAAAATGTAAAAAGGACAATTATTACTTAGGGTGGAGTAGTGAATTTAAAGGTATAGCAGTTCCGCTTTTTATTTTACTCTTGAATAAAAATAGAATTATTACAAAAGCAACAGAAAAACTTATAGCTAGTATTATTTATAGATTGGGATTTAGGGAAGATAATGTAATAGACTTTTTTGATTTGTTTTTAAATTGGAAAGATAAACAAGTTGTAACAAATCAAGGAAGTAGCCGACCTAGTCGGCATCAGCGTTCGCACTCTTCATTATTGTGATGAAATAGATTTATTAAAACCCGGTGAAGTTTCCGATACTGGAATTTTACGAAGATGATCTCGATATTCTCGAACAAATCCTCATCTTTAAAGAAATGGGATTTCCTTTAAATGTAATCAAAGAAATAATCAATAACCCTAGTTTTGAGAAAGAAGAAGCATTGAAGATGCAACACTTTATGTTGCTTGAGAAAAAGAAGCAAATCGACCAGATGTTATTAACGGTTGAAAAAACTATGAAGTATTTGAAAGGAGAAATTAAGATGTCAAATAAAGAAAAATTCGAAGACTTTAATTTTTCGAAAAATCCATATGAAGATGAAGCAAGAAAACGTTGGGGAAATGAAACTGTAGATGCAGCTAATTCTCGAGTAAAAAATATATCAAAAGCTGAAAAACAGGAATTTGGCAAGAAGTTTAATTCAGTTTACAAAAACTTAGCATCAATCCGTCATTTAAAACCTGATTCAACTGAAGCTCAAGCAGGGATTAAAGAATGGTTTCATTTACTTAATCAAATGGGAAATTATTCACTTGAAGCTTTTAAAAACCTTGGTCAGATGTATGTTGATGATATTCGCTTTACAAAAAATATTGATAAATTCGGCGAAGGACTAGCCAAATTTATGTGCGAGGCAATGGCTGTCTTTTCTAAAATAAATCAAAAATGATTTATCATTGACTTAATATTTAGCTTCTAAAATGATTGACAAAACCCTCTTAATAAGTGTAAAATTATGTTGTCAAATTTAATATAAGAGAGGATAAGAAAATGGCAGAAGTTATTAAGGTTTATAGACAATCTGTTCCCGAAATGCGTTTCATTGGAAAAAATTATGGAAACGAAGATCGGGTCGGCGGAGGATTCGGAAAACAATGGGAAGAATGGTTTTCTCATGGTTGGTTTGAAGTATTAGAAAAAAATTGCGATGCCAAAGCAGTTTATGAAGATGGTGATGCATATATCGGTCTTATGCGTTGGAAAGAAGGGGAACCTTTCGAATATTGGATCGGTATGTTCTGTCCTAAAGATTCAATAGTTCCCGAGGGTTATTCATTTGTTGATTTTGAGGAATCTGATCTTGGTGTTGCTTGGTTATACGGTAAACCTGAGGAGGTTTATTGCCAAGAGGATAAATGTGCCGACAGGTGTTTTGAAGAAGGATTGAAAATTATTCCGGATGAACAAGGGGCTTATTGGTTTTTTGAACGTTATGTTTGTCCAAGATTTACAACTCCGGATGAACACGGGAATATAATATTAGATATTTGTCACTATATAGAAAAATAGTGACTTTTCTTATATCTGATTACTGTATATTAATAGAGAAAATGGAATAACCTACAAATTCCTTCCATCAAAATTAAGGGAAGGTATTATATTACCGAAGAATTCATATGGGTTACGGGTTACTACACTTGAACGCACAGTTATTGATAGTATAAAAGACCTTGAAAAAATAGGTAAAAGTACTCGCTATTTAACAAAAGAAAGTTCGAAATTTTCTAATGATTGGAGATTGGTAGTAGCAGATAATTTGTCTCAATTGATCGACCAAGGAGGTAATTCTCTTGTATAAATATGATAAAAACTATATTTCTAAAAGAACATTTAAATATGGATATAATCGTGACACATTGGAAAAGGTCTATTGATTAGCAGACATTTTAGAAAATCTTAACAAAGATGCCAGGTTTAAGGGTAAATTAGCATTAATATTTAATCTTCCTAGGTTATCTGTTGATATAGATTTTGATTATTTAGAAAATGTCAGTAAAGAAGAAATGCTTAAAAAAGGAAAATAATAAATGCCTCACTTGCGGATTTTATGGAGCAAAAAGGTTATCACTTAAGTCCAAAAACAAAAAATCCACATAGTATTGATTCATGGTTATATGATTATATAAATCTTGGCGGCAACAAGGATAACATAAAAATTGAAATTTATTATTCTTTAAGATCACATATCTTTCCCGCTATAGAAACACAAATAAACGGAACATTAACAGTATTGAAATATTTGGTAGTAAGATTTATGCACTTTTTAGTAGGCGTGCAGCAAGAGATTTATACGATTTATATAATAGGATTAAATTTGGATTATTCGATGATATAGAAAAACAACTTCTTCGAAAGTGCGTTGTGTTTTATTCAGCCTTAAAAAAACTTTTGATACAAAAGTTATTGACCGTATAACTATTTATAATATAAAAACAAGTTTACTTCCTGTTTTGACTAGAAATGATATATTTGATTTGGATAACGTAAAAAAGATTGTTAAAAGTTATCGTTATCTGCCTGAATTAATGGTATTAACTAAATCTGAGAAAGAATTCCTTGAATATTTTGAAAGAAATGAATATCGAAGAGAATTGGTGTTTAATGATGATGAAATAATTGCTCATATAAAAAATCATCCAATGGCATTATGGAGGGTAAAACAAAAGGTTAGACAGTGAACGCTAGATTTTCCACCAATAGGAGTAAGTTATTGGTTTTATGGTTAAAAAATTGATTACTGTTTTGAGAAGTGTTATAATATTCCTAGTACAAGGAGTAAAAAATGATAGTTCCAGTTACGAAAGAAAATGAAAGAATCTGGGCAGAATTATGCGTCGCCCTCTGGCCTGATAATAGCATTGATGATATGCTTAAAGAACGGGATTTGGGAAATCTACCAAATGAGTTTTTATATATTTATAATGGCGAAGCACTGGCTTTTATCAGTTTATCATTAAGAAATGATTATGTAGAGGGGACTGATTCAAGCCCCGTAGGCTATCTTGAAGGAATTTATGTAAAACCGGAATGGCGCGGAAAAGGTATTGGAAGAGAATTAGTTGAATTTGCAAAAAGGTGGTCGCGAGACCAAGGCTGTTTCCAGCTTGCTTCTGATTGTGAACTTGATAATAAAAGCAGTGAGATATTTCATAATAAAATGGGCTTTAAAGAAGCAAATCGAATCATTTGTTATACAATGGATTTGAAAAATTAAGTGATTATTTATAGAAAGGTGATAATTCTTTATGAATAAAAAGACTTATGAGTTTGAAGCCGTTATTCAGAAGGTTCCCGATATAGACGGTGCATATATCAGATTCCCTTATGATATGAAAGCTGAATTTGGTAAGGGAAGAGTAAAAGTCCATTCGACATTTGACGGTGTACCTTATGATGGAAGTATTGTTAATATGGGTATAAAAGATGCTGATGGATCGATTTGTTATATCATAGGTTTAAGAAAAGATATCCGTGCAGCTATCGGCAAAAAACCAGGTGATATCGTTAAAGTTACAATTACAGAAAGGTTATAGGTTATCTTATGTGGCAATGTCCAAACTGTAAACGTGAGTTTGCGAAACAAAATCAAAACCATTATTGTGGTGAGTTACCAAAAACAATTGATTCATATATTGAAGCCCAAGTGGAATCTGCTCAACCTTATTTAAAGCAAATTCATAATACAATCCGTAACGCACTTCCGGAAGCGGAAGAACGTATTTCTTGGCAGATGCCAACATTTTGGAAGAAACAAAATGTTATTCATTTTTCTGCTGCTAAAAACCATATTGGTTTATATCCCGGTGAAAAGGCAATAATAAATTTTAGTAATAGATTACAAGATTATAAAACCACCAAAGGGGCTATCCAATTTCCTTATAACAAACCTCTTCCCTTAGATTTGATTGCAGAGATTGCAATCTGGTGTTATAAAACCGGAAATCATCATTAACGGAGTAGACTATGGCAAAGATTAGAAAGATGTTGAACGATTGGGATGCGCCCTATATTCAGTCACTGGTAAACTTGATTGAAACCCAAAGTGAGAAAACACTTACTAAGTGGGTTTTGGACTACTCTGAACAGTTATTATTGCCACTTTGGATTAAATACTACCCGGATGATCTCCGTCCGGAAGTGGCTCTAAATGCTGCTTCCAGGTATTTATCCGGAGAAATTAAACTCCAAGAAGCTAAAAAGGCAATTAATGAATGCCGCGATGCTGCCCGAATTGCAGAGGAACCTGTTGCCCAAACGGCAGCCAGAGCAATAGGTCAATCTGCAGCAACAATTTACTCAGCAAGGGAATGTATCGGACTCCCCTTATACGGAGCTCTAGCAATTGCTTATGAAATAATTGGAACTAGTGCTCCCTGGGAGCAAGTAGAAAAATCTGCTGCTAATGAATGTAGAAAAATGCTTGCTGCTCTTTCTGCCATTGCCATTAAAAATGAATTAAACCCAGCTAAAATAGATTGGAACTGCTGAGCTATATAAAAGGAAAAAGACATTATGATTAATCCTAATGTCTTTTTTATATATTATGAAAATTATTATAATAAAATGTTGACAATAGTGTATGACATACAGTATAATATAGTGGAGGTGATTAAGTGAGTCTTGTTGATGAAGTTATTAATTCGCTTATTGTGGAACTTAAGCGAGGAACTATGGTTTTGTTAGTTCTTAGTCAATTACATACTAATGAATATGGATATTCGCTTGTGAAAAAATTAGAAGATAAAGATATTCAAATTGAAGCCGGAACCCTCTATCCATTATTACGTCGTTTGGAAAAGCAAAAATTGTTAATAAGCGAGTGGGATACAAGTGAAAATAGGCCTAGGAAATATTATACTCTAAGCGAGGATGGTAAGATAGTATTCAAACAAATTAAGAAGGAGTGGGAAAAAATGTCAAAGATTTTAGGAGAAATTTTAGAGGAGGAAGAAAAATGAACCTTTTAGATCGTTATTTATATGCTGTGTCGAAATATCTACCAAAGGATATCGCCGAAGATGTGTCCAAAGAATTAAGAACAAATATTGAAGATATGTTACCTGAATCTTATACAGAAGATGATGTGTACACAGTATTAGAGGAGCTAGGAAGCCCTCTAGAATTAGCTAATATGTACAATCCTCAAAAAAAATACTTAATTGGACCGGGATATTATGATAAATATCTTTCGATACTTAAATTAGTTGTTGGTATTTGTATAACTGTTTCAATTGGTATTGCTATCATAGTTTCAATTATCGATTCTGTTAATATGGGTTTAATTGATGTAATCGTTTTGTTTTTTAAAAACATTATTTCAGGTGCATTTTCAGGAATAATCCAAGGTGCCTTTTGGGTTACATTAATATTTATTGTTCTTGAAAGAAGTGGTGTTGAAATGGGAACTTCACCCTTCAATAAAAAGGCATGGACTCCCGATTTATTGCCGGAAATACCTACAAATGAACTTAAAATATCTAAGGGTGAAACAATTTTTTCAATCATTTTTACAATCATATTTATTACTTTATTGTATTTCAATCCGCGTTTAATTGCCGTCTACAGCGAAACGGAAGTGGTTCCGCTCTTTAATTTAGAAAGATTGAATTTTTATATGATTTTTATTTTAGCCTTGGCTTTATTGCAACTTGGACTTTTTATCTGGAAATTCCTTGAGGAAAGATGGAACTTGCCGCTTATTATCTGTCACACCATCCATAATGTCCTTAATTCGATATTGGCAGTTTTGATGTTAAGCGATAAATCATTGTTTAATATTGGCTTTATTTCGAAGATCTCCGAACTTACAAAAGTATCTTTTGATACAATATCAATTTGGTTTGAGAGAAGTAAACTGTTCTTTGCAATATTCTTTGTTATTATATTGATTGGAAATAGCATCGCAATTTATTATAAACATTGGTCAAGGAAAAGCAAAATTTAATCAAGTTTTACTGTTTTCCAAAATATTATTAGCCTCTTTTAAGCAGGCTATTTTTTAATTATAAATTGTAATTTTTCATTCCATCCCCATAAAAACTATGTTATAATAAAAAAGCATTTAAATCTATACATAAAATATGATGTTTTAATATAATCGGTAGATTAAAATAGTTTATATAATACCTAAAGACATTCTTTCATCTCTTTGGTGATTATTTACCGAGATAGTTTAATAAACCATCTTTTACCTTAAAATTTAATATTTGGGGAAGAAAGAAAAGGGGAGGAATCGTAATTGCATGTATTGCTGAACAAATTTAAGGAGGTCTTATTCTCCGTATTGCCTGTCACGATAATTGTCTTAATTCTAAATTTTACTATTGCAACAGAAGCTCTCGATACTCCGGCACTAATAAGGTTTATAATCGGAGCGATCTTAATTATCATTGGATTAACGATTTTTTTAATCGGTATTGATATCAGTGTAACTCCAATCGGTCAATTGGTTGGCTCAAAATTAGTTAAATCAAATAAGGTTTGGTTAGTTGCAGCCTTGGGAATAAGTTTAGGATTTTTAATTTGTGTTGCGGAACCGGATCTAACTATTCTCGCTAATCAAATTGCTGATGTTACAGTTGGAAACATTACGAGTATTTCGATCGTGTTAGTTGTTTCTGCCGGTGTCGGTGTCTTGGTAATGGTCGGCTTATTAAGAATTTTATATGATATCCCACTTTATAAGATGTTATTTGTAATTTATTTGATTATTATGGTGATGGGTTTTTTTGTTTCACCGGAGTTTTTTGCTATTGCTTTTGATTCAAGCGGAGCAACGACTGGAGCGATTACGGTTCCTTTCGTTTTAGCTATTGCCGTTGGTATTTCTGCCCTAAAGAAAAACGGTAAAAAGTCAGAAAAAGATAGTTTTGGCCTTGTCGGTCTAGCCTCAGCTGGTGCAATACTTGGAGTGCTCGTTTTAAACTTAATTAATAGACAAGGCAATTTAAGTGGTAATCTCGATTTAACCCACTTAAAGGAAACGAAAATATTAGCCCCCTTTATTAATAGTTTCCCACATACGGCAATGGATGCCATAATATCTTTGGTACCAATTATCGGTATTTTCATTATATTTGAATTTACTTGGTTCAAGCTTGGCGGCAAGCAATTAGTTAAAATCCTTAAAGGTCTATTTTATGTATTTCTGGGCTTAGTTTTATTTCTTATCGGGGTAAATGAAGGATTCATGGATGTCGGAAGTCAAATCGGAAAAACCATTGTTGAGATGGATAATAAAATTTGGATTATCTTAGTATCATTATTTTTAGGATTTGTAGTTGTGCTGGCGGAACCTGCAGTTTATGTTCTTACTCATCAAATTGAAGATGTTACAAATGGCTATGTAAAACGCAAGGTGGTATTGGTCGCTTTATCAATTGCCATGGGCCTTGCACTTGTCTTAAATGTCATCCGAATTTTAGTTCCCGGCATGGAACTCTGGCATATTTTACTACCTGGTTATATCATCGCCCTTGCTTTAATGTTTTTTACACCAAAATTATTTGTCGGTATGGCTTTTGATTCCGGTGGTGTTGCTTCCGGTCCAATGAGTGCAACCTTTATTCTTGCTTTCTCACAGGGAATTGCTTTCAGTGATACGGTAGATTCTGTCCTTGCCGATGCTTTTGGTATGATAGCTTTAATTGCTTTTACACCGATAGTCACAGTCCAAATACTCGGAATCTTATTTAAAATCAAGTCCAGGAAAGAAGGATTAAATAATGAATTATAATATATCCGCAGAATGCGAATTATATTGCATTATTGTAAATAATGGTTTAGGAAGCAAAGTCATGAAGATAGCAAAAGAAAATGGTGTAACCGGCGGGACAATTCTGATCGGAAAAGGGACTATTCATAATAAATTGCTTCATGCCTTAGGTATCGACGATGTTCGAAAAGAAATTGTCTTAATTGCTGCTGCTAAAGAAGTTGGCGATAAAGCCTTGGCTGAAATTTACAAACAAATGAATATGCATAAACCCCATCGGGGAATTGGTTTTAGCTTACCGTTAAGGCAAATCTTTGGTTCAAGAATTAACTGTCAAAAAGATCAGAACGAAGAGGATAAAAATATGAATTATAATCTAATTATTACAATTGTTGAAAAGGGAAAAGCCGAAGCTGTTATTGATGCAGCTACATCTGCAGGTTCAAGAGGCGGAACAATCGTCAATGGACGTGGTAGCGGAATTCATGAAACAAAGAAATTGTTTAATATTGAAATTGAACCTGAAAAAGAATTAGTTTTAATTCTTGCAAAAAAGAATGTTACCGATAAAATTACCTCAACAATTCGTGAAGAATTGAAAATTGATGATCCCGGAAAAGGAATTATTTTTATACTTGATGTCACTCAAGCCTATGGCCTATATGAAGGTGACTAAAAGTCACTGTAGATATTACCCGGAATTGTTTGAAACATTTCTGGGTTTTATTTATTTTTTGATTCTTACAGAGATTCAAATACGATACAAAAAAACAAATATTTAATATATATAAGAGGGAATTATGATATTTAAAGAAAAACAGATAATTCTAAAAGATGGAAGAAAATGTTTGCTTCGTAGTCCTAAACCTGATGAGGCAAAAGAGATGATGGATTATTTAAGAACATGCGCTACAGAAACTAATTTTATTTTACGCTATCCAGAAGAATGTACTGAGACAGTTGAAGAAGAAGAAAGGTTTTTAAAATCAATTTTTGAATCTGAATATAATTTAATGATAGTTGCCATAGTTGATGGTGAAATAGCCGGAAACTGCCAACTTAATATCCACAAACGAATGAAAGTTCGACATCGCGGTGACGTGGCTATTGGTATTATAAAGAAGTATTGGAATAATGGTCTTGGAACAGCCATGTTTCAGGAATTAATTGATATTGCGAAAGAAAAAGCTTGTCTTCAATTAGAATTAGAGTTTATTGAGGGAAATGAGAGAGCCGTTGCTTTATATGAAAAAATGGGTTTTCGAGTTTTCGGAGAAAGAAAACGTGGAGTAATACTTAAAGATGGTACTCCTTTAAGTGAATTCTTCATGGTTAAATATTTGGATTAAAAAATTCTTGGTGGAGTATTAGTTGTTAGGGTATTGATATATTGAAAATACAAGAAACCAGTTACTAAAATCTTTATTAGGGTCGGATGCATAGTTCTAAGTTTTATTATAATAAGAAAGGCTCTTAATGAAAGAACCGATTTTGGAAAATAACAAAGGGTTAGATATACTCGCTAATGAATATTTCTAACCCTTTTAATTTATTTATTATCTATAATAACGTCTTCTTCATCTAAAAATTTCTTAAACTCAACCAAAATATTTTTCTTAATAGCAAAGTCAACTAGCAGTTTTATCTTGTCAATCGTATCAGGACTTAATGTATGTTCTATTTTTTCTGTCTCCTCTAAGATATTATCTTTTATATTCAGCAGTTCCAAAAACTTTTCTATAATTAGATGTCGTTCAATTAAATACTTACCTAAATTTTTCCCTTCGTCTGTTAATTGAATTGTTCCATAATCAAAATGTTTAATTAAATTTTTAGAATTTAAACTCTTCATCATTTTTGAAACAGAAGGTGGCTTTACATTTAAAGCTTTCGAAAGATCATTAACTCTTGTATAATCCTTCTTTATACAAAGTCTATAAATCATTTCCAGGTAATCTTCTTCACTTATTGTTAGGACATTACTTTTAATATATTTTGAAAAAGTTTGAAACTTTTGGTTATCCATCTATCCCATTCCTTAATCTAACTAATTCATATTATGTAAAAAAGGAATAAATTATTATAAAAGCCTACACATAATTATTTATTAACAATATATTGATAATAGATTTTAGCCTAAACTAACTTTATTAGGGGGATCATATGATATTAGGGGTATTAAAATGAAAGTTTTATGTGATGTAGGTATTGGTCAGGTAGTGCAGGTTGTTTCATTGCTTTCAAAAGATTTATTAAAAGAAAGAATGCTGGCCTTAGGAATTACTAAGGGCTCTAAAATAACGGTTATTCGCAAAGGACCAAAAGATAATTTAACGGTTTTTGATATTCGCGGAGTTATGATTGCATTAAGAAAAGAAGAATCTATACTTGTTCAGGTTAATGCATTGGAGGAGTAATGTGGGGCTAATGCAGGATTCAATAAAACGGGATTCGTTGTCCAACTTATTTAATATTGAAATTGAAAAAAAACATCATCTGATTGCCTTAGCTGGTAATCCAAACACAGGAAAAAGTACTGTGTTTAATTATTTAACCGGAATGAATCAACATACAGGAAACTGGCCGGGAAAAACGGTAGTAAACGCACGCGGGAAATTTAAGCACAAACAAGAAGAGTATATATTGGTCGATCTTCCTGGAACATATTCTTTATTTGCAACGAGCGAAGAAGAAGTTGTAGCTAGAGATTTTATTTGCTTTGGAAATCCGGATGCGGTAATAGTAGTAACGGATGCGACATGTATTGAAAGAAACTTGAACCTACTTTTTCAAGTAATGGAAGTACACGATAATGTTATATTAGTAATTAATTTGATGGATGAAGCTAAAAAGAAAAATATTTATATCAATAAACTTAGAATAGAATTAGAGTTAGGCATTCCGGTCGTTTTAGCATCAGCTAAAACGGGAATAGGAATGAATGAACTAAAAGATGCAGTTAGTTTAGTTGTGAATAAGAAGTATCAATATAATAAAATGAAGATTTTATATAACCAAGGAATTGAAGAGAAAATTGAATATGTAATAAAAGAATTGGATGGGAAGATAGAAAAACTTCAACCTCGGCGGTTGGCTTTAAGGATAATCGACGGCGATAAAAGATTTTTTGAATCAATGAAAAGATATCTTACTTTCGATGAAATAGCAATTATCGAGAAAATAAAAAACAAAATTGATTCCGGTCTAAATAAGGAAAATATCAGAGAATCAGTTAATGAAACCTGTTTCCAAGCAGCAGAAATATTAAAAAATAAATGCGTTCAAGAGGGAAAAAATAAATTTGCTCGCGACAGAAGGATTGACGATATAATAACCTCAAAAATAATGGGTATTCCAATCATGTTATTACTTTTATTGGGAGTAATTTTTTTAACCGTGAAAGGGGCAAATTATCCTTCTGCTTTACTTGGAAAATTATTATTTGGTTTTCAAGACATTTTAACAACTTTATTTGAAGCTTTAAATGCACCGGATTGGTTACATGGTGTCTTGATATTGGGGTTATACCGAACACTGGCTTGGGTTGTATCGGTTATGTTGCCACCGATGGCAATCTTTTTCCCCTTATTTACCATTCTTGAGGATTTGGGTTACTTACCGAGGGTTGCCTATAATCTTGATCATTTATTTAAAAAATCCTGTGCTCACGGCAAACAATGTCTAACTATGTGTATGGGATTTGGATGCAATGCGGCGGGAGTCATCGGAACTCGCATTATTGATTCTCCTAGGGAAAAACTAATAGCTATTATCACAAATAATTTCGTTCCCTGTAACGGCCGTTTTCCGACAATGATTGCTATATCAACCGTTTTTTTTGCTTTTATTTCGAAAGGGAAATATAATAGTTTTATTCCTGCCCTCATTGTAACTGGTTTAATTATTCTCGGGATCATGATGACGCTAATAGTTTCATATTTATTATCAAAAACAATATTAAAAGGAATTCCTTCCACTTTTACCCTTGAACTTCCTCCTTATCGAAAACCGAAAATCGGAAGAGTAATCTATACTTCTATTGTTAATAGAACAATGTTTGTTTTATGGAGGGCAATCACGGTTGCTATCCCTGCGGGAGTCTTTATTTGGGTTTTAGGAAACGTTTATGTAAACGGTCAAAATATCCTAAATCATCTTGCGAAATTCTTGGATCCGTTTGCAATATTGCTTGGTTTAGACGGGATAATTTTTCTGGCATTCATTTTAGCCCTTCCCGCCAACGAGATTTTAATACCGATAATTTTGATGGCTTATTTGTCAAAGGGTAGCATGGTAGACTTTGACAGTATCGACTCACTTCGTGAAATATTAATTAATAATGGCTGGACCTATTTAACTGCAATTAATGTGTTATTATTTAGCCTATTACATTGGCCCTGTTCAACAACTTTACTAACAATAAAAAAAGAAACAGGCAGTTGGAAATGGACATTTGCCGGTTTTATTATCCCAACAATTATTGCAATATTTACTTGTATTTGCACAACCTTTATTTATCGATTAATATTTTAGACTTACTATTTTAAGGTATCTATTTAAATAGATATTTTTTTGATACGATAAAAAAGAAAATATAAGCAATAATAAATACCGAAAGAAAATATCTTATAGCAAAAGTAATCTAAATAGAAAGTAGAAAAGTAATGAAAATAGGTTATGCCTGTATTAGCATTGGAGTTCCAAATACTGAAAAACATACTTGTAAATTAAATAACGCAACTGAAGAGCGATTATTAGAAATCATAAAAAGTAATCTTGATGCTTTAGAAAACACTATCAATTATAATATTGAAAACAAGATATATCTATTTAGAATCGGATCTGATTTAATTCCCTTTGGATCAAGTCCGGTTAATAATCTTAGTTGGTGGGAGATATTTAAAGATAAGTTTGAATCTATTGGAAAAAAGATCATAACTAATAAAATACGGGTTTCAATGCATCCGGGACAGTACACGGTCTTAAACTCTCCAAATCCTGAGATTGTAGAAAGAGCGATAGCCGATTTGGAATATCATAATCGTATTCTTGATGCGCTCGGTGTTGATTCAAAAAGTAAAATGGTTATTCATATTGGCGGCATATATAATGATAAAAGTAAAGCGATAGAAGTATTTATTAAAAATTATCAAAAACTAACTGAAAGTATAAAAAGAAGATTAATAATTGAAAATGATGATAAATTATATACGATTACTGATGTTTTAGAAATAAGCCGGAAAACAAAGATTCCGGTTGTTTATGACAATCTTCATAATAGTATAAATCCAAGTGATGCGGGTAAAAGTGATTCTTTTTGGATAGAATTATGCAGTAAAACCTGGGATAAGAAGGATGGAGTCCCTAAAGTCCATTATTCACAACAAGATCCTTCCAAGAGGAATGGTTCACATTCGAAAACCATTATTTTAGATAAGTTTCTTTCATATTATAATTCGATTAAAGGAATTGATCTTGAGATTATGTTAGAAGTGAAAGATAAGAACTTATCGGCCATAAAATGTATAAATTCAATCAATAAATATCCGTTAGAAAGAGAATGGGATATTTATAAGTATTTAGTTTTAGAACATTCCCTAGAACTTTATAAATTGATAAATGAATTATTTAAAAGCAAAGAAATAATACATCAATCCTTCTATAATCATATTGAAGAAGCTTTAGAAACTGAAACGAAAAAAGATAATACAATAATCGCTATAAATTTAATTTGGAATATCTTAAAAAATAAAGTTCAAGAAAAAGAAAAAAAGAGATTTGTTAATCTCCTGTCCCGATTTAAGAAAGATCAAGTAAGTGAAAAGGCAATTAAAAATTACCTATTAAAGCTTGCGAGCCATTATAATTCATTTCTAAAATATAATTTATTCTTTTATTCGTTTTAATAATTTATTTACGATACTACACCGACAACTCTTCAAAAAAACGGAATGCATTATATCAGATAAAATTTCAAAATATAGTATAATAATTCGAGGTGTATATAAATGAAAAAAGAATTGTCTTCTAAACAAAAAGAAAATCTATTTATAATTTTAAAAAATCGTTTCCAGAAAAATATGGACCGTCATCAAAATCTGGAATGGAATAAAATACAGGGAAAATTGGAAACAAATCCAGATAAACTTTGGTCGCTTAATGAAATGGAAAGAACCGGCGGTGAACCTGATGTTGTCGATTATGATAGTGCAACCGATAAATATATTTTCTTTGATTGTTCAAAAGAAAGCCCTCTTGGCCGTAGAAACACCTGTTATGATCCAGAGGCTTTAGAATCTCGAAAAAAGTTCAAGCCTGAAAACAGCGCTATCGGAATGGCTTTGGATATGGGGACTGAGGTGTTAACTGAAGAGGAATATCGTAAACTTCAAAAATTTGGACCGTTTGATACTAAGACCTCGAGTTGGATTAAAACACCCTTGGAGATAAGAAAACTTGGCGGTGCACTTTTTTGTGATTTCCGTTATGGTAATGTTTTTGTATATCATAACGGAGCAGAATCTTATTATGGTGTCAGAGGATTTAGAAGCTCCCTTAGAGTTTAATTTTATAATTTTAGATTAAATGGATCACGAAAGAGACTCTTTCTGTGGTCTTTTTTTCTTTTAAGACATATTAACTTAAAAACTAAAAGTTTTTTACGATGGCGCTAATAAGTTACAAATTATAACAACTTAGTTCAATATAATTAAGATACAAAATGCTATTTTATTTTTTTTGTTTTGATTTAACGAAAAAAAGAAGAAGTTTTAATAATATTTAGTTGAAATCGTCTAGCGGCGTTTCATAAAAAAATTAAAGGAGGAGAAAAATGAAAAACCTGTTATTTACTTTATTAGTTTTTGTAATGATTTTTCTATTTGGTTGTGATGGGGGAGGTCAACCCCAAAACCCTGTCGATCCTCCCCGTGATCCGGAAACGGTTTATCCGAATCCGGTCGGCAATGATAGTTGGAAAAAATATGTCCGTGAAGATTCTCGTCATGAATATGTAACAATTGATGATCAAGACAAGGACGAAACTTCCTTTACAATCAGTTGGGGCGGAACTATTTATCTAGGATACTTTACTTGGTCATCATCTGACGGTAAAACAGTTGATGCAAGCTTAATCTATGAAAGCTCAACTAATCTTCCGAGAACCGCAAAAATTTACAACTACAATGATACTAGAAATTCCTATATTATGTTTAACGGTTACAAATATTATTTTGTCGGTTATGTTACTTGAAATACGGTGATTTAATTGAAAGGTTGGCTTCTAGTTATCTTTTTTGGAGTATTTTTTTTCTTATTATCAGGATGTGATTCTAAAACCCTTGATTGTCGGAGTTTTAAAATTACCGGCATGGATACAGAAAACGCCACTGAAGCAAAGAAGAATTGGTATTATTATGTTGTGAAAACATATGACGAGTATACAGATTTGCTAGATAAAGTGGTTATTCCTGATACAGAAAAACAAAAGTTTAATCAAGAATTTTTTGAAGAAAAGATTCTGATTTTTGTCCTTATCAATTTTCCAAACGGTGTGAAAAAACTTGAGGTTTCCGCATTCTTAGAGGAGGAAGATTTGGTGATTGATATTAAACCTCAGTATAACGAATACCCGACGGTTGAAACACGAAGAATGGGAATCGAAATTGAAAAGGTAAATTATAACCAAATAAAATTTAGATAGGAGATGGGTATGAAAAAAGTAATATTGTCTCTGTTAATTTTTGTTTTTCTCTTTTCGGTTTTTGCACCGGTAAACCGTGAAGAGGAAATTAGTTTAATAGAAAAATTTACCTATGCCGGAGAATTAGTGTATGATGAATATCAACTTCAAGATTTTGATGAAGATGATTTGGAGTTTTCCGGAACAGCTTTGGTTCTTGAACTAGATGAAGAGGTAGGTGTAGATCGGCTTCGAAATGAATACTTACAAGATGTTAATGATGAGAATGTTGAAGAAAAATTGGCTTTATACCGTGCTGCTTTAAAAGAAGAATATAAAGAAGCGAGAAAGAACTTTCGAGATTCTTTCCCATATCTAATTTCTGAAGAAGATGAAACTGCATCACCGTATTTGTTTTATAGTGTTGATTATGAAGTAACTTCGTTTTGGGATCTTGATGAAGAAATCATCTCGGTTATCAACGACGATCATGTTAAGGAAGTTATCGCTTATTCGCTTTATCATGTCAACCCAGTTTTAGAATGTATGTTTACTTATTGTGGAGGCGGAGCGGGTGGTTCGTCCGGTGGAGGTGGTAGCCCCTCCAAGCCGAGCAATTCAACAATTGACCCAAAATATGATTTTGAAAATATCTTAGATACTGTCAATGGCAAAAATCATTCATATACTGGAAATAATGTCCGGGTTGGAATCCTTGACGGAAGTGTCATAAGAACCAGTAATTCAGGCTTTTATGGAAGGTCAGTTATCCGCCGAGACTCTGATACCACTTCAATACATGGTACTAATGTCGCAAATGTAGCTGTTGGAAACGGCGGTATAGCACCGAATTCTATAATTTATTCCTCTACCGCATCGGGAGATGATGGCAGTTTGATTGGGGTAAATAATATTAACCAATTACAATGGTTTGTTGATAGGGGAGTTTCCGTAATCAATATGAGTCTCGGTCTCTATTATAATTATTATTCTTCCACTCCGGAAATAGTTAATCCGATTAATCGAGCCTTTGATCAGTACATTTATGAAAACTTTATCACTCTAGTTGCGGCTTCGGGGAATATACCTTATGCTTATATTGGGGCTCCTGGTTTAAGTAATAATATAATTACTGTCGGTAGTACCAACGAAAAAGGGATCTCAATGTCCGATTTCTCTACTTATGGAGTTCCTTATAATATTGCAAAACCTAATTTAGTTGCTCCGGGTGAAATGAAAATTCCTTACGGTATTCCATGGGATGATCAGTTTGATGAATTAACCAATAAGACCAGACCTTATACAGGAACTAGTTTTGCTGCTCCGATGGTTACGGGGGCTATAGCCTTAGCTTTTGAAGCAAAGCCGATTTTGCAACTTTATCCGGAAGCGGTAAATGCTTTACTTACTTCAACCGCCAATATCAATAAGCTAACCCATACAAAAGAAGAATATGCAGGATATGATAATAAGGCCGGTGCCGGAGTTCTTGATATCGGAAAGTTTCTTCAAAGTGTAAATGACTTTACATTATTTGAAGCAAGTAGTAATTCAACAGCACTATCAAACGGTGTTACTATGGCAGAATTTTATGCCCCGGCAAACACCAATATTAGCGCCTCGCTGTTTTGGTTCTGTCAGATTAATGAGGCTACACGGACAATTACCGATTATGATCTCTATATCTATTTGGATAATGTACGAATTGGGTATAAGGGTTCCGCAAGTAATAATGCGGAATTACTAAGGGTAAAAACAAATTCTGCGGGAACGGTTAGAATAATTGTGAAGATGTATGGAGCTAAGAGGGGGAATCTAACTGATTATGGAGCTGTTGCTTGGTCAACTTAACTCTTGCCGCCTAACGGCGGCATTTTTAAATTTATAAACTTTTAAGTTTTATGTTTATTTATCAATCGGGGGATTTATATATGAAAAGAAAATCTAAAGTGATTATCATCTTTTTAATTTATTATTTTGTCTTTGCAATTTCAGGTATTATTTTTCGGGGAAAAGTAAATTTTATTTGGTTAATGTTGCTTTATCATCTTATTTGTTTACTGGTTTTAATCTTATATAAATACAAGGTATTAAAGAAAATTGTTTTCATTCTTTTATGGACAGGGTCTTTTCTTTGTTTTATTTTTAGCACCTTTTTTATTATCATGAAATTATACGGGACATCAATGGAACCGAGCATCCTTGATGAAAGTATTTTATTTGTCTGGCAACAGGATTTCGAGATATCAAGAGAAGATATATTGGTAATAGAATTTCCGGAAAGATGGCAGGATGATTTTAAATTAGGCTTTAAACGTGTCATTGGAATGCCGGGTGATAGTTTTTATTTTGTTGATGATAAAGTTTATATCAACGGAAAAGAGTATTGGTATTGGTGGGCAGCTAAAGGGGAAATCATGAAAGGAATTGAGAATGATAGAATAAAAGAAGATTATTATTTTATTCTCGGGGACAATTTTAATTCGCTTGACAGTAGATATATCGGTTTAATTCATCGCTCAAAAGTATATGGAAAAGTAATGTTTGTCCTGATTGAAGGGAAAGAACCCAAATCTTCCCTTGAAAATGATCATTGAAAATAATCTTAAGTTCCAAATAAATTTAATACCATTGACATACAGATATCTCTTTACAATGAAAATATCAGAATTCAATTTTATAATACCAACTTCCTGAATTCTTTTATGGATATTAAAAGATTATCTTGTAAACACCGCTCTGAATATTATTAAAGGCCTGTAATTAGAACTGAATTTTATTTAAAAATGTTGAAATTTGTTTTGTTTACTGGTATAATGAAAAAAAGGGAGGGAATTATGATGGGAAGATTATTTTCTGTTTTGATTTTAGGTTTGTTATTATCTTCTTGTACCCCAAAAACCTTGGATAACAATGTTTTTTATTTAAAAGGACTGAGTATTCCTGGGGAAACCATGCAAGAAAAGAATGGTAAATACTTTTTTGTAGAAACATATGAAGAATTAACCTCTTTAATTGATTCAAAAGTGTGGTTAAGTGAGGATGATCTGAAGAGATTAAATCAAGATTTCTTTGAAGATAAGATGATTGTTTTTGTTTATGTTCATTCAAGTCAAGGAATTAAAGAAGTTGTAGCGGATACTACCTTAAAAGGTAAAACCCTTAAGATTCATATTTCTGTTAATAGTCATTATACTATGAATCTTGATGCAAGATCAGTCGGAATTGAGATTGAAAAAACGAAAATAAATAAAATTGATTTATATGTTGAGCCGAGCTAATGATAATCTAACCTTGAATCGAAATAAAAATCCCTCTCGGGGATTTTTATTTGAATTCAATTATGAAGAAATACGAAATTGACATTATCTGTAAAGTTTAATATAATTATTATGCTATAAACTCTTTGGTTAGGAATAATATGGTTAAATTAATTGAAGAAAAAAATGAGAAAAAAGAAATTGCCGAACTTGTTTTATTAGATTTACCGGATTGGTTTGGGATACCCGAAAATACAAAGAATTATATAAATGAATCATCAGTTCTCCCTTTCTTTGCTTATTTTTTTAATAATCAACCGATTGGATTTATTACTTTGAAGGAAACCAGCCCATATACCGCGGAAATCCATTGTATGGGAATTCTTAAAAAGTATCATCGATGTAGTTTTGGAAGAGAACTGTTTAGAGCATTTGAGAAATATACAAGAGAACAAGGATACTTATTTATTCAAGTGAAAACAGTAAAACAAGGCTGTTATGATGAATATGATAAAACAAATATATTCTATAAAAGTATGGGCTTTTACGAACTTGAAGTTTTTCCGACTTTATGGGATAAACGGAACCCTTGTCAGATTTTTATAAAAAGCATATTATAAATACCTTTTGGAGATAAAAGATGGTTAAATTAGTATTATATAAAGATGAAAAAGATCTAGCAATTAAATTAATTAAAGGTTTTTGGTTTTGTCACAATCAAATAAAACAAACGGATTCGGAAGCAGAAGAAGATTTGAATTTTTGGACTTCCGATAAACACCGGTTTTACTTTATAACTTATTTTAATGATTATGTAGGATTTATTCACTTAGGCAGTAGAGGCTGTAATATCGATTGGCTGGAAGATATTTTTGTTATCCCCGAATACCAAGGAAAAGGCATCGGTAGCCAAGCAATTTATTTAGTTGAAGAGATAGTAAAGGAATACTCTGTTTCATTATATATAGAAGCCGCTGCAAGGAATGAAGCAGCTATTCGCCTTTATCGCAAGTTAGGTTTTGATTGCTTAAATACAATTACGATTAGAAAAGACTTTCCAAGCTATAAGTATGAAGTAATAAAAAATGAAAAGATCTATGGCTTGGATTTTGAGATAAGGAAAACCAAAAAGTAATAAAAGTTCTATTTATTTTTTCATCATTTTCATCTTGCCTTTTTTCTTAGAAAATGATAATATGTTAATAGATTTATTGGCTGCCTCCGTAGCTCAGTCGGTTAGAGCACATGACTGTTAATCATGGGGTCATAGGTTCGAGTCCTATTGGGGGCGCCATTTTTTTG
>CALEGD010000077.1 GCA_937877075.1 uncultured Acholeplasmatales bacterium
TATATAAAAGTGCTAGAATGCTTATCAATAAAGCAAATGAAGAAAATGTCGGAACCATAATATTAGGCTATAATAAAGGATTAAAACAAAATATTAATATCGGTAAAGTAAACAATCAAAACTTTGTAAGTATTCCCTTAGATAAGCTAAAGAGAAGAATATCTTTATTAGCAAAAGCAGAAAACATAAAGATAATAATCCAAGAAGAATCATATACATCAAAAGCATCGTTCTTTGATAATGATGAGATACCGGTATATGACGAAAACAAGATTCACAAATTCAGTGGCAAAAGAATAAAAAGAGGTTTATATAAAACCTCTAATGGTAGTATTATTAATGCGGATCTAAATGCAGCATTAAATATACTAAAGAAAAGTAAACTGGATAAAAAAGTAATACTTTTTTTACAGTCTAGTGGTGTGAACACACCAATAAGATTAAAAGTAGTTTAATATACATAATAAATCTTAAGAGAGTGAAAATTCATTTTCACTTTGTTCTATGTTTTTTGACTTTCTAAATATCTGAAATAATAATTCAGTTTTCAGTTAAAATATGTTATAATATTTTTAAAAGATAAGTTTATAAATAGGTGATAATATGAGTTTCTTTAAGATCTTCAAAAGCAGTGATAAAAAGAAAAAAGCCGAAAAATATCGGATTGGAATGGAAAAGACCAGAAAGGGTTCCCTTTCCCTTTTGAAGCAACTTTTCTCTCGCCATAATTCGGTTACCGAGGATTTGTTTGATGAACTTGAAGAAATCTTTGTTATGGCCGATATCGGAGTTGAAACGGTTGTGAAATTCATTGATGAACTTAAAACTGATCCCCGAGTCAAGAAACTGCAGACGGCTAAGGAATTGCAACCGATAATTATCGATAAAATGTTTGATATTTATCTTAAGGGTGAAATAGTGAATTCAAATCTTCGTTTTAATAAAGAAGGATTGACGGTTTTTCTCTTTGTCGGGGTCAACGGTAGCGGAAAAACCACAACCATCGCTAAGATTGCCAACCGACTCAAAGCTGAAGGTAAAGCAGTTTTGATAGCGGCAGGGGATACTTTCCGGGCCGCCGCCTTTGAACAACTCCAAATCTGGGGTGAGAGAATTGGGGTTCCGGTAATTACTAAAGATGCCGGAAGTGATCCTTCAAGCGTTATTTTTGATGCTATTCAAACTGCTAAGGCAAAAAATTATGATGTTATTCTCTGTGATACTGCTGGTCGCTTGCAGACAAAAGTCAATTTAATGAAAGAACTGGAAAAGATTAAACGCGTCATTTCTCGGGAAGTTCCGGGAGCCCCTCAGGACACCCTTTTGGTAATTGATGCTACAACCGGACAAAACGGTTTGAATCAGGCCAAGGCTTTTATTGAAGCCACCGATGTCAGCGGTATCGTCCTAACAAAACTTGACGGTACGGCTAAGGGCGGTGTAGTATTGGGGATTCGTGATATCTATAATGTTCCCATTAAATTCGTAACTTTGGGTGAAAAATTGGAAGATATCGAATATTTTGATCTGGAAAATTATATCTACGGTTTATTTGCGGAAATGATTGATGAGGAATAAGATGAACCTTCTGGATAAAAAAGAACATTATATCAATTTATTTGATTTTTATGAAGGTCTTTTAAGTGATAAACAAAAACAATATTTTCGGGAATATTATTTCCAGGATCTTTCCTTAGGAGAAATGGCAGAAAATTATGGAGTTACCAGAAATGCCATTTATGATCATCTTAGAAAAATTGATTCTCAACTTGATCTTTATGAAGATAAATTAGGTTTATTTCGTAAATATTGTGAACGGAAAAGAATCTATGATGAAGCATCTTTATTAAATCCTGAAGTTCAAAAAATAATAAATAAATTAAAGGAAATCGAATAGAATTATGCCATTTGAAAGTTTATCGGAAAGATTACAAATGACCTTACGTCGGATTACCGGTAGAGGTCGTTTAAATGAAAATGATATCGAAGAAATGATGAAAGAGGTTCGCTTGTCTCTCTTAGAAGCGGATGTCAATTATAAAGTCGTTAAGAATTTTACCGCCGAAGTAAAAGCAAAAGCACTCGGTGAGAAAATAATGAAATCTTTAACCCCGGGTGATATGGTGGTTAAGATTGTTCATGACGAATTAAAGAAACTGATGGGAAACGAAGCTGTTGATGTCAGTTATCAACCCGGCGGTCTTTCTTCATTTATGCTTGTCGGTCTTCAAGGAGCCGGAAAAACAACTCAATGTGGGAAACTGGGGGCTTTTCTTCGTAAAAGAGATGCCAAAAAGCCATTATTAATTGCTGCGGACATTTATCGTCCCGCCGCTATTACGCAATTAGAAACGGTCGGAAAACAACTTGGAATCGAAGTCTTTCAACTTGGAACTAATATAAAGGTAGTTGAGATTGTAGAAAAAGGCTTAAAGTATGCAAGAGAAAAAGGCTATGACCTGGTGATAATCGATACTGCCGGCCGTCTTCATGTTAATGAAGAATTGATGCAAGAATTGTCCGATATTGAAAGAATTGCCAAGCCTAAGGAAATCCTTCTGACCATCGATTCGATGATGGGTCAAGATGCCATCAATGTCATTACTGCTTTTAATGAGAAACTTCCTCTTACAGGTTGTATACTAACAAAACTTGACGGCGATACCCGCGGCGGCGCTGCTCTTTCCATCCGCTATTTGACTAATGTCCCGATTAAATTTATCGGTGTCGGAGAAAAACTTGACCAAATTGAAGTTTTTCATCCTGATCGAATGGCCGGAAGAATCCTTGGTATGGGCGATGTGGTCAGTTTGGTGGAAAAGGCCAGCCAAAACATTGAAGAAGAAGAAGCAATGAAGATGGCAGAAAGAATGCAGAAGGGCATTTACGATTATAATGATTTTCTTAAACAGATAAAATGGATTAAACGGATCGGTTCTTTAAAAGGAATTTTAGGTTTGATTCCGGGAATCGGTCGTCATATTAAAAATCTTGATATTGATGACAAACAATTTGCTTATCTAGAAGCCATTGTTTTTTCAATGACTCCGGATGAAAGAAAGAAACCGGAATTGCTTGCCAAGTCATCTTCAAGAAGAAACCGGGTTTCACGGGGATCGGGCCGTCCTTATCCGGAAGTCAATGCCTTAATAAAACGTTTCGATGAAATGAAGAGTCAAATGCAGGCTCTGACCAAAATGGGTCCCGATCTTGCCAATATGAATCGGATGCCTACCCCTACCGTTTCTCGAAAACCAAAGAAAGGTAAAGGCAAAGGTCGCGGTAATTTTAGAATATAGGTGAAGTATATGGATATTAATGATTTTGAAAGACAACTTGAAACCCTCTCCCAGGATCTTACTCTTCGGTTAACCGAGGCTGAAGCAAAAGCGGAAGAGAAAATCGGAAAGATTTTTAAAATGCTCGAAGGAAGCAAAGAAATTAAAAATTCGGTTTTAGATACTTTGGAAGCTGAATTTGAAAAACAACTTTCCGCATATCAAGCTGATCTAAAAAAAATCGAGGTTGATATCCAAACTCTTGGAAAACAAAAAATTCGCAATTTAACGGATTTGAAAGCCAAGGAAGCTGAACTTACCGGTGAACTTGAAGAAAAGCTTAAACCTTTTTTAGCTGCTCAAAAGAAAAAAAAGGCGGAGTTGACTCAGAAAATCAGTTTATTTAAACGGGAATTGTCGAATTATCATAAAGAAAACAATTTTCGTTTAATAGAAGAAGAAAAGAACTTTATGTCCCAAGAATCGGAATTAGAGAGACGTTTGAATATCGATTTGGAACGAGAATATGAAGCTAATGTCAAGGATTATTCCGAGTATGAAAAGAGTCTTTTGGAAACAAATGATGAAAAGCAGATTGAAGAGTTAAAAAACAAAATTAAAGAAGTTCGAATTAAGGGAATAAAAGAATTCCGTAAAATCAAGGACCGTTATGCTTTTTCATTTTTTGAGATAAATTTGGAGTTTCGAAAGTTTTCTGAAAAGATAATTCTTGAGAACAGTCTCAAGGGTGAAGAAATAAAAATTCTCGTTCATACTTTAGAGGTTGAAAGAGATAAATTAGAACAGGAAGAAGAATATGAAAAACAAGTTTTAGAACTTGAAAAGCTGCAAACATTGCTGCAGTTTGAACGCGAAAATGCTGTTCATGAAAACCAAGAATTACTTGAAAAACAACTGCAGATTGTTCTTTTAAAAAATAAATCTTTGAAAATCAATTTCGAAAGCAAGGAAAAAGAAAAATTGAGCGGAAAAGAAATTAGGAAGGAAGCTTGTGATTTTGATCTTTCCCAATTAGAAATCTATCGTCCTATTTCCGGAACTTTCTATGATAAATTAGCGGAAACCTCAGTTAAATTGACTAATAGTCTGATAGAGGCCGTAAATTTATATAAAGGAACACTCCTGGAAATGATAGCGGAGTTTCTAGAAAATGCTAAGCTTGCTCATGATCGTTTTAAAACTGTATTAATGCTCAGTTCTAGGGGAGAGCTTCCGAAAGGCGGACCCGATCTTAAAGATCTTTTGATTCAGATTACGAAAATGACAGAAATTCAATATCGTTCTCGAAAGAAGATGTTTGATGAAATTAACATTTTGATTTCCGGAGAAATTAATGAAATTCTGATTCGAATTAAAAATATACTTACCGCCCTGTCAAATTTCCGTGCCGAAATGAAACAACAGGATGAAACTTACTTCATGCAACTCCGGGAACAAATAAAAATAGGTTATAAAGCAATTGAAACCGGTATTCCTTCAACTGATTCCTATCAAGAAGGAGAAATCCGTAGTCTAAAAAAACAACGTTCAAGTATTCAAAAAGAAGCTAAAATAAAAACTCAAAAAATAATCAAAGAATATAATCGGAAATCTAAACGATTGAATGATAAAATTTCTTCTTTTTTAACTGAACAAAAAGCAATAAAATCTAAGCGGGAATTAGATGATCGAGAGTTTTTGAAGAACAGTAAAAAAAGAATGCAACAATTAAAAAAGAATTTTCCGGAAACTATCTCTGTTTATGAAAAAGAGCTTTATCAAGAATACCAAGAGATTCTGGAAAATAATCTTTTGGAAGAAAAGGAAAGAATTACAGAATTATAAAAAAGACATCCATTTAAGGATGTCTAATAGAGTTTCTTAAGGATAATTTTTAAGAGTTCGTTAACCGGTTTGTCAAGATTGGCTTCAATCAATGGCTCAACGGTTTTAATTTCCTGATTATTAAATCCAAGTGATTTTAAAGCTTGTTTTACATTCTTGAAAACTTCATTTTCATTTTCATCTTTTTCGGAAAAATCAATCTTTCCGCGAAGATCAAGGATGATTTGTTGACTGGCTTTTGGACCGATTCCCGGGAATCTTTGTAAATAACGGCTGTCGGCATTTCTAATTGCCTAGATCGGAAGAGCACACGTCTGAACTCCAGTCACCCG
>CALEGD010000078.1 GCA_937877075.1 uncultured Acholeplasmatales bacterium
AGCTTATGAACTGATTGATGTGGAAGACAAAGAAATGACTCTCAGTAAAAAGTTAAAAAGTATTAGAGATCGCTATGATTTCATCTTATTAGATTGCCCGCCCTCACTTGGATGTGTTATTGATAATGCTCTTTTTGCAGCCGATTCGGTAATCATTCCAGTTGAATGCGAATATTTTGCCTATGATGCTCTCACACAAATGGTAAATAAGATTAATCAGGTACAAGTCCAAAAAAAGAAGATGAAACTTTCGCTTACGGTTGAAGGCGTGCTGCTTACGAAATTGGATAATCGAAACCTTTTTGGGTATAAAATAATAGATAAGATAAAATTACTTTTCCCTAATAAAACTTTTAAAACTATTATTAGTCTTTCAACACATCTACAGGAAGCGCCGATGCACGGAAAGAGTGTCCTTAAGACTGCTTATCACTCCCGAGCCAGTAAACAGTTTCGCGCCCTGGCTGAGGAAATTTTGAAGGAGGAAAAACATGGATAAATTTTTGAATTGGATTAAAGAACAAACAAAACCGTTAATTATCAGCGGTATTATCATTTTGGTTATCCTTTTCATTATATTTATTTTAAATCTTGTAATTAATCGGTTTATAAAAAAACATAAACGTAAAAGAGCGGTAACTGTTGCCAGATTACTTCAAAGCATTATCCGTTATACAGTTATCCTCATTGGGATAATCGCCATTATCGGAACTTGGGGTGTTGATGTAAAACCGATACTTGCTGGTGCCGGAATTATTGGTATTGCCGTCGGTTTCGGTGCTCAAGCCTTAATTCGCGACCTATTGGCCGGGATGTCGATTGTTTTTGAAAATCATTATGACGTTGATGATGTTGTAGAAATAAAGGGATTTAAAGGAAGAGTCACGGAAGTCGGACTTCGGTCTACCAGAATTCAGGGTTGGCGTGGTGATGTTAAAATAATTGCCAACGGAGATATAACTGAGGTAATAAATTATTCTAAAAATCCCACGATTGGAGTTGTAGAAATAGACATCGATTACCAAGAGAATTTGGAACATTTACTGGATTTATTAGAAAAACGGATTACAAAGCTTAAGGATATCTTTCCTCAGATACTTGAAGGGCCGACTGTAGTGGGGATTGTTAAGATGGGTATTAGTTCTCAAACAATTCGGATTACTGCAAAAACTGTTTCCGAAGAACATTATGCCGTTGAAAGAGGGATTTATAAATTTGTGAAAGAATTATTCGAAGAGTTCAATATTAAGGGTCCGTATCAACGAATGGTGGTTTATAATGATAAAAGAAATAGCTAATTATAATCTTGGAGATATACTTGAATTTAAGAAATTTCATCCCTGTGGAGGGAAGGAATGGAAAGTAATCCGCACCGGAGTTGATTATAAACTTGAATGTTTGAAATGTAATAGAGTTGTTATGATACCGCGTATCGACTTAAGAAAGAAAGTAAAAAAAGCGGTTCAAATTAAGAACCCTGATTAGGGGTTTTTATTATACTTGAAAAAATCACCCACTAATGGCATAATATATAATTGATTGAGGTGTTAGAATGATTAAAAGATTTGTTAGATATTACCGACCGCATATCAAACTTTTCATTTTAGATATGTTCTGTGCATTACTTATATCAGTAATCGATCTAATATTTCCTATAGTTACCAGCAAGGCTCTTAAGGGATATATTCCAGATAAAAATCTAAGAATGTTATTTATCGCAGGAGCTATATTACTTGTTATTTATGGTCTAAGGTTTTTGCTTTCTTACATTATCGGTTATTGGGGCCATGTAATGGGCATCAGAATTGAAACCGATATGAGGACCGACCTATTCCATAAATTCCAGACACTTGATTATCAATTCTATGATGATAAAAAGACCGGTGAATTGATGACAAACCTTACAACCCATCTCCATGATGTTTCAGAAATGAGCCATCATGCTCCCGAAAACTTATTTATATCTTTCATCATGTTAATCGGAAGCTTCGTTATTCTCCTAAACGTTAATGTTTTATTGACTGTAATTGTTTTTGTCTTTTTGTTTATGTTGATCTTTTATTCTCTTTCAAGAAGAAAGAAAATGCTCTCAACCTTTCGGTCAGTGAGAAATGTACAAGGGGAATTGAATGCGGAAGTGGAAAGCAGTTTAAGCGGTATTCGCTTAACCAAAGCCTTTACAAATGAAGATTATGAACAAAACAAATTTGAAAAAGTCAATCGGAAATATCGGAAGGCCCGTTCGAATGTATTTCGTGAAATCGGACTTTTTGGATCCGGAAACGACTTTTTTATTAATCTTACGAATCTTGCTGTGCTCGTATTTGGCGGTTATTTTGTTTACAAAAAGCACATAGACTATGTTGATCTTACACAGTATTTTCTTTATATAAATTTTTTGATTAAACCGATTCAAAGGTTGACAAATTCCATGGAACAGCTTCAACAGGGTTTCTCCGGGATGGAGAAATTTATGAAGATTATGGAAATTAATCCTTCGATTGTTGTCAAGAACAATACCGTAACAAAAGAAGATATCCAAGGTGATATTGAGTTTAAAAATGTAT
Source organism: uncultured Acholeplasmatales bacterium (assembly GCA_937877075.1). Lineage (GTDB taxonomy): Bacteria > Bacillota_I > Bacilli_A > ML615J-28 > CAG-698 > DTU067. The sequence continues at coordinate 2,568 of CALEGD010000078.1, forward strand.
ATTTTCAATATAAACAAGAGGAATCATACGAACACATCCTTAATAACTTTAACCTGTTTATCCCTGCTGGGAAAAAGATTGCTTTGGTCGGAGAAACCGGAGTCGGTAAAACAACAATTTCAAAACTGATTCCCCGCTTCTATGATGTCTCAGACGGCGAGGTTTTGCTAGACGGGATAAATATAAAGGATTATGATCTCTATAACCTTAGAAATACAATCGGAACCGTCCAGC
>CALEGD010000079.1 GCA_937877075.1 uncultured Acholeplasmatales bacterium
CACTTTAAAAGATGAAAAAACAATTTCCTTTGAAACTGCACAATCGGTTGTCCAAAAACCATCCATCAATATTGATAAAAATGAAGATAATTATTATGATACCCTTAGCGGCCTTCATAAATCTATCCGTGGTAGTGATGTTGATGCAAGCTTACATTACTTGGCGAAATTACTAATGGCAGAAGATTTCCTACCCTTAGTCCGAAGACTATATTGCATCTGCTATGAGGATATCTCCCTTGCCAATCCGGCCATGGGGCCTAAAGTACGTGCAGCTTGTGAAGCAGCCTTGGAACTAGGAATGCCGGAGGCCAGACTACCTCTTTCAAGTATCGTCGTTGACATGGCACTTTCCCCAAAATCAAATTCTTCGTTAATAGCAATTGATGCTGCTTTAAAAGATATCCAAGAAGGAAAAAGTGGAACTATCCCCTTAAACCTGAAAAATACTTACTCATTTGATCCCCGTCAAACACCGTATCTTTATCCCCATGATTATCCGGGTTCCTGGGTAAAACAACAATATTTACCGGAACCAATCAAAAATGCATCTTACTATCATCCGAAAGAATCCAGTAAATATGAAAAAGCTCTCAAGGAAAGATATGATGCGATTCAAAGAGCAAAAAAAAATTAAAGCCGAGTTTCCTCGGCCTTTTTGATTCCTATATATTATTTCAAATAACCCATTACCGCTTCAATATCTTTCTTTGATACCAAGCCAGTTTGAATTCTTCGAGCTTTAATTTGACTTAAGTAAAAACAATCACCGTGGTTTTGTAGATAGGTTGCATTTTCATTATTCATCACCTTCACCGAAAAGGGAATACTATCCAGTTTAAAGACCAGTTTATGTAAGTATAAACTTAAGATAATGCTGGTGATATAAAACTCTTCTCTGACTACATAAACAGTTGAAACTCCGGCTTTTTCACCTAGTTGGGTTACATACATCAATTTATTTTCAAAATAGGAATAAGTCTCTTTATCGGCTTGAAAACGGTTAATGATAATAAACTTCCTTTGCATCTTCGGCTCTTTCAATCCATCAATATCCAGTTTCTTATTATATTCATCAATAGTCGTGACCCCAAGTTTATTGATCGTTTCTAGCTTTTCGTCAATTTCATCAATAATATTATTTAAATAATCATTAATTTCTTGGTCGGTTATTATTTTTAAAATTGATTCCAAATGGTAAAGTTCATTTAATTTATCATAGATTTCTATTTCATAATTAAGAAGATTTTCCTTAACAAATAATGAAAAAATATAATAATTTATGAAGTTTTTAATACCGGAATTCTTCATTCCGATTAAAAGCAAATTTCCGGAGCGAGAGGTATCTACCTCACAAAGTTTGTTTTCGTATGTTAGACCGATGGGTAGGAGATAATTATTATACAAACTGGACTGTTTCATTAAAAGTTCCCGCAGCGTTAAGATTTGGGAAAATTTATTGGTGATTTGAATCATCAAATTAGTCCCGTCCTGTGCAAAAAGAATTTCTTCTTCAATAACATTATTCAGCCTGTCCATCACGGCTTTAAGATTATATTCAGAAAAAACAGTAAAACGAAAACTGGAAACTTTATAAGAAATTGTAAAATCAATATCACGATATTCCATATGAAGATTACTGAAGACGGAATGAATTAAACTACGAACTTCTAAACAATGTTTTTCTTGAAAATTGTAATTCATCACATTCTGATATTCTTCTAGAATTTTTAAAGGCACTTGTTGAGACCGAGAAAATATATCTTTACCTATTTCCTTCTTTTCTTTACTCCCAGAACCAAGTTGGTACTTAAAGAAATTATTAAAATTACGAGCATATTTACTAATATTTTTTGTTCCCTTACCGAAACTTTTAAATATTTCAATGACTGGCTTATTTACAACCAAGGAAAAACCAAACATAATTATAATCATTCCGATTAAAATTACCCCAACCGAACCAAATAAATAATATATCGCATAAAAGACAATTGCCCCTAACAGTCCTCCACCTAAATAAGTGTCTATATTTGTATTAATAAAGGATTTATAGACCTTCCAAGTTTCCGAAAAATAGCTATTACTTTTCTCATTTATATAATTATGAAGCGGAAAATGCGCAAAAAGAAATAAGGAAAAACATATGAAAAGAAAACCAATAAATCTTTGGTTCCTGAAGTTAAAACTTTTATGGCGTAATAAAGATTGAAATCCAAAAAACAGTAAAAAAAGAATAATAATCCAATACCAATCTCCAAACACCACCTTAAAAAAAATCAGCATAAAAGAACCGATCTTTCCTAGTTCTCCTAAAACTGTGATCGAGAAGATGATAAAAATTATTCCCATTAGTTCGTAGTAAAATGTCGTCTCTTCTTTTTCAAGTTCATCGACACTGCGTTTCTTTTCCTTTCCCATAATAATCCCCTCGTTGCATATTATACAGGAGGGTAATGTAAAAAAAGGAAGAAAAATAAAACTTAAATAAAAATATTATACCTATGATCTCTTTGTGTTATTAGATTTTCTTTCTTTTTTCGTTTCTATGTTTATCTAGAATAAAATTCATTAATAACGTACATAAATTGAAAAATATTAGCTTTCTTTCAGAACGCAGGAACAATTTAATACAATTTTGAAAAATCAAAAACTTTACCTAACGTGTATTGAAATTTTTCAACAATATGATAGTTTAAAAGTACACCTATTGTAATTGACAAATCAACCCATTATATATTTACGGAATCAAGTAATTATATTATAATTTTATAATTTGCGAAAAAAGCATTTCACATCAAATGAAATGCTTTTTATTTTAATTTTTATTCTAAAGGTAAGGCTTCAATAAGTATCATATCAATTCCATCTTCTTTTGGATCCATCGTAGGCAATGTTACCTCAACAAGAATTCTCTCAGCAATTCTTTTGGCCTTTTCGAATGCATATTGATAGATAGTGCTTGTTTGCCAATCCATATCTTGTAAATATGGTGCAAGGACTTTGCTTTCCAATACTTCTCTTGAATAGATGGTTTCTAAAATCTCATAATTTCCAAAAGACAACTGGCCCATACAAAATGCACCATAGGCTTGCAACTCAGCTTCAAATCTGGTCATTAACGCACCAAAAGCAGCTGTATCACTGTATTCACCTACCGGCCAAAGAATAGTATGTTGAGGATTATTTGCACGAGGATCGGCCGGAGTACCATTAACTGGATTAGCTTTACGAATAGTACTTACCTTAAGTCCATTTTCGATATAACTTAATTCGTACTGACTATTCATTCCTTCGGATTGGAAGAAATGCATTAAGTTAACCATTGAACCGTTAGAATCAGTTTTCAATAAGGTATATTTTCCTTGTGTTATACTGTTAATATTACCTTCTAGTTCAGTTTTATAAGCTGTAATTTGTGCTGAAAAGCCAATTGCAACCAGATAGAATTCATCACCATAACTCCAGTTATCAATTTTCGAATTATCCAAAGTAATGGCCGGTATTAATCTACATCCTAAAGCCTTAGCTTCATCATCTAGATTTATATTTAAGGTTTCCGAAGCCCGAACAGTGATGGCAATGGAGAAGGATTTATAGAAATGAGTGTTTTTTAATAAGAGTTCATAATCTCCGAGCATAAAAATACTACTATTCCAACTGTTGGTGGCCACTGCCTCATTAAAGGTGATTGTAGCATCACTGATTAGAGTTGATGTGGTATTTCTACCGATTATTTTATAAGCTTCACTGGCATTATAAATAACTGTATTATTAAAGGTTGATGTACAATATGAAGATCTAATTCCATGGAGAGCTCCGGAATGGATTAAGAAATCTTCTGCTGTCTCGGTAGTAAATACCCCGTTACCTTTCAGTCTTAAATTATTATAAGTGGAGTTTACCGGTTTTCGGACATTATAGGTCACACCATCAATTGCAATTGGAATTGTACCGGCAACATTTTCAATATGGAATGCTGCAACCTGAATTGAATAAAGTTGATAAGGCGGATAAAATTCCAGGATTGCAGCAGGTCGATTGTCGATTATTAAAGGAATATTCGAATAATCAACTTCGAAATAGTTTCCGTTAAGAACGAAGTTTTCTTCTCCTGTCACTCTTCGATAATATAAACTTCCGTTTGTTGTTGCATTGTCATAGTTAACCGGAGTTTCATTATCTTGTACATCCGCAACTTTCGCTATTATATCACTATGAAGATTAATCGTTTTTATATTTAAATCCCTAAAACTGTTTTTCAACTCCAAATCCGTATAAACATTAACACCGGAATTAAGTTTAAAAGTGAAAGTTATTGCAGGCGGATTATCTCTTTGAGAGCGCGTTAAATAATGCGGTGTTATTGTTAAGGTGACTACTTCGCCTCTTTCTCCGGCCTGCCTTCCGGTTTGACTCCAGATAACATAATAATAACCGTCGGAACCTTTATATAAACTTTCGATATAACCATTGCCACAAATGTAATCAAATCTGAAATCGGTAGGAAACATTCCTAAAGATGTTCCCATTACATCCAATTCCAAACGATATTTATTGTCACCGGTTCCGATTTCATAATAGTTAGTGGTATTAATAAAGGCTTCTTTATTAGTATTACTGTTCGAAACACTGATATTTGATTGATAAGTATTCCAGTTACTATCATAATCTAAATTAAGGACATAGTTTTCAATACGAGCCGGTTTTTCAATTTCTTGACCGAAGCGGTTTCTAATTTTTAAAGTGAATTCCGGATTAATCGGTGCTTTGTTTACAAAAGTGATTGTATTACCGTTCGCTATATAATAACCTTCCACTGTTTCAAAGGTGTAATTCGTAAAGGTATAGGACTGTCCGGAAAGGAAAATCCAAGTTCCATTATCAATAGTAAGCCCCGAATCAGGATCATATTCCTCTTCTACAATTACAGTTACTTCTCCTTCCGCCCAATTGGAGAGGATGATTGAACCGAGATTACCAAGAATTCCCACCCGAACATAGAAAGTATAGGTATTCGGTTTACGGGGGTCAACACCGTAAGAATTAAGTGTGATTCTATCGATTGAAGCTTCCATGCTTTCCCATTTGATTTCATAGAAAATTGCTTTTGGTTCTTCGTCCCATATAACCTTAGAATCATTGTAGCGGACATTATTTAAGGTAAAAACATAGCCTTTAAGAAAGGTAATACTTTCCCATTCGGTCTTATGTCCGTGATAGTCAATCTGGATACTCACCGTATGTTCTCCCTCTTCTAAATAGTCAACCAGATATTCAGGATCATTAACAGAAAAGACTTCATCGTTATCTATTTTTAGATAATAAATGGCTGCATCTATTCCTTTCCAAATTAGTTTTGATTCGATGGCATCAAAATTTAAGTGTTCAAGTATCGGTTCTTTGTACCAAGTTGCATAAGCATATTGAGTTTCTGTAGCTTCTAGATTTAAAACAAATTCTTCATCATTTGCATTAACCCAACGGTTAAAGAAATATCCCGGTTTTGTTGGTTCAACAGGCTCGAATCCTATTTCCAAATTCTCTAAGAAATTAGTATATAATTCAGTTTCTCCGTCATAATAATAAACTTTTACTTTATCGGTGAACTGAGCATAGACATTAACTTCTGAGTCGGAGCCGCTATAAGAACTCGGATTAAAGGGAATATTACCGGCTTCATCTAGAGTCCAACGGTCAAAATTTGAACCTTCTTTTGAGGCAATCGGAAGCAGAACCGTGCCGGCCTTTAATTCCGACAAATAAGTTTCCAATATTTTTACGGTTTCATTATAAAAAATTACTTTAATAATCTTTTCCCATTCAGCCTTAACTGTGATTGTCTTTTCGGTCCCTTGATAAGTCAAAGGATCAAAGTTGTTTCCACCAATAGTTTTCCAACCTTTAAAAGTATAACCATCCTTGGTAGGATTCGGTAAAGAGAGACTTCCGCTCTTTAAGTCTTCCATATAATAAGTGTATAAGGTGGTTTGTCCATCCTCAAAAACGACTTTTTGTTTTGCCTCCCAAATGGCAAAAACTTTAATAATTTCATCCTCACCCGCATAGGTAGCAGGATCAAAAGGTTCTAAAGTACTTTGATTTAAAGACCAACCTTTAAAATCATAACCACTTTTAGATAGCTCCGGAACCGTCGAATTTCCGTCTTTAATATCTTCGAAAAAGTCTTCAAAAATCTTTTTACCGTCATTATAGTACTGGACAATCGGCAGTTGATCCCATTTCGCATAAACCTTAATCTCCTTTTCGGTGCCGCTATAATTTTCCGGATCAAAGAAATTATCACCGTCAAGCGTCCAACCCAAGAAGGTTGCTCCGAATTTTACCGGAGTATTAGGTAACCTTTCTCCCGAAAGCAGTTTCTCCAAATAAATCTGTTCGAGGCGGTTTTCGCCATCATAATAAGATACCTTCTGCTTTTCATCCCACTGGGCATAAACGAGAATCAAAGGTTCTGTTCCGGTATAAAGCTCCGGTTTAAATTCCTCTTCTCCTTCTACATCCAAAGTCCACTTTAAAAAAATATAACCCTCTTTTACCGGTATAAAATCATCAAGTCCTTCCTTCGCCAGTTCACTGATATCATATGAACCTGGGAAAAGTGTTTTCTCCGTATTAAGACTGTCATAAAATTTTACTTTCGTAGAAGCTTCTTCACAAGCGACTAAAATAAACCCCAAACAAATAAAAACTAAAGTATAAACAAATATTTTAAAAAAGTTTTTCTTTTGTTCCATATCTTTCTCCTTCTAATCAAAGATATCCCCGTCGATAATATCTGGTTCAATAATGATATTAGCGGGGTCGTTTTTAATATAAATAATATCTTTCAAACCGCTTCCGTCGGTTGAACTAACAATCACCGTCGCATTTACCTGGGCAAAGAAGGAAATCCATCCTGCTAAAGCTCCTTCTTTAATCAAGATAACTTTTTCGAGATCTTTCTCGTGAACAAATAAAGAATATTTCAAAGATTCTTTTCCAAAAGTAGCATTTTCATCCCAAATAATTAACTCTGCCAGATTAAGACGGGCTTGCCCGTCTGTTTCAAGTTTAGGAAGATAGATAATCTTCTTGCCGCTTTCGTTTTTCTCGACATCCCATTTTAATACCTTGGCCAGGGTTGGTTCTTCATTATAAGGAGCGCTTCCCAGCATACCTACCAAAGCAATCGAAAAAATGATAAAAATCAAGATTAATAAAATTGAAACTTTTTTATTCATCCTTTTCCCCCTTTCTAAAACTCAATTTCATAGAAATGCACCTGTAAATTAATTCGAAATACCAAAAAGCGCCATAGGGCAAAAACAATGGAAAATGCTATGATCATCACCATTCCAAAACCGGGACTGCTGTAATAAAAGAGTGCTCCGAGGAAGCCAAAGATAATTGCAATCGTAATTCCGTTTGTTAGGGATTTCGAAACATTAGCATAATTAATGATATGGCCGGTATAAGCGACATCTCGAAGTTGAGGATTACGGAGATCTAATTGAAATGTCCACATAATGTGCCCGATATTTACAAAGAAATAAACCAAGGCCATAGTTAATAATTCAGATGTTTTCATAATATGAAGAGAATTTAAAACCAAAGCCGAAATAATCAAAAGTATTGAAGAATAAATAATATTCAGGGCTATTTTCGCCCAAGCAATCTTTTGAGTATCGGCAGGTGAGGTTTTCAATAAGACAAACTCACTTCCTTCAATACTTAAAGCCGTGGCACTATTTGTATTACCGGCAGTAATCATTAATAAACCGATAATAATATTAAAACCAAAGACCAAAATTTGACCAAACGCATTAAGATTAATAACTCTAAAGACACTGTTAATTAAATATATAACAAGAGGTAGAATCATAACAATCAAGTAATTACTTAAGACTTGACCAAGGTTCCGAACCGAAAGAATAATTTCCTTTTTAAAAAAGGCAATAAAGGTCGACCGAGAAGGCTTATTTATACCTTTATGGTTTTTTTGAACGGAATCTTCCGCAGTTCTAGAAGCCAAGCGAAAGAACAAAGGCTTCGATAATAAGAAATTTGCAATTAATAAACCTATAATCAATAAAATAATCCATAAAAAATTAATAATAATCTGATCTTGAAAAAGAAAATCAGCACACCAACGATAAAATAAAGCAAATTCATTGGCATTATCAATAAAAGTAATAACTTTACTAATGACGATATTATATAAGGCTACGAGCCTAAAAGGCTTGGGAAGCAATTTAATTAAATTACTAAAAAACTTAAAGAGAAAAACTATCACCAAGGTAATAATCAGAAGATAAAGAAAACTATATTTCTTTAAAAGTTTCTCAAAAATTAGTAAAGGAAGTGACAGCAAAGCTCCGATTAATACCGAAATAATCGGTAAAATAATTGTCAGTAAAAGGATTGCAAAGAAATACCAAATTCCTTCATATGAATAAAGACCGTAAGCTAAAAGCAAAGGCAGTAAAAAGATAAGGTTTTTAAACAATTCATCGATATAAAAGACAATCAGTTTTGAAATATAGACTTCATTATGATAAGTAGGAAAAGCTAATAATAGAGCATTATCGCGACTGTTAAAGAGAGACTTTGTTAGGGTTCCAGCACTTGCAACAATCGTCAATATTTGTGTTATCAAAATGATAAATAAAATCATCGCTTCAGAAACCGGCAAGTATACGACTTTTGCCATAATGTATATTAAAGAAAACCAGATTGAAGCAAGAAATATAAAACCAGCAAATCCAAAAACTATTTTCTCGGTTTGTCTTTTGCTTTTCTTAAACTTATCTCCCAATTGTAACATCACTAAGGTTTTAATTCTTTTTATCATATTAACCTCATGAATGATGGAAAATATATTGCATATAAAGTGATTCTAAGGTTTCACCGTGTTGATGCAGTTCTTTAATTTCCCACTCACCGACATATTTACCCTGACTGATAATACAGATTTTATCACAAATCTTTTCGACAACTTCAATTACATGACTACTGAAAAAGACAATGTTACCGTTATCTGCATGCTCACGCATAACTTCTTTGATTTGAAAACTGCTAACCGGGTCAAGTCCGGTAAGCGGTTCATCCAAAATCCAAACTTTCGGATTATGAATCAAAGAAGCAATAACCACCAATTTTTGTTTCATTCCGTGGGAATAACCCTTTATCTCACGATCGATTGCCTCTTCAAGATTAAACATTGATAAGTATTTCTCAATCCGCTCTTCTCTGTCTTCTTTTGAAACCAAATACAAATCAGCAACATAATTAATATATTCCCTACCGGTCAAGCGTTCATAGACTGCATGATTATCCGAAACATAGCCGATTCTCATTTTTGCCTGTAATGGTTGCTTACTGATATCAAAACCGCTGATAGAGATTGATCCCTTACTAAGAGTTTGTATCCCCACCATACTTTTAATTGTTGTTGATTTACCGGCACCATTATGGCCCAAAAAGCCATATACTTGTCCGGCTTTTATTTCGAGGGAAAAGTTATCAACCGATTTTACTTTACTTCCTTGATAAATCTTTGTAAAGTGCTCAATTTTAACCATATCCCCATATTCAGGATGCAAGGGTTCAGTAATTTTTCTTCCCTGCATTTCCCTCTTTAATTTCAACATATCCATCACCTGCATTTTCTTTCGTCTAATTAAATCCTCATATTCATCAGAAACTTTGTAAAGTAAGACATAGAGGAACCAAGTTACAAAAATTAATCCGACATAAAAGGTATAAGTTAACAACCAATAGAGCCAATAGATTTTTAAAGTAAGGTTCTTTATATTAAAGATGATTACGAAGTTGTTTTTTAAATTAGGAGCCCAAACAAACCTTTTTACAATTGTATCTCCGTTTAGGAAAAAGTAATTTACACTAGCATCATAATTAATAAACCAAGCATTAATAAAAGCAATTGCGATAAAGTAGATTGTAAAAACGAGGATTGAATAGAAAACATATTTCAATTTTGGTCGTTCGAAAAGTTTACAACCGACTCCGACAATCGGTAAAATAAAGAGTAAAACATGGTTTACCCAATAATGCATTCCCGCTTCCGAAACAATCTTACCACTATAGTCGGGAAGGAAAATTGCAAAAAGAGCACCCGTGACATTAACCAAGTAATTGAAATAAAAGATTGGTTTGTTTTTGATTGTAAAACTAATAACCATTAAAATTACTGCTGTATTACATAAATGAAGCGGCAGACCGCTTAAATCAAAAGCTAATACATCTCTTCTCGAATAATAAAGACTAAAACAGGCTAAGGAACTAATAATCAATACTGTTTGGCTAATATCATCTTTATTAATTTTCCTTAAAACAAAAATCGTAACAAAGGTCAGAACAATCATCCCCAGAATGACCAAAAGATGAGTTACAGAAAAATCAGTTGCAGCTTCAGCCCACTCGTAACCAAAGATATTCTGAATAGTAGCGGCATTCATAGAAAGTAAAGAGATCGCCGTTAAAACGAGTAACGCAGATGCAATTTGCTTCAAAATATTTGAAAAATCTTTCTCAATGAACTTTTTCGCTAAATAATTAAACCCAATTGAAATTCCTAAGATGCATTCGATTGAAAAAATTATCTCGCGATAATGAAAAGTCGGAACTCTGATGATACCCATCATCGCTTGGATATTCTGTTTAAAAAGGATGATATTGATGATATAAATAATAGTTCCAAAAAAAGCCACGATATTTCTTAAAAGTCGATAATCAAAGAAAGAGACAATTAAATAACATATTACCGCTCCACCCGTTAAAGTCCTTATGATTGTAATAATAGCACCGGTTTTCGGTGAAAATAAACGATCAAGATCTATCACTTTATTGAATTCATCAACATTAATAATCCTGATTAAAAATGTAATAAGATAAAGCAAGCATAAGATCCGAATTACTAAATCAAAACGCATTTGTCTTTCGGTCCGCAAATTATTTTTGGAACTAACTGTCTTTACTTGATAAAATATCGGAAACTTCTTAAAAAACACAAGAAAGATTATTAGTGAAACAAAAACTATAGAAATTAATAATAAATATAAGACAATCATAAATTCACCTATAAATTATGAATTGTTATTTTCTTTTTCGAAAATAATTTATAAATAAAGAAAGATACTAGGAAACATCCGAAATTCTGTAAAATTGAAAAGATAAATGGATATACCTTTGGACTTAAATCATAAACATACCATAGTAAATTTAGACTTGCGACCGGTTTTTCCAAAAACATTAAATTGCTAGAACCGTCAATTTGATTAACAAGGTAGGCAAGTAAAGAAAATCCGAAAGTAATAACGAAAAAGCCACGGATACCGACTTTATTAATTCGATAATTTCGGAAAAGCAAAACCAAAGAAACAAAAACCATCAAACTATGATATAACATACTGTGAAAGGAAATAAAATGCCACATCGGAAAATATTTTAAAGAAGTAATCGGATAAACTAAAAAGGATAATCCACCGATCAAACCTCCATGAAACATAAAACCATATCCAGCTTCTCTAACAATTCCTTTTCCAAAAACACCAAGAAGAGACGAATAAATAAATAAACTACAAAAATAGAGAGGTACAAAAGTATTTAAATTTTTTCTTCCGTTTCTAAGATTCCAAATAATCTTAATAATTTCTAAGATCAAAACTGTTAGAGCAATTATTTTTATCATAAAATTAATTTGATTATCATTTAGATTCCTAATTAGAAAAAGGCAAAGAATAATCAAAAAAAGGCATACAATCAGAACCAATAGATGAGTTAAACTAAATACACCGACAGGAACTCCGTCAGGTGAAAAGAAATCTAAAAATATCATTTATTCTTCTAACCTTTCCCTTTTTATCCAATTTTTTCTATATTTATTATATCATATTTCTCCTTTTGTTTAAATTTATTTGTTTTTTCCATAAAAAAGAGACTATAGGAAATCAAATTCCAAAGTCTCTTTAAAATCTATTAATCATTATATTAAAAGTTGAGTTTTAATATAGGTATTACCTTAAGCCGTCCAACCGCCGTCAACAACCAGTACTGTTCCGTTAATGAAACTAGAATCATCACTGGCAAGAAATAGTGTGGCTGAAGCAATTTCTTCGGGTTGTCCAAAACGTGGATTTGTTGCCATACTAAGCTCGGTACGAGCGGAACCAAATTCATTAATATTAGTCATTGAACTTTGAATATTGGTCATTACTCCACCCGGAGCAATTGCATTGCAACGAATTCCATTATTTGCATACATATAGCCGGTGCTTTTTGTAAAGCCGATTACTGCATGTTTGCTGGCTGTATAAATACTGCCGGCAAATTTACCATATAAACCGCCGATAGAAGCAATATTTACAATACTTCCTGAACCTTTCTCTAAAAAGATCGGCATTACTTTTCTGGTTGCCCTCATTACTGAAGTTGAATTAACGGCAAAAATCCGTTCCCATTGTTGATCAGTAATATCAGCGGCCGCTTCCATATTATCCATAATGCCGGCATTATTAACTAAGATGTCCACTGTCCCGTATAAATTTACCGCTGTATCAATCATCTTCGCTACATCTTCTTCTTTGGAAACATCGGCTAAAACAGCACTAGCAATTCCACCTGCTTCTACAATTTTAGCAACTACTGTTTTAGCTCCATCAAAATTGATATCGGCAACAATGACTTTTGCACCTTCTTTCGCAAATAGTTCTACAATCGCTTTTCCCATTCCGGAAGCAGCTCCTGTAACTACAGCAACTTTATTTTTTAATTTCATTATCAAACTCCTTTCTTCCGTATTTTACCATATGGTTATTATTGTGTCGACTAATATACTTTTATTCTTTACTGTTAAAATAAAAAAATTATTTAAATTAATAAAAAAGCAGGTTCATCTAAAGTAGATAAATCTGCCTTTGTTTTTATCTGCCTTCACCGGTCGGATTTTCAATCAAGGTCGCAAAGATATAACCATGGGTATGACCGTCCTCAAAACTGGTCCTACCACGAACTAAATGAACATGGCGGCCTCCGCCGACATTAATTGCCGGTCCACTGGTATCCTCTATACGATGAATATGGTCAGTACTGTCAGTAAGAGTAAAAATTCTATGTACATGGCTGCCACCGGTCGGGATTGCAGGCCCGCTTACTCCGGCAAAACGATGATTGTGAGCTTCTTCTCTTTCTTCAGAAATCATTGTGCTCCCTAAGAATTCGTGAACATGTTGACGGAATCTCTCGTGCTCTTTTTCATCACGATGTCGATCATGACAACGATGAATTAGTCTAAAACAACATCTTCTCTCATCCCAAACCCAAGCGCATTGACCCCAATCTTCCGAGTTTTCGTTAAAATTATCTGTATTCTCATTGAAGTTGCTACGTCTATCATCAGGTTCAAAATAAAAATTCATATAACCCTCCTTTATAATATCATAATATGATGGGATTTCCGATTAGTAAATGGAAAATGTCCATAGGGGAAAAAAGAAATTTTTCTTGCAATTTTTGTTTGATTATTATATAATCTATTAGTAAGAACTAGCACTAGGAGGACGAATATGCGCGTTACATTCTTAATGAGATGTTCAGTCTGTAATTCGGAAAACTATCTTACCGAAAAAAATAAGAAAAACACTCCCGACAGAATCGAACAAATGAAATTTTGCCCGAAATGTCGGAAACAGACTCAACATAAAGAAAAGTCAAAGAAGTGAAAAGGGATATGGATTATATCCTTTTTTATTTTTGAGATTTTAAAAGCATCTTGCATTTTCCGACAAAATATGATAAGATATTTAAGGAAATATTTATAAAGTAATTTACTATACTAGGAGGAGTTAATGTTAGAGAAGAGTCAAGAACCTATTATGTTATTAGAAATGCCGAAGGAAAAAAAGGAAAAACCAATCAAATTTAGACGGCATGAAAAGAGAAAACTCCGAATTATCAATCGTTTGATAGCCGGTGAAATTAACGGTCCTAAAGCAGCAAAAATGTTGAAGATTACAACCAGGCAAGTCAGAAACTTGAAACGTCAAGTTCTTGAAGAAGGTGAAACCGGAGTTGTTCATAAGAACCGCTATTATAAACCGGCCAACACTTATGATGAAAGCATTAGAAAAGAATTGGCTCATATATATCGGACACAATATAAAGGAACCAATTTTACTGAGTTTGCTAGAATCATGCAAAGTCAAGGTTATGATCTTTCTCGAAGCACGATTTACAATATCTTACGTCAGAACCGGATTCGTTCCCCGCAAAGAAAACGTGTAAAAAGAAAGAAAAAGAAAACTACAACGACCACACCAACCATAACTACGGAGAACAAGATTAATGAAATCAAGAAAACAAACGAAGGAAATCAGAATCGGTAATGTCATAATCGGAAAAGATTATCCGATTGCTATCCAAAGCATGACCAATACCAAAACCAAGGATTTAGATGCAACCGTTAAACAAATCCTCCGCTTACAAGAAGTCGGGTGTGAAATAGTGAGGGTTGCAGTCCTTGATGAAGAGGATGCGAAAGCAATTGGGGATATAAAAAAACAAATATCCATACCGCTGGTAGCAGATATTCATTTTGACTATCGCTTAGCTTTAATAGCTATAGAATCCGGAATTGATAAACTAAGAATTAATCCCGGTAATATCGGCAGTCTCGATAGAATCAAAATGGTTGTTGAGAAATGCCGGGAAAAACAAATACCAATCAGAATCGGTGTTAACTCGGGATCTCTCGAAAAGGATCTCTTAAAGAAATACCAAGGTCCGACTGCAGAAGCACTTGTGGAAAGCGCAAAAAGACATGTTCAAATCCTTGAAGACCTTGACTTTCGAGATATAATTATCTCCCTTAAAGCCTCGGATGTAAAAAGAACTGTCGAAGCCTATCGGCTTGCCAGCCAAAATTTCCCCTATCCTTTACATATCGGGGTAACCGAAGCCGGAACTGCTAGATCCGGTGCAATCCGCTCGGCTATTGGTTTAGGAATTCTGCTTAATGAAGGGATCGGCGACACTCTCCGCGTTTCTTTAAGTGCGGATCCAGTAGAAGAAATAAAGGTTGGAAAAGCTATCCTTTCCGATCTTGGTTTATATGAAAAACCAATTCTAATCTCTTGCCCGACCTGTGGCAGAATACAATATGATATGCTTAAGATCGTGACGGAAATAGAAGATTATCTGGAAACACTCGGAAATAGAAAACTAAAGATTGCCATTATGGGTTGTGCGGTTAACGGACCAGGAGAAGCTTCCGAAGCTGATATTGGCATTGCCGGCGGAAGGAACGGAGCTTTACTCTTCAAAAAAGGTAAGATAATCCGTCGTATAGAGCAAGATGAAATCATTTCTGAACTTAAAAAAGAAATAACGGCCTTGATTAATGAATAATTAATTAAGACCGTTTTTTTCT
>CALEGD010000080.1 GCA_937877075.1 uncultured Acholeplasmatales bacterium
TAAAACAAGAGGCTTTTATAAACATTTCAATTCACGCATCCATGTAGGATGCGACTTAAACAAGAGCGTTTGCTAAATGAGGTAAACCAATATTTCAATTCACGCATCCATGTAGGATGCGACATCAACCTTTCGGTAAGCGACATACAGCTGTACCGATTTCAATTCACGCATCCATGTAGGATGCGACTCAATTCGCTAATAACTCTGTCAGTTATATTATTAATTTCAATTCACGCATCCATGTAGGATGCGACTGCTGGAGTTTGGATAGATGGTTATGGAGCAATAATTTCAATTCACGCATCCATGTAGGATGCGACCAAAATCCATAAAACCACCTCTCTTTAATCGTATATTTCAATTCACGCATCCATGTAGGATGCGACCCGCTACACGATAGGCATTGACTTAGGCAACAATATTTCAATTCACGCATCCATGTAGGATGCGACTCTAATCGCTTGTCCATCCAAAATAGATATTGCAATTTCAATTCACGCATCCATGTAGGATGCGACGTTTTTTATTTCTGGGTCTACATCTGGAGTTGCAAATTTCAATTCACGCATCCATGTAGGATGCGACGATAGGTCTCGGTCTGGCTAGTCCAAATGTAAAGTATTTCAATTCACGCATCCATGTAGGATGCGACTCGTGAGTTTATTGTTGTAAGAGTTGAAAATGGTATTTCAATTCACGCATCCATGTAGGATGCGACTGGCAAACGGTTTTAGGTTCTACTCTTGGAGCCGATTTCAATTCACGCATCCATGTAGGATGCGACTAAACAAACCGAGAGATATGGACTCTGCCCTAAATTTCAATTCACGCATCCATGTAGGATGCGACTCTCCTTTTTGCTGCTTCCACTTTAATTTGAGTATATTTCAATTCACGCATCCATGTAGGATGCGACAATATCTTGATGAGTCATTCTTCGCACCAACTGTAATTTCAATTCACGCATCCATGTAGGATGCGACTCAATATCATTCTTTCGAAGTTTCGCAATATCGAATTTCAATTCACGCATCCATGTAGGATGCGACGAGGTCTTAGAACTTTTAACCAAGTTCGCAAGAGATTTCAATTCACGCATCCATGTAGGATGCGACAACAATAATAATAATCAATCGAACGGTTATCAGGATTTCAATTCACGCATCCATGTAGGATGCGACGAAAGCGGCGATCTACTGCAGGGTTTCCACGGATATTTCAATTCACGCATCCATGTAGGACGCGACCTAAAATCTTAATTGTGTGATAATAAGATCCAACCGATTTCAATTCACGCATCCATGTAGGATGCGACGTTGGTTCGCTAATGATTGCTAAAGCAGCAGAAATTTCAATTCACGCATCCATGTAGGATGCGACTAATATCACCCTAAAACCAATAAAGTTATGAATATATTTCAATTCACGCATCCATGTAGGATGCGACTAAATTGACAGTAAAACAAGAGGCTTTTATAAACATTTCAATTCACGCATCCATGTAGGATGCGACGTTGAACTTGATACTATCCCAGATACTACAGGACTTATTTCAATTCACGCATCCATGTAGGATGCGACGTTGAATACTTCTACTACATTGTTCCCATTCCATTATTTCAATTCACGCATCCATGTAGGATGCGACATAATCACAATGAGGACAATAACTAACATAATTGGATTTCAATTCACGCATCCATGTAGGATGCGACGGTATAGCAAAAACTCCGCATATCAGATAGGATCTATTTCAATTCACGCATCCATGTAGGATGCGACTCCATCCAAGTATCAGATACAATCGCTAACGGATATTTCAATTCACGCATCCATGTAGGATGCGACTTATTGGTTTTAGGGTGATATTATGTATAAAAGTATTTCAATTCACGCATCCATGTAGGATGCGACTTGAGAAGATACACGAAATCATCATTTATAATCGAATTTCAATTCACGCATCCATGTAGGATGCGACCTAAGTCATCAAACAGATCGAGTTTGCCAGTAAAATTTCAATTCACGCATCCATGTAGGATGCGACCTAGATATATTCCGACTATTGCAGATTTGATAAACATTTCAATTCACGCATCCATGTAGGATGCGACAAGTTTAGTCCGTTAATCCTAGATTTTATTAAATGAATTTCAATTCACGCATCCATGTAGGATGCGACGCCTTTCGGATATCTTCTTGGAGTTCTTTATCCGATTTCAATTCACGCATCCATGTAGGATGCGACGATTACTGAGTCGGCATCCGATGTTCCCATATCATTTCAATTCACGCATCCATGTAGGATGCGACTTGGATCTAAACTATAAAGTTTCCCTTGATGCGGAATTTCAATTCACGCATCCATGTAGGATGCGACTGTCGACTACATTTCTTCTTGCAACTCCAGATGTTATTTCAATTCACGCATCCATGTAGGATGCGACAAGAAATACGGAATACAAACGAGGGGCATGAGAATTTCAATTCACGCATCCATGTAGGATGCGACCCTCCCTTGAGATGTAAGTTCTGTAATCCGATTTTATTTCAATTCACGCATCCATGTAGGATGCGACCGATTTCATTAAGATTTACTGCTTGTCTGATTTTAATTTCAATTCACGCATCCATGTAGGATGCGACTCTGGTTCTGGTTGCTGTTGCGGAGTTTCTTCAGATTTCAATTCACGCATCCATGTAGGATGCGACCAAATTATACTGCTATGAAAGGTACCGTTGCTGCATTTCAATTCACGCATCCATGTAGGATGCGACTTAAAAGCTTCTGGTTCTGTGCTTGCATTAGACATTTCAATTCACGCATCCATGTAGGATGCGACACCAATGCATCATGGCAGTAATTATGAGGAGTTTTGATTTCAATTCACGCATCCATGTAGGATGCGACGTTTTAGGTTCTACTCTTGGGGCAGGAATGATCGATATTTCAATTCACGCATCCATGTAGGATGCGACGGTATTAGAGGAGTCGCCGAAGGAGTTATCTTTGATTTCAATTCACGCATCCATGTAGGATGCGACCAAACGTCGGAAGTGATGAAGTTAGTAAAGCGGTTATTTCAATTCACGCATCCATGTAGGATGCGACTATATTGGCGATTTTGATGTATTTATAGGCGATATTTCAATTCACGCATCCATGTAGGATGCGACAATGTTATGTTGATATTTCAATTCACGCATCCATGTAGGATGCGACCACCATCTACAAAATAATCCGATGTATGCCCAGAATTTCAATTCACGCATCCATGTAGGATGCGACATGCCAATAATCTTGGATATGACGAGGTCATACGAATTTCAATTCACGCATCCATGTAGGATGCGACCCTATCCGTTAGCATATAGTTTTTATCGTTGTATATTTCAATTCACGCATCCATGTAGGATGCGACAAAGACACACAACCCACAGCTGCCGATTATGGCAATTTCAATTCACGCATCCATGTAGGATGCGACTTTCTTTAATTGTATTGCTTGGAGAGGGACAGCGATTTCAATTCACGCATCCATGTAGGATGCGACTGACGTTTACGAAGCTGAGGCAACAGAAGCAAATATTTCAATTCACGCATCCATGTAGGATGCGACTTATCGTCTTTGTAGAGCATCATGTAAAAGGTAATTTCAATTCACGCATCCATGTAGGATGCGACTCTGGTTCTGGTTGCTGTTGCGGAGTTTCTTCAGATTTCAATTCACGCATCCATGTAGGATGCGACCTACTCCAGTTGATTATATCCCAGAAGGCTTGATGATTTCAATTCACGCATCCATGTAGGATGCGACTGGGACAGGTTTTGATGTTATTGACATAGTTTGGATTTCAATTCACGCATCCATGTAGGATGCGACGTGTCGCTTGATACTTCGTCTTTCAATTTATACATCGATTTCAATTCACGCATCCATGTAGGATGCGACGATACATCTGAGTTTGATAAAGAAATTGAGAAGCGGATTTCAATTCACGCATCCATGTAGGATGCGACGGTTTGCTTTAAAGAAAAAACTAACTACTACAACAATTTCAATTCACGCATCCATGTAGGATGCGACGACCAATGCATCATGGCAGTAATTATGAGGAGTTTTGATTTCAATTCACGCATCCATGTAGGATGCGACCTTATCGAGAGTAAATGATTTAACAACCGTAATGATTTCAATTCACGCATCCATGTAGGATGCGACAAGTAAATATACCCAAAAAACATTCTAATCTCTAATTTCAATTCACGCATCCATGTAGGATGCGACCCTTTACGTTATCATCAAAAAAACTTGTTGTTTGATATTTCAATTCACGCATCCATGTAGGATGCGACAGGTAATATGTCAGTTGACACTGACTTGTCTCGCATTTCAATTCACGCATCCATGTAGGATGCGACAGCTAGAAATTATGATTTTTTAATCATAAGATCCAACAAAATTAATAATAATTGTTTAGTTTTATTGTTTCTTTAAGTTATGCAACAAATAAAAGAAGAAATTTTGAAGTTTCTGAGTGCGAAAATCAACTTGTTTCAATGAGAGCTATAGGTTCGCACTTTCAAATTATCAAGGTGTCATCAAATCTGTAACTTTGCTTTGCACCAATTTGTTGTACTTTCTTATCATAATTATCCCCAAGCCTATAAAAACGTAAGCTGTCCATATTCCTATCAATTACATCTGTTAATTGCTTTTTAATAATTAAAAACTCAGCTTCATTTACTTTACATTCAAATACAGAATTCTGAACTCTTTGTCCATAATTTGTACATATTTTTGCTACTTTGCGTAGTCTATTTTTACCATTATCTGAAGTTACATTAATATCATAGGTTATTAGCAGTATCATATCTCCACCTTTACTTCCAAAAAAATGGAGGATATTGATCGAGATCACCACGAAGATGCCTAGCTAGTAATAAAGCTTGTGAATAAGGTACCAACCCCCAAGATATTTTTTCATTTAAATATGGATGGGTTAATTTATCTTGCTTATTTTTCTGCCATTCACTTATGAAAGTTCTTCTTGCATCATCATTAATGTAAACTGATTTATTTTCATTTATTTCAAAATCATCTGCATGAAGTTGCTTTCGGTTAATTAAAGATAAAACAAAACGGTCTGCTATTGGCGCTCTTAACTCCTCAATCAAATCATTTGCAAGTGAAGCTCTTCCGGGGCGGTCTTGATGCATAAATCCAACATAGGGATCTAATCCGACAGTTTCTAAAGCAGCTTTAATATCATTTGATAATAGTGTATACGCAAAAGATAATAGACTATTCACCCTATTCTCTGGAGGTCTTTTACTTCTTTCATGGAAAAAGAAATTTTCTTTTTGATTTAAAATCATATGATCAAACTGCCGGAAATAAACAACCTGTGAAGCACCTTCATAACCTCGCAATTGTTCTAAACTCTTACTAATTGCAATTTCACGCATGAATTCACTGAGTGATGATGAAGCTTTCTCCATAATATTCACTGGTATTCTTAATGGATATTGTCTAATGTAACGCTCCAACTGCCATTTTTCGTTGTATACTTTCCCTAAGATAAAATTTCTAGAAATCTTAAGACTTTCTTCTTCTACATCGGAAATACGATATTGTTTTTTTCTAAGTAGAACATTTCCTCGAGTTTCTCCTACAACTCTTGCATAAAATCTACCAGATGGAGTAAGAAAACAAACAGAAATATTTAGGTCAACACATTTTCCCATCAACGAAGGACTCATCCCCAGATTTGAAAAGCAAACAATTCCTTCTAAATTATGTAATGGATATCTTGCTATAACACTATTTTCTGCTCTAATAGTGACATTTTCACCATCTAAACCTAGATACACATCAGGCTTTGTTATAAAAAGCATATTTAATAGTTGTTTCATTCGGAAATCCTCCTATCGATATATTCATTTACCTTTTTGTTTTTGTTTAATTCAGGCAAACAAATATGTCTTAAAGAACACGACTTACACTTATTACCAGTTTTTACTTTAGGTGTGTATTCACGGTCCATATAGGAATGCATTTCCTTTACTGTTCGAATCATTTGTTGACGAAGTTCTTCTGAAAATTTCACTTCTTCTCTTCTTCTTGTCTCAAAGTAGAAAAGAAAACCCTTTTCAATTCGAGTAGCCAACATTTCTTCTAAACAAAAAGCTTCAGCCATCAGTTGAAGATTATCAGAATTATCTTCTTTTGGCCTTCCACGTTTATATTCGATTAATGTAACTAAAAAATTAGCATCGTATCTAGGAATATAAATTCCCTGATCTGCTCGATTAAATTCTACGACATCACATTTTCCTGTAATACCTAATGTTCGTGATTTAACCGGTAAAGCACGAACCGTTATAGTATCATTGCGTTTTTCATGAATTTCTGGATTATCTACTCTTTCATGTTTGATTTCTCCGTCAATAGTAAAATAATTATCTTCCCATTGTTGCTCAATATGGATTAAAGCCCACTGTCTTCGGCAAAATGCGAAATGTTGGATTCCAGAAATCATAAGAAAATCATCTTCTTTATAGTCCTTCAATTGTTTCAACCAGAAGACCTTTTTCCCTTAACTGAGAAAGTTTCTCCTCGTTTAATTTGATTATGTAATTTTCAAATTTTGTTGGTTTAATATTATCATTTTTAATCTCTATTTCAACTAAATCATGAATCTTTGCGCTTGAGGTTACTCCTATCTTTGAGGGATGGGTAAACCAATAAACTTGTTTAACCTCCATGCTCCCTTCTGGTCTAGCAGATGATGCATCATTAACAAATAGGGAACGAAAAGTTTCTTTCATCACTTCAGCATCCTCTTTTGAAAAACCAGTCTTTTCTGCAAAATAAGGATTGATACTTCCCTTTACTTTATATACACCAAACTCTACAAAATGTTTGGTTCCCATAGTATCAGAAGAACGGGATCCGCCTTCTTTTACTTGCATTCCATTGGTGCTTCTGGTTATTTGCATACTAATAACATCAACCGGACTTAAGCTCTTAGCCAAAGAAATAGATACCGGTCCACGAATTCCGATTGAGCGTTTTTGAAAAGTCATTACCTGTCCAAAACTCCGAACATCAATCCATTTTTCACATGATTCAAGATATACTTGATCATCTGAATCATCTTTCTTAAACTCAACATTAAATCTTTCTTCCAAAGACTTTTTACCATCTTCAATACGATCGTTAGATTGAACAAAAATGGAATGACCCATATCTTGGAGACGATTCCTGATTTTTCTCTTAATGCATACATCGCTTACCTCACCATAACCATCATAATCTGTTCTTGGCATATTTCCATTTAAAGGATCCCCATTGGGATTTGCATCTTGAACAGTAAAAAACATCACAAAATCAATTTTTTTCTCTAAATTACTCATTCTTTATTCCTCCCTTTCTTTCCCATTTTCATTTTTTTTATAGAATTCCTGTATTTGAGCGTAATAACCGAATATAAAGTCTTCGTTTAACGCCCTATTTTTTTCTTGGTTGAAATTCGTAAGATTACTAAGTTCATTCACAATATCAGTTAATAACTTATCATAGTAGATTACAGATCCGAGATTACTCTTCTTCAGGCGTTCTTTATAAGGCCTAACTTTTTCTTCTATAATCCGTAAAGTTCTTGCAGGGGTTTTTGTATACGCTGTCCAGAGACGCTCTGCATTTGTAGCACGCTTTTCCTCACTTCCAGATCCCCTAAGGGTATCTTTCTCCATTTTTTCATAGATGGCTAATAGCCTTCCATATAAATAACTTCTGTTTTTATTATTGGAATCCAGCAACTCTCTCACCTCACTTTTATTTTGATAATCCATTTGATATTTTTTAAAAATAGAACATCCTATAGACAGTACATAATTCCATGTTTTATTATAAGAATTCCTATTACAAAGATTTTCAAACATTCTGCCTTTAAGATCCAATGGCAATCTTTTTTTCTCTAGAATGCATGGAAGCAATCGCTCAACTGTCTTTGTCCTCAACTTCGAATTCTTACATTCGATGTATCCCTTTTCATTCTCCATTCCGAAAATAGCATCTGCATACCGGAAAAGAGAAGGTGTCTCTTTTGCCAATAGTTTTTTTCTAAAAAAGGACCAATTTGTTGTATTGTACCATTCTTCAATTCGTTGAAATAAATCAGCTTTAGGTAGTTCCCTGAAGTATTTGACAGATATTCGACCATTTGATATCTTGTCCAAAATCATAATATAGAATTTTCCGTCAGGATTAATATCTCTCTTCTTTCCGGTCATATAATCACTGATAGC
Source organism: uncultured Acholeplasmatales bacterium (assembly GCA_937877075.1). GTDB lineage: Bacteria > Bacillota_I > Bacilli_A > ML615J-28 > CAG-698 > DTU067. The sequence goes on from CALEGD010000080.1 coordinate 8,318, forward strand.
CGATGATACAATTCCACCAAACGTCTTTAGATTTGAATCATCATCATCCTCGTCGTCCATATCATCATAAGGCGAGATAGTATTCGTTAAAATTACTGATTCCTTATTTCCTATGTCGTCAGAAAACCAATTAATTAGAAAACAAGATTCTCCTATTTTCTTTCTATTTTGAATATTTTCTAAGAAGTATTTTAGCATTAGATGGATCTTTTGAGAGACTTCATAGCCTATGTGGACTATTTCTTCTCCTTCATTAAATCTACCAAAATAGGTTTCATTATGATTACTGATTGAAATAAGTTTTGCATTTCCCATCAAACCCCGATGTCTAGAGACACAATATGTTTCTTCACCGGATATATCACATTTTTCTTTAGGCAGTTTTAAATTTTTTTCTCTAATGTAATTAATATAATTTTGATGGATTCCACTATCAGTACCTACTGATAAATTTGCTTGGGTGGATAATTCCGTTTCTATCGTAAAGGTTACAAATGTTTTCTCTAGTTGAACTATTTTTTTTGATTTTTCTCCTGGATTTAAAACAATAGAGTAATCACTTTCTACAATGTAATCGCTTCCTGAAAAAAGTGATGCAATACAATCATTTAAAATGGTTTCTTGTCTCAGGTATTCTGAAACAACTTTTAATAAATGATTTGAGTGTCCAGCTTCCATATAGCTTAACCAGTCATTCAAGACATTAATATATTCCTGATGTTTTTCAGAATCGAATTCTTTTGACAAATATGACAATTCATCACATAGAGGATGAGGCGCAATTTTTGAACCTGAACGAATGATTGAATTTTCAGTTACCGGAAATATAACAATCTGATCTTTTGGTACAAATTCCGCTTTAATAAATTTACTATTTTCTGACAGTGTGACCTCTACCAGATCATATGCTCCAGCTGACCTTTTGTTAGAGTGATAAACTGGTAATAAAATAGTTTGTTGATTAAGCACATCAGTTCGATCGACCATATTGTTTTCAAGTGCCGTATTATAAGTATTATATAAGGCATTTAATAAACTCATATCATTCAACCTCCTGTGGAAATGAATTTAGTTCTTCTTCAACAAATTTTACATTTTCCTTAGAGAATTGTTTAAAACTATAATTTCGCAAATTATGTTGAATTTGACATTCCTCGGGCCTAACAAAACTTATTTCCCCATTTTCCATCTTTATATCAGTAAAATTAGATACCAATATCTGATCACTTTGCTTCCCTTCTGCTTCATTTGGGTAAACAAATGAATGAAACATTATTCCAAATGATAATTTTTTTCCATCATAATAGGATGAGGCAGATTGATATTCTTTTTCCTTTAATTTTTCTACATATCCAATACATTCCCTAGTACCTAGAAAAAGATCTCTTCTTCCTCCCCTAGACAAGGAGCGAAGGATAATTTGTTCGTGTTTGATTTCATTTCTATCATCAAGTAATTCCGGGTAATTAAAATTCCATTCAAAATGAAATTTTACTAGGTATTCAACATCGCGTAGATAAGTATAATAATTCAAATCATTCGTTCCATTTTTTAAGGGCGTTCGAATCCCCTTTGTTTCTGTTTGAATCTTCTTCACTACCTTAACAGAATCAATAAAATAGTTAATTGTAGGTTTCCAGTAAATTTGTTCAGTAATGCCTTTTAACGCTTGATAAGTTGGAATTTGATAGGTAAACTTCTCTCCACCACCCTTAGTAACTGGATCGGTAAAAAGAGCATAATCACCATACAAGCGATAGTAAAAAGGTTTTGACTTAAAAATGTTTTCCATGTATATTCCCCCTTTCTATTAAATTAATAAATCAAATCTGCAAGTCCTACAGTAGAAATCCCTTTATTCTCATGATAATACGGCTCCGATAAGAAATAAATATTATATTCTTCATTTTTATAAATATATGGTTCAAGTTTTGGACTAAGATAAACATTAACGCTATATCTTTGTAGTTTTTTTAGAATTTCCTTTATTCTGCGATAATCTTTTTTATTCATAGCAAGATGCAAATTTTGTAATAGTTCTTGATTTTGATAAGGAACAATGATTGCTGTTGTACCTTCATCAATCAAATGGAAATTTTCTGCTGCTCTCAAGAAAGCTTGAAACATCATATGCTTTTTATTTGGTTTCTTTGCAATCGTATATGCATACCGGTCCGGATCATTCTTTCCTAATTCTTCTACCATATTACTCCCTTTTTTCATGTCAACATAATCCAATTTATCTCGGTTTGAGATGTAATATTTATTAAAATAAGGAAGTTGGAGCCTTTCAATCGTTAGTGAGTCATCCTCTTGCTCAACAACAGATCGAATCGCATATTCTGTTGCATCAACTGAAGCCTTAATGTCTGGTAAATAAGAAAGATTCTCTTCGCTATATCGCATGATAAAAAGTTTACCGTGAACCATCTTTCCTTCAAATTCAAGTTTTCCTTCTCTGTTACATCTTCCTGCGCACTGAATTATACTATCTACCCCCGAAAGAGAACGGAAAACAATATCAAAATCTACATCCACTCCGGCTTCAATCAATTGCGTACTAACGCAAATTAATTTATGTTGACCAGATTCATTCCTATTATATTTTAACTTTTCCTTCATAGATGAAATAACGTTTAACCGGTGAGCAGCACATAGATTAGTTGTTAAATAGATTACTTCAACACCTGAAATATTTTTAATGAGATAATCGTATAATTTTAAAACTGCAGCTTTTGTGTTTAAAACTACAAGACAAGTATTAAATAACATTAGTTCTTTTTGAATATAATCTGAAATTTTTTCAGTTGAGAGTAGAAGATTTGCATTGTTTCCAGTAAGATTATAAAAATCAACACGATGAAAACATTCTAATAATTTTGTTTCAATATTAATAATACTTGCAAATTGATCTTCTTCGTTTCCATAATAAATTGGATATGTCATTGCTTTACTATCTAAAACAGGTTGTGTTGCTGTACAATGAACAATATTACAATGCATTATTTCCTTCATGAAGTTCATCATTAGATTAAAATTTGATAAAACTTTTAATGGAAGACTTTGAACCTCATCTATGATAATAACCGAATTTATTAATTTGCAAAATCTTCTTATATTGCTAGCTCTCTCTTTGAATAAGGTATTCAAAAATTGAACCATCGTTGTAAGTATTATTGGATTTTCCCAACTCTCTTTTAAATATGCCTGAGGGTTATATTCCGCTTTATCATACTCGTTTTCAAAAATTATGTCAGTATCTTCAACAAAATTACTATGGTGTTCTAGGATTACATCATCCATTAATAGAATACTTCGTATGTCTGCAGCATTCTGTTCCAAAACTGTAAGAAAAGCAGTAACATAAAAAACTCTATTTCTATTGTGTTCTTTTGCATTTGTAATTGAGTATCTTAAACTCAACTTTGTTTTACCTGCTCCTGTAGGAAGTTCGAGTTTAAATATACCATTTTTATTAATTAGTGCAGCCTCCTTAGCAATCTTGGCCAACTCATTTCTTGTTTTGTTTAAAGAAGATAAATCTTGTTTTTCTTCATAGGTATTATACATATACTCAATTCGATTAAATGCATTTTTCCAAATCATATCCTTTTCATTTGTTGTGCATAAATGTTGCTTGGGTTCATGAAAGGCATTTGAGGAATCATAAATATCGGCATCTTTTAGTATTGACAAGCAGAGTCGAGTAAAACAGGAAATATAGTATTCTTTTTCCTCTTTCTGTTTTTCTTTATCATAATTCTTTTTAGAAAGACTTGAAAGCTTAGAGTATATTAATACAAACTCCTCATATGCTTCATTAATTAACAAAATTATAGATTTCTCTCCTCGAATTTGCAGATTATGGTCAAATTTTAAAACAAATGGTGCTACGTCCTCTATGTAGTGATAATTTCCTGTCTTATCATACTGAAGTCTTTCGCAAATTTTATATTCTGAACCATCATACGATACTAAATCAAAAAGTCCGTGGTGGGCCAAAATAACATAAGTTAATATTTCTTGAAAATATACAAATTTTCCTTTAGTTTGTTGTAAATATTTCAGGCCAAGATCCTTTTGAATATAATCATTAAGAACTCTTCCTCCAGAAGAAGAATGATTTACCTGTTGCTTTGTCCTGCAACAAATATAATCCTGAAAAAGTCTATCCGCTTTTCCAACGTCATGCAAATATCCTGCGAGTTTCATAAATGAACTCAAACCAACAAGACTTCCAATTTCGCTAGCCATCATACCTACTTTATATAAATGATCTTCTAAAGATTGTTCTAAAACATTTCCATCAATGCATACTTCTCGATGCGCTAATAACATAGTAAACACCCTTTTCATTAATTGTCCTTTGAGGCAAATTCATGTTTTGCTTTATATTTCATTTATTTATATATTATCTTAAATCTATTTTAAAATAAACTTTTCAATATACTTTGAAGGATCAACCATAAAATCATAATATATAACAAGAACTCTTCCTTCCTCGTAATCCATCTAAAAAAAATATCTCCCTGCTTAATGATAAAATCCGTGCTAGTAATTTTTAATTTAATAGTTTTTATTCTAATTGATAGAAAATATATAATTATATATATATAAATAACTGCTACTAAAATAAAAAATATTATCAATCTTACTTTCTGTTCATCAGGTAAAATAAAAAAATCAGAACAAAGGTAAAAATTGATAATAATTTTCCAATTATAAAATTTATTTTTTTTATGATATGTCTATCAAAACCCATACTTATAACTCCCCACCAAAAATATCACCATCAAATTATCAGTTAATTTTTGTTTCTAGAAGTATCCCCAAAATTCGACAATTTTATTGTATCATCAAAAGGAAAAAATTACAAGTCAAAAATATATTTAAGTCTACCTTTATTCTTGGGTAATAAAAGAAGATACTAGTACTTTTGCTAAAATTCTTCCTGATTTTTCTTGTTTTATCTAAGTTTATAATCTTTCATTCCTTCGATTGCACCCCCAGCAACTTCCCAGAAATATAGACTTGCAACACTACAATAAGGGCTGAAACGTTTACGGTATCCTTCAAACCTTTCTTTATCGATGTCCCGATGGTGATATACCATGCGCAATCCTCTATGAATAGCTAAATCGCCATAACTGAACACATTTGGCCTTTGGAGGCAAAAAAGTAAAATCATTTCTGCAGTCCAAACTCCAATCCCTTTGAGTGAAGAAAGCTCTGCTATAGCCTCCTCATCTGTCATTTCATTTATACCTACTAAGTTAAATTCACCGGTTTTTACTCTCTTTGCGAAATCAACTATGTATTCGGCTTTTCGAAATGAGATACCGCACTTTTGTATCTTTTCAACACCAGCATTCAAAATAGTTTCTGCATTTATTTTTCCCAGTTCGTCGATCATTCTCTTCCAAACAGTTTTATAAGCTTTGGCAGATATTTGTTGACTTACAATACTCGAAACGATTGAGGAAAATAGGTCTGAATTAACTTCACGGTTAATATGACCTATTTTATCAATTATCTCAGCGAGCTTCTTGTCTTTACTCTTTAAGTATTCTATTTCCGTTTCCCAATATTTAAAATACATATCACTCATCATATCACCTTCAAATGAATCAATTTAACATGTAACTCATTTTAACAATTCTAACCACAATGGTCAAGTAGAACAACATATCTTTTAAATCTCGGCAACTGTAAATTTTTATTCTTTACAATATCCTAAAACGCTTTTTGTATTAATAATTAATTTAAATTTATAAAGCACTTTCCATAGAATTAATAAATATTTTAACATATTTAAAGAAAAAGCCTAAGAGGTTCTTTTCAGATCTCTAGGCTTTTAAAAAATTAAATGAAGGAAGTCATATTTAATTAGGAAGCTCTTTTTAATGTAATGTCATCAAAGTAAACTGAAGCACCAGTGTAATTCTTTATCACAATTTGTGTATAAGCACAATCTTCAGCAACTGAACCGAGGCTTCAGTTTCAAAATAAATCCACCCACCTAATTGTTCTTCAGTAATAGTATACACTTTATTTGCAATTTGTCCTTGAGCTTCTTTACCGTATATTTCTATTGTCACATCACCAACTGCTGTTGCTTTAACCCAAACACCGGCAATTAGTTGATCTCCCTTAGCAGGATAGTTTTCTCCACCGGCAAGGTCCATACCAACCCAACCACTGCCACCATTATTCTCTGCTTTTAAAGAATAGGTTCCACTATGAGAATCTTCATTGGAAAGAACAGTGTTAGAGAATCCCCAGTTTCGAGGAGTAGCTCCCATATCAGGTCTTTCAAAATCCATATCCGGATATCCTAACATTAATCTATTGTCTGCAATTACATCAAGATTAATTTCATAGGTTTGGGTCTGCTCAAATTCAGTTACTTGTATAGTTGCAGTTCCAGGTAATGATTCAGGCAATGTTAATACATCAACAGCGGTAGATGAGGCTTTTTCATAAGAAATTGTCGGTGTTTCTGTCGTTCCTTTGGCTAATAAAACATAGCAGTAGGTTCTATCGGCTTTGAAATTGCTTAATGCAACTCCATTAACAGAAATTCCATTTAAATCAGTTGCGTTAGCAACTTTGAAGTTGACTGTGACAACCCTTGTAGTACCGTCCTTAGTTGTTAAAGTTATGATTAGGTCGATGAGATTTTTAGAGAGTTATTTGTTTTTATAAATATAAGCAGTTTATTATATTAATGGATTGAGAGGCTTTGGCTCATTCTTTTTCTGAATGACAAGCTGCTTATTGCTGTCTATATAGCCTAGAAGCACTTCCTTAAAATCAAATATGTTTTGTTTTTCAAGCATTTCTTGTATCCAAATTCTATCCTTGCCCATCATCTGCAGGTGATCATCAAGGATTTTTCCATCAATTATTACAATTAAACATAATCCCTTATAGGCAGTTTGAAGATTCATATCCTTAGGAGTCAATGGTTGGTTAGCAGATTTTAGCTCTACACTTACCTTTCCACTTGTTTCAAGAATAGCAAACTCAACATCGGCTAGATCAAATACGTTTTTAAGACGACATTCCTCAAGGACATCATTGACAGTTAACTGAGACTTTTTTAAATTTTCCTCTATTATTTTTCCGTTGTTTATCAAAATAGTTGGCTTGCCGTCCAGCAGTTTTCTAGCTTTATAACTTTTTAATGATATTAATGACAATATAATTGGGAACAGAGCATAAATAATTAACCCCGTGATTCCTTCAGAATAATTAATTGAAGGATCAACTGCAAGCCCAGCTGAAATTGAGCCAATGGAAATACCGACAACATAATCAAAAAAGGTAAGTTGTGAAAGCTGTTTTTTTCCCATAATTCGTGTCAATATAAAAAGTATGACAATCGAAATAATTGATCGAAGAGCAGTAATCAAAATATCCCTTAGCATCTCAATTCCTCCTGATTTTGTTATAATTAATGTACCCTAAATAGAGGATTATATCCCCCCGGTTCATGAAAAGGGTATATAGATTCACTTTTATTTAAAATCATCCAAAGTAATCAAGCCAGGTATCGTCCTTCGCAAATGTATCTAAGTCCGCCACAGCAGAGGAAATATTATTTCCTTATAATTCATCTTTCATTACATAGTTCATGAGGATATGCTTCTTCCTCAAAAACAATGTACCTTATTTAATAGCAATTGTTACAAATACAAAAAAGCTCTTCATTATGGAGAGCTTTTTAATGATTTATTGAAATATATAAAAACGATGAACATTACTGATTGATTCGTATAAATTGTACAAGTAATATCCGATTATAGCGCCAAATTCTAAAGTATATGCTATTAGGAATTTAAAATCACAAAAATAATATCAATAAATTTCTATAGTAAAGTATATTATTAGAATATCTGATTTAATATAAACATTCCACTATAAAAGATTATTTGTTAATACGGATAATATGGATATTGGTAATATGGATAGGGGTAATACGGGTATGGTTGATACACTGGGTATGATGGTCTAGGGGTTAATAATGCACCAGCTGCAACTCCAGTAAGAAATGGTAGTCCAAAACCAAATCTTTGTCTTCCAAATCCAAAACCCGGCCTCCCAAATCCAAAACCCGGCCTACCAAATCCAAATCCTGGTCTCCCGAATCCCGGTCTACCAAATCCGAAACCCATTCTTCCAATACCTAATCTTTCATCATTATCATTATAGGTATTTACTTCATATGTATTCATTAAATTTCCCTCCTTTTTAACTATGCAATATAGCCTATTAATATAAGGGTGAAAATGTATGTGTATTTGCCCTAAAATAATAGTTCTTTGGTTATATGTAAAACTATCTAAATTAAAATATTATTTATCATCTTTGTGGTATATATTCAAAATATTCGTTTTTACATCTGCTGTATTGTAAACTAAAAAGGTTTATCACATTTAAGGATACATAGTATAATAAAAACAAGGAAGGCAGGGGTAATTAACAGCTACCCCATAAGCAATAGAACCACTGTAATACATAAACATAATTTGGTTATTCAAAATAAGATCATTCACTATACAAACTAAATCATTATTATTATAAATTACTTTATTCATAATTTTTATTCTTTAGTCTCTTCTAATGTTGAAACTTCAACAACCGCTTCTAAATCATCAATTGAATCTTCAAATCCGATTACATTACTCTTTAACCATAAATAAGCATTATTTATAACATTGGTATCTAAAAAGAAACTGAAATCTTCAAATGGAACCTCAATGTCAATTTCTTCTAAGGGTCTACTTTTAGCTACTCTAGCTTCTTATATGTCTATAAAAATATAAGCTAAGAGCAACCATTAAACTCTTAGCTATTTTTACTTAAGGTGAAGAGACGACCCATAAATTGACTGTCAAAGCTGTAAGCAGGATTTCGCACAGGATCGCAATGTCCTAAAATAATAATTTTTCATCTCTTCGAATATAACATTTTTTAATCTTAATTTAAATAAAAAGTTAAGAAATTAATTGTTTTATTTCATAACTTTTATTATACTAAAAAGGCTCATAAAATGAGTAAACGACTCATAAAAATGAGTCGTTTTTTATTATTATTCCCAGCTTAACTTAGGATTTACTCCAGTTTCAAAAACCCAAATATTTTCAGGAAATAAATTAAGACCTGATTGTAAATCATTTGTACTCTTAGCTAATATTCCATCACCAATACCGGTATTTGCATTACCGATGCGATCAATTGGAGCTAAGGTGCTGTCATAATAGTTATTTGCATAAATGCTATTATAGGTTCCACCAGTTGTTCTGCCGGTAAAACCACCAACTAAGACTAAATTTGATGAATAATCAGTACTTAAAGTAGTCATAGCTAAGCAATTAGTTACCTTACTATTATAGCCTTCTAATCTTCCGATAAATCCACCTATTTGAGCAAAAGTTCCTGTTGCTTTAATAAGTCCTTCTGAATAAGAATTATTTATTTTCCCAGAACCTAAATAGCCAACAAAACCGCCGACATAAGATGTACCAATACAATCAACTTTCGCAAAGCTTTCCGAAATAGTCAGAGAATTATCGGTTAACATTCCGATAAAACCACCGGCAAAACTTTGTTCACCGCCAGTAACAGTCAAGGAGCCACTTGCTGAAGACTGAGAAATAAGAGTTTCAACTTCCGGATTACTTGCTTTACCTACAAATCCACTCGCAATAAAATTTTCAGCGCTTATATTCCCTTCATAATGACAGTTTGTAAGATTTGATCTTTCAAGATTCCCAGTTATACCGCCTAAGGTACCAACACCGTTTGTGGAAATGACATTGATATCAGCTTTAACAGTAACATTGCTGATTTCACTTTGGATAATTTTTCCGCTTAAACCACCGACATTAGGATTGGCATTTGTTGTAGTTAGATTAATTTCACCTTCTAAAGTTAGGTTTTTCACAATCCCGTTTTCGATGGTACCAAAGAATCCAACTTCTTTTAAATCTATAATTATATTCAGGCCACTAATTTTATGGTTATCACCATCAAAGACTCCAGAGAATACTTCTATTGGTTGAAAATCAGCTGATAAAATAATATCATTATTTAATTTATAACTTCCGAATGGAGATATATTTCTTAGTTCTTCTTCAGTAGAAATTAATGTCAATTTGCAGACTACTTTTGAACTGAGTACTGAAGAATTATGCAAACTTGATAAAGCTTTAACCTGTAGATAACTTCCATCCTGATTTAATATTTCAGATGGGATATTATATGAGGTCGTAGTAATGGTATCTAACAAAACATTATTCGCATAAATTTCGTAACCAGTTGCTTGATCAACGCCTTCAAAACTGAGTACGCCCTCGGTAATGTTTAAATTCTTAGGAGCTGGAAGTGTCAGTTTCGCAAAATTCAAGGTTACTTCTGTAAAATCAGAATCGGTAAAATTTGTAGTATCCAAAGATATTGCTTGTACCTTTACTTTAACTGCACCGACAAATTCATATTTCACAGATAATGAAGAAATATTTGTCTCTTTAGTAATATTATCATTAATAATAATTTGATATTTGCTAGCATTAGTAACCGAATCCCAACTAATTACCCCATCAGAAACTTGGATATTTTGTGGTTCTTCTAAGGGAATCTTTACTAAATAAGGGCTAGAATAGGAACTAGATATAATAATACCATCAGAACTTCCAGTCGCTAAAATCTGCACTTGGAAAGGTTCAGAAGTTTGGATTTCATATTCATTTTCAAGCGTCAAATATTCTGCGCCATTGATTTTTAGAACGTATCCCGTTGCTCCATCGACTTGATCCCAAGTAATTTTATTTGCGCTTTGGGTGATATTTTTTGGAGTTTCTAAATTTAATTTCGCTACAAAATTATATTCTAGGCTAAAAGCTGATGTTTTATTTTTATTAATTGCTTTTACACTAACTTTTATTGAGCCTAAATATTCACTAGGAAGGCAAAACTCATTTACTGAGACTTCATATTCATCATCATTAACTTTAATAATATAAGCGCTCGCACCTTTTACTTCATCCCAAGTTAGAGTGCGACCATCAAGTTCTATATTTTCAGGAGAGCTAATAGCAGTGCAACCGCTAAGTAAAATAAAACTAAAAATCAGAATTAAAAATGTTATTATCTTTTTATTCATTTTACACTCCTACGATTTCACAGTGCTTATTACACTAGCAGAAATCTTTGCATAAGAAGAAAGGTTATTGATTACTTCTAGTGTCTTTGCATCACGTATATATGACCTTATATAATATTGTTCCGGTAGATTAGTTATGGAATTTAAATCCCATTCTACTTTTACATCTTCACCTTTAGCATAAATTCCTAAATCTAAATGAGAAAAATGTTTAATCGAATAATCTACAATTTGTTCGGAAATTTTGTTTCCAGCCAAATCATATAATTCGCTGACGAATTCAATCGCATATGCCGATTTATCTGGTCCATATTTTTTATTTAAAGCTATAGAACTTACAGTTAAGAGATTATTTTCAAGTTGATAATCCGCGGCTGATGCACTGAAGTCTCCTCTAGCTTTCGCAAGTCCGATATACATATCACCAGCACCATAATATAAAAACCACTGATTATTATATCTAATCATACTGTCAGCAAACATACACTTATTGAATAACCCGTAGTCAATTTTATTAGTATCGGTTGGATGCAGGGTTGGTTCATCTAAATCCATTCTCACATTTGTAAGTTCAAATGGATTCGATTTGGTGGTTTTCAGTACTCCAAGAGCATAGAACCAACCATTAACATTTGGTTGTTCAAACTGTAAGTTGTTATCGCTTAATCTTCCACCTCCATACATCAGATAGATATTTTCATCATCTTCTCCGTAGAGATTTGTTAAAGCCATACAGGATTCATTGCCTTTTGTCAGAGCTTCAATATTGTTATTAGCAAATCCGCCGGTATCAATATCAATGATATCTTCAGGATTAATATGTAAAACATCCTTCGTAAACCCAATTCTTGTATAACTTCCATCTTTCATATAGATGATAAAAACTTTTCCAACTTTTCCAGGACGAGGATCATTAATCATCACGGCATTTCCTTCTGGATCAGTAACAAATGTTCCAGATTTGATGAAACCACCATAAGCTGTAAAATCAGGAGCGAGTCTACCTGCTTTATGGAATGTGATAAAATCATGAGTATAAATAATTCCTTCTCTGGTAACAGAGTTATCATACATTGTATAGGTAATATAATAAGTTGTTTTTCCATCTCGATTAGGGTCATTAACAACTTTAAACATACGTGGATCTTCTAAACCTCCACCTTGTTCATCAGCTGAAGTCGGCCAAGCAATAGGATTATTCTCACCACGGATGAAATTTACTCCATCATATGAATAAGCATAAGCTAGTGTCGACATATGGCCAAGTTCATATTTAGACCTATTATCACTCATAAAATAGTATTGGAAGTTATCTGGAAGTTCCGCTCTGTAAATCATATGGAACATTCCTCTATCTTCATCATAAACTACGGCTGGATTGTATGTTCCGTAAGATTCAAAGCCAGGAATATTTCCATCTTTGATACTTTCAAGATTTGTTACTACCCCATCAGCTTCCCGTGGGGAACCGATTGGAGCGATAATTAATCCACTTTCGTTTAAAGTAATATTATTCATTGCTGTCCATGCGGGAGAATTTTTAGAATATTCCATTACTTTTCCAAGGGGAATAGCCTGGATAAGATTCCAATCATATATTTCGAAGGAATAGATGGAGAAAGTAGAATCCCAAGGATATCTTCCATCTTTTTTTGACTGTTCCGAAGTTTCTCTTTGTAAGAGTTCAACTTTAATAAATCTAGTTGTAACCTTTTCTTTAAGGGAGAAACTATCAACTTCACCAAGTCCGGTATCAGAAGCAATTTGTACTTCCCAACCTTGATCATCTCTAGCTGGTTGAGTACTGCTTTGGTGGGTATAGATTCTAAAGCGTCTAGCAAAGGATATTTCCCAACGGATTTTAATCATATCAAAAGTTTTGGATTCTTTAAGATCAATAATAAAATACTGATTATCTGCGGCTTCTGATGCCCATCTTGTGTCAGCAAGATTATCAACCAAAAGGTTTTTATTTAAATTAACTTCATTTTCACTAGATGAAACTTCAGTTACTTCACTGCCAACAGCCTCATTCATCGGTCCATAAACTTCAAAACTATAAAATGAATAACCATAAGTGGTTGCTCTTTTTATTCCCTGGAATTTCACAAACTTTGCTTCAACCCAAGTCGGAAATTCAATTACATCAATGGTTTTATTAGTGTTTTTTACATTTGCAACTGTTGTCCAATTGGCAGCATCCAATGATAACTGAATTTCATATTCAGCTGCAAAAGCTGCTTCCCAGTCGATAACAACTTTTCCGACCTTTTCTAGAGATCCTAAATCAACATAAAAATACACATTATCTTCTTCAAAACTTGCATAGCGGGTCGTAGCGTTGCCATCAACCGCTTTTGTATTGGTATTATCATCAGTGTGGTGGGTAGAGACCACTCTTCTTCCATAGGCTAAATCTACGCCGTATTCTCTTGCTTCAGCTAAAGCCGTAACCTCTTTATTTGGGAGCATAAAAAGTAAGAACAGGAACAATAGACTTAAGATCATTATTTTATTTTTCATTGTACTCCTCCATTCACACCTAAGATTTTTGTCAGAACTGTATATGCATATAAAGAACAAGGCCAAGTGAAATAATCACGACTATAATTTGTCGGATCATTAGCATTGAATGCTTCATGCATTACATAGGTTCCACCAGTTGTATTAGTCATATATTCAACCATCAACTTAATTTCATCCATATCTTGGCTAGTTAGAGCCTGCATAGCAATTGACATATGCCATGGAACTGGTGTTTCCGGATGCGGATTAGTTCCATGTGATATCATATCATGAGGATCACCGATACCACTTGCATATTCACCTTCATAATAATATGGATTATCACTACTTAAGACAAAATTTCTCGTATTCTGATAAATTTCATTATCAACACTCACATAACCGAGCCAAGGAGCTGAGATCAAACTTGGAATATTAGCGACATCCATCAAAAGTTTACCTTCGGCTGAATTTGGATCATTAGTCATTCCATTCACTTCAAAAGCATAGATCTTTCCATAAACTGGGTGATTATACACACCATAGGTTTCAATAGCATTTCTTACTTCAGAGGCTATATTTTGTGCTTCAGTAGCAAGGGTAGAATCCAAATTAAATTCTGTTAATAGAGCCGATATTTTTTCTAAGGCAACTACAGCAAACATATTTCCAGGGATAAAGAATTTATAATAATTGACATCATCGCTTGGACGGTAGCCGCTCCAAATTAGTTTAGAATGTACATTGACATCCAAAGAGCCATTTGCTCGGTCAGTGGCATTTTCAATTCGGTAATTATCATCGCTGTGATTTTGTTCAGCCTTATAGGTTTCAACGATTCTTCTAGCTGTCATAATAAAGAAAGAATCAAAGATACTACTATCATTGGTTAAGCGGTAATATTCTGATGCTAACCAAATCGGATAAGCTAAGGAATCCAGTTCAAATTTTCTTTCAAAAACTGATCCATCAGGATTAAAAGCATTAGCATAGGTATCACGGCGGATCTGCTCAAATTGCTTTTTCAAGATTCCTTTAACCATTAGTCTCACTTCTTCATCTTGATTCATAAACTGAAGATACGGAAGTACTTGAGCACTAGAGTCCCTGAGCCACATTCCTGGGATATCACCTGTATAAACGAAGGTGCTGCCATCATTTCCATAATGCAAAACTCCTGGCCAATTGCCTTTGTTATTACTAATCCCATCGATGGTTGCATAAAAGGTTTTTTGAAAGGTTAGTCGCAGTTTTTCATCTGTAATTTGACTGATGATAGGATCGATGATATTTCTCATCACCTGATAGGTTGGATTCGTTAAAACTTTTTCATTTAAATTTAATGCCAGTTCATCTTGAACCATCGGCAACTCTGGATAATAAGTATAAATATCTTCTAAGGTAACCAAACCCCAATCACCTTTAGAATTATCCACAATTTCCAAATATAAGCATTCACCTTGATATTTGCTTAAATCAAGATAATACAAATGGGTTTTTTCTTCATCTTCATCTTTCCAACGATTTGAGTAGGTTCTAAATACTTCTTCATTGGTTCCGACTTTTTTTACACTCAAATAGGTCAGTTCCGGATTTTTCGTTGCTCCCAAACGGAAAGAAATTAATCCCGTTCCCGCAACTTTAAAACTACTAGATCTAAGTATTCCGACTGAAGCTTCATTCGGTCGATTGGAGAGTCTTTGGTTGGCATTAATGTGTTCTGCTTTGAAAGCATCAGCATCACCGATTACTTCCCAACCAGCCAAGGTATTCAAAGAAAAATCTCCATTATAGAGCACATTAGGCGTTCCAGCTTCATCAGTAAATACTGGTTTGATATCTTCGGCTTCATAATAGCCAACTAAATCCGGTTTAGCATCATAATAAGTTACAAAACTATCTAAGGTGATATAACCCCAATTAGCTGTAGAGTCATCAACAACTAAGATATATACTTCTTTACCACTGTGAAGAGATAAATCAGCATAATAACCAACTAAGTTAGCTTCACGGTAATTATCTTTATCAGTAAGATAATTCGTAGAATTAAATTTTGCATTTGCAAATCGGAACAATTCTTGATTATCTTTTGCATCAACAACGCTTATGTAAGTCAGACCGGCATTTTTACCTGCCCCTAATTTGAAAGAAATATAATTACTTCCGCCAATTTTAAAGGTACTTGATTTCATTCTTCCAGTATACTGTTCATGATAAGTCCCATATAAATAAGTACCATCTTTATTGTAGTCAACTTCATAAGTGCCATTTTGATTAAATACATCATCAGTCACACCAGCATTACTAAAGGCATTGCCACTGATAATGGTCCAATCTTTTAAATTTCCAGTTTCAAATCCACCGTTTTTAATCTCAAACTCGGAATTATCAACTTCTGTTGGTTTTTTATCACAAGCAATCAAGAGATTAAATAACAGGAATAATATAAGTAATATGTTTATCTTCTTTTTCAAATCTTTCACCATAATATCTTGTGTAAGCTACATTTTACTGTAGCTTACACTTTTAATTTTTCTTGATTAATAAGGTAATGTATAATTAAAAGTTGTTTCAATCCCAGAAATCATAACCGCACGATCCGATGCTACAACACTATTGAATTCATCTTGATTAACTAATCTAATGGCATCAATCTTTGTTAAGCCCCAGCTGGCATTTACGTTATCTGCAAATTCCAAATAATATAATTTAGCTTCATCGAGACCGGATAAATCTAGCATCTGATTTTGGAAATCTCCGCCTTCATAATCCCATAAATTATCTCTTCTGACAAATCTCAATACTTCGATATTAGTTCCGACTTCTTTTACGGATACAAAAATCTGTTTATCAGCTTTCAATCTTCCTGCCCAGTCAAAGCGAATATACTTATTACCAATGACATTAAAGGCACTTGATCTTAAAACTGCAGTGGCACCATCACCAGATACATTACTCATTGCAGAGCCGTTTTCGATTCTAAACTCGCCATTAACATTTTGCCAATTATCTAAGTTGCTATCAAAGTAACCATTTTTGATGGTATTATCTGCTGTTTCAACATTTAAAATTTGCGGTACAATATTAGTTGCTAGTTCTTCAGGATTTAGAATTGGTTCACTTTCATAATAAGTATAGAAACTGTCTGCAGCAAGTACACACCATTCAAATGAGGTAGTATCAGAAATTGTGAAATAGAGACTTTCACCCAAATTAGCAACTGTACTTAAATCAAAGTAATATTGGAATAAGTAAGCTTCACCATTTCCAGTATCTGTAGGTTGATTGAATCTAGTGTTTCCGAATCTTGCAACTTCATAATTATCTAAAGTTCTTCTGACTGAAATATAGGCAAAAGATGTATTTTGACCACCGCCTAATTTAAAACTAATCCAGCCACTTCCACCTAGAAGAAAATCAGATGAGCGTAAATGACCCATACGTTCTTGTCCAGAATCTTTAGAAATCGCACCACCATATATACCTAAATTAAAGTTTCCATCGCGGTTATAAGCATAATTCTGATCGAAATATCCACTATTTACAACTCGATCATCAGTCCAGGCTAACATTCCAGCTTCATTTTTCCAAATGCCGAAACTATTCCAACCATAAAGATTGCCAGTTTCAAAACCACCATTCAAGACACGATAAGAAGCATTATCAAAAGCAACTACAAAGCCGACATTATTATTTTCCACTGTCTTCAACATTAAAGATGCATTCTCACTGTTGAATTGATAGATATAATTTAAGAATGAAGCCTTCAAGCAGAGTTGATTATTAATATTATCATAGGTATAATCAACATTTTCAGTTAAGACTGTTCCTAAATAATTAACTTCCGATAAAGTATTAGAATTTAAGTTTACATCATAATATACATCATTATTTTTATCGATCTGATATCCGGTTGAGGCCAGGGTTACTTCTGGTAAACCTTGTGCAGTTTCAACAGTTATATAGAATGGAAGCGAATAAGAGGCTATTTGAACTGTAAAGTTTAGAGTACCTTCTGTTAAAGTTTCCAAATAGCTTCCGAGGATTGTTAAAGCGCCGTTAGCATAATGATAATTAGAACTATCAACAGCAACATCATTATAGAATAAAGCTTCAAAAGTCTTATCATAAACTTCAAAGTCTATTTCCACAGGTGCTAATGATGATTCTAGATAAACAGCATCAGTAGTTAAAAGAATTGGTTCCCTGCTGTCAGTAACTTCGATAAATAATTCTGATTCACCATAGCCATTGCTTACGATTAATTTCACTGTTCCATAATTTTGATTATTCAAATATGAACTTCTAATGGTAAGTAGACCATCTTGGAAACTGTAATCTTCAGTTAAAAGCTCAACTCCATTATTTTTATTACTTAAAATTACTAGAGGAGAACCACTTAAACTGAATTCAACATCTGCTGGAGCATTCTTATCAAAATTATTTTCATTTACTGAAGCTGAAAGCTTATCAACTACAGTAATTATAAAATCAACTCTTCCGCCTTCTGTATATAAGGTAAATATGTTTTCACCATAACTTAAAGTATTCAAGTATGTTGCTTTTACTGTAAAGTAACGGTAAGATCCACTCTTTTCCTGAACAGTATAATCTGTTCCACCTATTAACTCATATTCATCGTTCATAAGTTTATATACTGGGAAGGAGTAAGAATCTTCGATTATTGTATAAACGATATCGCCTTCTGTTGTTCCAAGGGCTTTATAATATAATTTATCATCTTTTTCAGCAACCATAGGAACAAGTTGTTTATAGACAATATCCATAATGATATTATCACTTATTACACCTGTTGAATCAGTAGCTGTATAAGTAAAGATAATTGTTCCGAACCAACCTGGGTTTCTTTCCACACTGAAACTCTTAGTTTCATCACTAAGATAGATTCTACCAAATTCTCCAGTTATTTCTTTGCTGTCAACAGATACTAAACCAACCTTTTCGCTTCCTTCAGGAGTTTCTGAATAATCATAATAAACAACTTCGATAAAGTTAAAGGAAACAAGAGTCCATGGACTGATAGGTGTTACTCGGAAAGCCTCATTAGTTATTCCTTCATTTGTGTATTTGGTTACATTTTGACTGCCGGTATTTGCCAAAGGTTTATCGGAAACATTAATGATGAAGCTATCTTCGCCATTACTATTAGAAATAATGAAATTAATAGGACCATAATTTAGACTACTAAGATAGGTAGTATAAATTACTAAAGTATCGGATGTTATCAGATAATTAGCTGCATCCACTAAAGTATCATCTTGGTATAAAACTGTTTCTAGATCTAAGCCATATAAAGAAAGATTGACAATCACATCTTCAGTAAGATTTGTTCTTTCAATATTGATATCTTTATTAGAAACAATTTCTGGAGCCGTAGCTTCTTTGACTGATACCGTGATCATTTCAAGATCATTAATTCGAATCTTATAGATACCAGGAGTTAAACTGTCAACAAATGTATGAAGAATAGTTAAAGTATTATCAACAAATACAAAGTTTGTTCCTTCTAAAAATTCAATTCCCGAAATGGTAAAACTTGACGGGGTGACAGTATTATTATATGGTGTAATGTGTACAACTAAATCGCTACCATCTACGCCTACTATATAGGCAAATGAATTCTGATCAACACTTATTGGTCTCGTATCTATAACTTCAATAATGAACTCACTAGCACCAGCTTGGGTATGTAAAACAAAGGTGTAAACCCCTACTTCCAAACTGTTTAGATATTCAGCTTTTACAGAGAATAAACGATTATTGCCATCAGTTTTTAAAATATAGTTTTCAGATCCAATACTAATTTCATCTAAAGTAATATCGGTCATTTCAAAATATAGTGAACTATCCTCTATGCCATAGGTATCAACAGTCATCACAACATCAGTGAAAGCACTAGCTTTATCAACGATTTTGTTGCCATCAGCATCATAGATATAAGGATTAACGGCCTTATAAGTTAGGATTATGTCTAAAGAGGTTTGAATGCCATATTCATCTGTCACAGTTAAACGAATAACAACTTCACCAGCAAAAACTCCCTCAGGATCAAAATCAAAGGTTCCATCTGGATTATTTGTTAAAAGACCATTACCGCTTTGTTTTTCATATAAATAAGTCAAAGCTCCATATTGGTTATTTACCAAGGCACGGAAATCTTCATGAGAAATTATCTCACCAGGTAGTTTAATAAAATCAGTTTTTTCTTGAATTATTGGCTGATCATTGAAGATAACCACAAAATCCACTTGTCCATATTCAGATTTTAGAGTCAAAGTATTAGGACCATAGCTTAAATAACTAATATAATTTCCGTTTAAGGTAAGGTTATTACCTTCCAAACTGAAATCTCGACCTTCACTAAGTTGTTCATCACCTAAATATAAACCGGTAAAGATAGCATCTTTTAGATTAATAGTATAAAGCAAATCCTCAACAAAATCTTCATTGATTACATTATCAGTGCTCTGTAAAGTAATTTCTGGATTATCAGCGATAAGTATTTCAAAATTGCATTCTCCTGCTGTAGTCTTAAGAGTAAAGGTTTTAGCCCCTAAACTTAAACTATTCAAGAAGTCTTTAGATATTGTCAAGAGAGAATCAGCATAAGAATAATTATTAACGGTAATGCCATTTCCAGTTAAGTTTACAAAATCAACCTCGAAGTTAATGACTTCATTGCCAAGCAAATTAACAATTATCTCTAAATCTTCCTGCTGATTGATAGTATAGTTTTGATTAGCTAGTTTTGGATTAACAGTTTTATAGGTTAGTATTACATCTTTTGATGTAGTTTGATTATAACTGTCAGTGACTGTAAAAGTAATAATGACTTCATTTGGAAGAATGGTATTAGGAGTATAATTAAAACTACCATCAAGATTGTCATTTAGAACCCCATCTCCTGATTTTAAAGTATATTGATAGTTCAAACTCCCCACTGTATCAACAACCAAGGCTTTAAAATCTTGGTTAGTAATTTCTTCACCGGGAAGTTTAATAAAATCTTCTTTGTCATTGATAATAGGAACATCATTAATGACAAAGTCGGCAACCGCACTACCAAATTCAGTGGTCACTTTTAGTTCATTTTCAACACTTGGATTTAATTCATCCAAAGCCTCAGACTCTATAGTTAATTCATTTTCTAGTAGAGTATAAGAGTCAACCCCTAAAATAACGGAGTTGATCATAACCGTTACTAAATCAGAATTATTTAAATCAACTGTTGCTTTTAAGGAACTATCAACACCTAAATTGTAAATATTATTTTCAAAGCTTATCTCTGGAACTGATGCTGAGAGTTCTATCTCCACAATAAAACTAATTTCTTTTTCTTTAGTTTTAAATGTGAAAGAATGTTCTCCAGCCGATAGACTATTTAGATAAGTACTTCTAATCGTCAGAGTATTATTATTAAACAAATAATCTTCAGCGGTGATATTATTACCTAGAATTCCAACGAATTCATTTCCTTTTAAGTAAACATCAATAACAAAGTCTTCAGAACCTTGTACAAAGTTTTCGTCGACCATAATAACTGGATCTTCAATGATGATTTCTTCATCACAACCGATAAAGACCACCATTGCCAATAATAAGAAGAAAATCGTAACAGATTTTTTCATACTTTTCCTTTCCTTAATAATTTAAATTTATTCCAGCTTGTCCAAAATCATATTCTGGTTTTACCGCATAATAAGTAATGATGTTTGCAACAAAAATCGCATCATAACTGTTACGGGCATTGTCCACAATTTCTAGATAAACATTTTTACCCATGTGTTCGGATAAATCAACATAGTATTTAATTAAATCTGAGCCATTATTTCTTGTATTTGCAATTCGGAGAATTTCTCGATTAGTTTTTTCTTCCCGAATAGAAATATAAGTGTCTTTGTCATACCTTGCGCCTTTTGCAGCACCGATTTCAAAACTAATGATACCGCTTCCGTCAATTCTGAATAATGAGGAACGAACTAGTCCGCGAGCTTCATCACCGTTAACATTACTTTTCAAAACGCCATTATCGGTATAAAAAGCTAGATTATTCTCCCACGCCATAGCATTCGAAACAGTCCAGAAATCTAAATTTTGACTGAAATCACCGTTCGGTATTTGATTGGTAATATAAGACTGACTGAACTCTGGTTTAATATCTACGGCTAGTTCTCCTAAAGGTTCACTAGGATGGTAAGTTATAAAACTATCGAACGTTAAAAGATCCCAATCCCGACCTCCAAAATCACAGATTTCAAGATAAAGGCTTTGACCAAGATATTGTTTTAAGTCGGCTTTATATAAAACTAGATTAGCTTCATAATAATTTTCTGGATCGATTGTAAAGTTCGTAGTATTGAATTTTGGATTTGAAAAACGGGCCAATTCGTAATCCGTCTTTGCATCTCGGATAGAAATATAGCTTAAATCCTGATTTTTAGCACCGCCTAATTTAAAGGATATAAAGCCGCTTCCACCTAATTCAAAAACACTTGAGCGCATCATTCCCATTCTTTCATTCCAACGGTCTTTATTGAGACCATCTCGGTCATCAAGCCCATAAACGTATTTTCCATCGCCATTATAAGGAACTTCGAATGTAAAGAAAGTTGTGTTTTCTTTGATTCCTTCTTCGACGAAACTTTGAATATTGTCTTCACCTTTAAAGATTGTGAAAACAGACCAGCCAAACAAATCTCCGGTTTCAAAATCACCATTAATCAACTGATATTTTTGGTTTTCATCCGCAATCTTCACCTCGATATTCTTTTTACCGATGGTAGTTACTACTGAATATTCATATTCACCAGGATTAAGGGTCGTTAAATAGGCTTTTTTGATGATTAATTTATCATCAATTAAGAGATAATCGCCATCACTGATATTATTCCCTTCAAGATGCGAAAACTCACCATCAGGAATATTCAATTCATAAATAAGGTCATTTAATTTTGAAAAACTAAAGACATTGTTTTCAGATTTCACTTCAATCTTAGATCCGCATCCGCTTAATCCTAAGATTAGCATTAATAATATAAGCAGGATATGTATTTTAGTTTTCATCGGCATCACTTTTTTCATATTCAAGAAAAGGATCATTTACCACTGCCAGATGCGCTTCAGCATCAGATAATCCCGTATATAAAGTGGCAGTTTGATCATTATTACGGCATAAGCCACCCAGAAAGACCACATCTTTCAGATCTTCACGCTTTGTAGCGCCGTTTTCAAAATCTTTTCTTTCGCAGATAATCTTTACCTTTGTGCTTTGTCTGGTTTTTGGATTAAAACAGAATACCATTCCGTAATAATGTCTGACATCACCAGCACTCATGATGGCAATATGCCCAACAATCCCTAAAAGATTGTTTTTTAAAATATGAATCTGATTTACTCCACCCCAGCATTCATCAGTAAACTGTTCGTGTAAGAGGGGGGCATTATTTATTAATTCTTCATTAATTTCCTCTAATTTTGTACAGGTTGTGAAACCAATTCTTCCGCCTTTTGCTTTTCCACCCTGAGGTCGACTGAAGACAAAAATCTCATTTCCTTTCGCAATTCTAACATCCTTCATTTTGGCTGGAGCTGAGGCAAACTTTTCCAGACTGGATAAATTCCTCCCCCGATAGAAGGAAGTGTTCCAAGAATTGATTCTTCCAGTTTCATCTGCAAAAATCTCCGTTCCACCAATAATAATCTCATCATCAATCATACACATACAAGGATCCTGCATCATCGCTAAGGATACCGGTGTTTTTTGGTAAGTATCCTCACTTACTTTTTCAAATATTCTTAGGCTGGATATTTCACTATTTCTTTGTTCCACTCTTCCAGCGAGATAAGTTTTCTTATCAAGCACAAATGCCTGACAGATATTATAAACATCAAAACCATTAACACCAAGAAATTTTAGTTTCCTAGTACTTAAGATTTGCGGATTTGCTCTGTGTTCTTCTAATAATTCCGTTATGGATATGGGTTTGTTTACATATTTTAATTTCATCCTTTTATACCTACTCCAGATACGCTTTCCATAAATTGTTTTTGCATAAAACTGAACATAATAACTTCCGGTATCATTGCAATTAAACAGGCAACTGATACATAATTCCAAGGTACAAGATAAGAACTTGAACCACTTCGATAAAGATTTTCAAAGATACTGATACTGTTTGCCATTAGCCAATCGCTTTGACGAGTAATGTACAAGGCAGGGCCATATAAATCGTTATACGTACCGATAAAATATAATAGAATTACGGTCACAAAAACTGGCTTATGAATTGGAGCAACCACCTTAAAGAAAATCTGGATTTCACTGGCTCCATCCATCCGTGCTGCATCAATTAATGGCTTAGGAGTATTCATAAAAAATTGTTTGAACATAAAGATTACGAACACATCAGTTGCAAACCAGGAAGAAAGCCAAAGGGGGATATAGGCAATTTCCTTTAAACCGGTATTCACAAAAAACTCATAAATTGGGATACCCAAAAGTTCACCGGGGATCATCATTGTACTTAGTAGAATGAAAAAGATAATATTTTTCCCAGGAAACTTATACATTGCAAACCCGTAGGCAACTATCGAACAAGTAAGAAGTGTTCCTGCTGTTTTCAGTAGGAAAACAAACATGGTTTTAATAAACATCATGCTGACATTATAATCAGGATGATGTAGGACAAAACTTATATTTTCAAAAAGTGCAAATGACTGTGGCCACATGGTGGCTTTCGTTGAAGCTTCTTCTAAACTTTTAAATGCGGTTATAACTAAATAATATAAAGGAAGCAAAGCAATAATTGCAAAGAATACGAGCAGCACATAGGTCAGAAACTTGCTTTTTCTCCTATTTACTCTTTTCATAGTAGCCTCCATCTTAATTCAAATCCTTTTCAACATAAAATCTTGAAAGGAAGAAATGCATTCCTGTTAAAGCCAGTATAATCAAGAAGAAAATCCAGGCCATAGCTGCTGCATAACCTAAGCGGAAAGGCATATTAAAAGCTGTCATAAACATATAGATTGGAAACAGCAATGTTGAATTGGAAGGCCAGCCCTGCCCGTTTCCCATTACAAAAGCCAGATTGAAAGATTTCAAACCATCAATAGTAATCATAATGATATTAAAGAAAACCATTGGTGAAATTAACGGCAAAGTAATTTTAAAAAACTGTTTTGTTTTCGATGCCCCTTCCAAATCCGCGAATTCATACAAAGGTTTCGGAATTCCTTGAAGAGCTGCCAGAAAAACCAGCATTTTTACCCCGAAGCCCATCGAACTAATTATTATCATCGTTACCAAAGCTGAAGAAGGTGAGATATGCCATAGAGGCACGTTTTCAATACCGATAAACCCCAACATTTTGTTGATCATTCCTGTCGTCGGATTGAATAAATTTTTATAAACCGCACCGATAGCAAAGCTAGGAATAATAAAAGGGATAAAATATATGGTTCTAAATACTCCAATAAATTTAACCTTGGAGTTTAAAAGCATTGCCAGTATTAAAGAGGTTATTAAAACAAAGATTCCGCTGAAAAATGCAAAGATGAAACTTTGTTTCATGGACTTAAAAAATAAATCATCTTTAGTCAAAGCATAAATATAATTTTCCAATTTAATAAAATTACTCTGAGGGGAAAATACGGTTTTATCTGTAAAACTTAATAATAATGTTCTAATAATCGGATAAAGATAAAACAACAGAAATCCGATAAAGGCAATACTTCCGAACATTAGGAAATATTTATATTCTTTATGAAACATTCTTTTAAAATTCTTCATCATTACTCCTAATTATATAAACCACGGTAATATTTATCAACATTAACCTTGATGCGATTCAAAACTAACTGCGTGTCTGTTTCAGAGCCGCGACCTGTAAACATAAGTTTATAAATTTCTGACATGACCATTTCTCGACAGACTTTTGAAAAATCCTTTTCACTTGGAAGAGTAATAGCTTTCTCTACAGCTTTAAAGACAACCTCAATATCCAGATTTGATTCTTCCGGCAAGCTTTTAATTAAATCAGCCATATTTTTTAGAGCCCCGATTTTACCGTATTTGTACATCTGTTTGGCTCCTTCTTCTCCGGCTATAAGTTTCAAAAACTGAAAGGCTTCTTGAGCCTTTTTGCTTCTTACGGATATCCCGAAAGCATCCGCAGAGATTTCACCACCGCGGGCATCACTCTTTCCAACTGGTGTTGGTAAAACCTGTATACCCCAATCTAGACCTAAAAGATCATAACTAAACCAGTCTCCCATATGACCGCCGAATATCATGGCTACATTTCCATTTAAGAAAGAAAATGATGATGCAGCTTCAATTGCATCGGGAGCAAATTTATGTTCGGCATCTCCTCGTGATTTTTCAATGAAAAACTCAGTTGCTGCTAAACACTCAGGACTGTTTAAAGCTGAAACCCGATTGTTGGTACCTGATTCATAAAAAGAACCGCCCATTTGATTAACATATACTAGCCATTCACCCCACCAATTCAACTGTGTTTCGGCTCCGAAATGGGTATAGACTCGTTTATTTTCAGAATCAAGTGTGTATTTTGAAAGAATCACGCCTGCTTTCTGATAATCTGCATAGGTCCAATCTTCCCTTGGATATACGTCTTCTTCCGGAAGAAGACTAAATGCCGCTCTTAATTCATCAGCTGAGGCAGCAAATAAGCTCTTATTGTAATAAAGAAGGGAGGTATTGATTGAAGTAGGAAGAGCATAGACTTTATCTTCGATTGTTAGCGCTTGAATAATAGAGGTGATATAATTATCGGTATCAACATCTGATGATTCAATAAATTCATTTAAATTCAGTAAACTATCTTTCATAGACTGAACAACAACTGTGCTGGTTTTAATAATATCTGGTTCATTCTTGGTTCCGATTAATTTACTAATATCCTCACCATAAGTAGCGGAAATCTCGATACCGGTTGTTTCAGTAAAATATTCAAACAATTCCGTATAACGATTTTCATCTTCAATGTCCAAGGCAATTTTCAGGCCAGCTTTTTTACCAGTACAGGCACTCATGACAAAAAGCAGGATAAACAGAAAGAAACTAAAAATTTTCTTTTTTGCAGGCATTATAAGACCTCCATATTTTCCCAGATTTCATCGATTGTTAACTTTGCGCAAGCAATTCTTTCATCACAAACTCCATAGTAGATAATTATTTCGTCTTCTTCTTTAATTAGCCCGCAGCTAAAAACGACATCTTTTACAAAACCATTTCTCTCATAGTCTTCAGTCGGTTGGATTAAGACCTGTTTGCTTTTCATTAGGATTTTATTTGGATCGTCTTTATCAAGTAACATGGCGGTTAAGTGATAATGGTCATGAATATCCGCACTATGATAGATTTCAAGCCAGCCTCTATCGGTTAGAATAGGCACTGCACCGGATCCAACCCGGCTGCTTTCGGTATAAGTAACTCTAGCATCAAGCATAATTTTGTGATTTCCCCAGTTAATAAGATTATTACTTTCTGCTGTCCATATATCCAATTTACCGAATTGCGAGATGCTGGGACGATGAAGAGCATAATATTTGTCATTAATCTTCTCAGGAAAGATAACACAGTCTTTATTATCAGAATGGAGGATATTTCCAAATTGAGTGAAGTTGATAAAGTCTTTAGTGACTTTAAGACTTACATTAATACCACAACTACTTACAGCAGAATAGGTAATATAATATTTATCTTCAATTTGGGTAATTCTAGGATCTTCAATTCCATATTCTTCATAGATTCCACTTGGCATTATAAATTCATTGTTAGAAAAATCAAAATTCAAGCCATCTTTACTTCTAACGATTCGAAAATGTGAAATGGAAGTCAGATAATTCTTCTGATGATTTTTAATAATTCTGCTGTCGGAATAGTCATAATCCGGACTATTCTTCGGCAATTTGATAATCTGCATGCCTTTACCATGGACATAATGCGGGACAAGATAATGTTCAGGATCATCCTGTTTTACCCGTTCCGCAACCCTGGCAATCATTAGATATTCATCATTAAATTTAACGATTCCTGGATTAAAAACACCAATTACTTCAAAGTCTTTTCTGGAAGGTTCTAGATTTTTAGGTTCAATAAGCAACATTTTTTTCATAATTCACCCTTAATTAATTTCATGTATTTTAAGACTTCTGATTTGCATTTGTGCATCACTAAACTGTGCACCGATATCACTTCCGTTAACAACTAAGTAAATACGGAAATTATCATAAGCAGGAGTAAATTTAACGGTTTTCAGTCCTGTTGTATTTCCGGATTCAACTTTCAAAGGGTTCGAACTGATTATGTTCTTACTTTCATCATAATACAGTACTTTTATTTCCCACATTGTTTTAACGAAATCATTCATTTTATTTAGGCTAATAACATCAATAATAATTTCCACTTCTTTTTCTGCGCTAAGAATATTGCTAACAATTCCGCCGAAACAATATTTTGCTTCTGGATATTTGTTCTGAGTAATGATAACAGTATTTGAAGAAAGTTCAAAACGCGCTGGACTTAAACTGTGAACAACCGGATCAAGACTTTGTTTAGTCCGATCAGGTATCGTCCATTGATTGGAATCAATAAAATCAGGTCCAGTGAATGATGCTATCAAGTTTGTAGCAACAACTTCAATTTCATATTTCTTGATATCGCCATTATCCCAGATTACGATTGCTTCTTCTTTATAGGTTGGTATTTTTTCCCAAGAGCCATTAAAAGTAGCATAGCAAACTTTTAAACTTGCAGAATAATTTTCTTTGTACAGTTTTCCACCGATATTCCTAAACACTTGGGCATTGCCATAACCAAGCGAAAGATTAGTAAAGGCTTGGTTAAGATCGCTATTGTTATTCGCTTCATTCACTAATTCTTCAGTTTCTTTAGTGAAATAATTATCAATTCTGAGTTGATTGCCACTTAGTCTAAAGTCCAAGGCTTTTTTTGAAGAAAGACTCAAACTCTGAGACATTGCCGCATCTTCTGCCCAAGTAGTATTAAACAAATCCGTAAAAATCTCAATATCAGCGGAATTTCCAGCATATTTTAAAGAATTGATTTTTTCTGCTAATAGTAGAGGATTTTCATAGCCACTTTTTACATTTACCAATATTTTTGCGCTCTTACTTTGGTCAAGTTCCGAGATGGCATTAATGTAAGTTTCACCAACAGCGACAAACTCTAAACTACCATCTGCGTTTACTTTAGCGATGTTCTCATCAGCACTTGACCAAAGGATATTTTTGTTAGTTACATCAGGAGTGATAGTTGCTGAAAGCAAAATAGGCTCACTTCCCTTTAAAGCTTCGATTCTATTATCCTGTATCTGATCAGATACAATCTGTACTTCGGTAACTGCGGGCTGATCATTAAAGATAGAAATGCTCTTCAAGACTAACTCTGCCGTTTGTTTTTCACCATCTGGGCCTTTAGCTAGAATATGAAAACTGCAGTTCTTCTTTTCACCATCATATTTCCAACCGTTTTGATAGCCGGGATCGGGTTGAGTATTTTTTATACGATATTTATCAGACAACATCGCATCAACAACATTCACAGATATTGTACCGGTTTTTCCCTCATCGGATAAGACGTAGTAATACTCACTCTCGCCTTCTACAGCCAGTTTCACAATGTACTGAGTATAACTACTAAGAACTTCCATTTTAAAGATTACAGCCTTTGAAAAATCCAAAGATAGACTCGGTGTTTGAACACCACCGTAATTGTCTAAACTAGCATCGATATTCCAAATGGAAACCGTATCATCGTTGGTATTATAATTTGCAGTTCCAGCCGGAGTTGCACTTCCGAACTTACGGATATCCTCAGCCGTGTAGGTGACATTTTTTCCGTTCCAGCCAACTGGATTTTCATTTTCATGGCTATTATCTGGATCATCACCATCACAGGCACTAAAAATCCCGAAAGATAATATCAAGATTAAAATTATATATATCTTCTTCATAACTTCTCCTATCGGCAGACTACCCTTTTTGTAACATAATCTGTTAAACCGTTTTTCGTAGTGATTTCAATTTTCAAAGTATAATCGGTATCAGGTAGGATCGATTTGTCATAACTGAATTCCGATAGTGGACGACCATCATAGGCTAAAATATCATCAAAATATATTTTCATCGTGCTAACTTCATCTTTGCGAGGAGCAAAATATTCAATATTAAGTATGCTATTTGAAGTCAATTCTTGACGGGAATGGATATCGGGAATGTTAACTGATGCTTTGTATTCCGCAATAACCAAATCGTTAACCATCACATAATGTCCATCATTGATTATTTCACTTTTTGCAGGAAGCACTACCAACCCTTTCGATCCTTTTGCTGGTATATTTACATTAACTGTTCCCTGGACATTTCGGGCTACCATTTTTTTATTTACCGCATCATATAAATCATATTTCCCATCATAGGTGAATTCAATGATTTTACTAACTTCATATGGATTATATAAGAGATAATTCTCATAATCGTTACGGCCGTAACTATCAGTGTTATTAAGATTAACCTTTAAAATTCCCTCCACATTCGTTTCTTCTATTATTCCACCTAAAACTCCCATTAAAGCAGAACTATAGAGACTTAAATCTGATGGCTGTCCGAACATAGCTGTGGCATCACCCATTGCATATCCGTTTTGGCCGTTATAATTGTTTCGGAATCCTTCATAAATTATGCTTCCAGCTGAATCAAATCTTAAGTAATTTTTCATGCTCTGATTAGATAACTCTAGTTTTTGAGGGAAAAACACTTTCGCATTATTTACTAAATTCAAAAGATATTTCCCAATTGCTGATGCATAGCGACTATCATACTTCACCATTGGAGCGAGAACGCTTGCGAGATGAAAGGAATTCATCGCAAAAGCATAATCATTCGATTGACCAACAAGACCGTCAACAGCATATGGTCCAAAAGAACCATTCATAACCGACCAGCCACTTCTAAACGCCGAGTCGGATTCAAAGACAAAGTCAAGGAATTTCCCAACATCATAATTAGTACCATATTTGCTATTCAAAATACTGGCAACATAAGGAGCATAATCAGTCATGGCTTCATAATTAGGATTCTTATTATAAGTTTGGAAATAATCAAGAACTTCTTTAGTAGCCTTTAAATACTTCTCATCCTTAGTAATTTCATAAGCTGAATAAAAGAGAAAAGCTAAACCTCCATTTGGTGGTTCAATATGATTTCCGACCACGGTTGGTGCTTCTAAAACTACATTATATCCGACAAATTCATAATTGATTTCTCCATCTTTTAGAAAATAAGGTAGAGCTTCAACCCATTCATCGGCTCCGTTTAGAACCATCTCTTTCATATATGGAGTATCTCGATATAAATCATATAATCTTGCGAAAATAATTTGGGGGAAAATATCATACCAGAAACTCTGACCTTGAGCGCCTTTATTATGAACTAGTTTACTACCAGTGTCATAATTACTCATTGTCATTTCCACAAAATCATAAATATCATTTCCAAAACTCTGATTGCTTTTATCAATTCCTGCATAACTGCTGCCGAGAATCATCGAAAGTGTGGTTATCGCTTCAATTCCTGAACTTAAGACCCGGTTATCTCCGACATAAGTGGGGAAACCAAAAGTTCTTTTCAGGTAACCGGTAACTAAAGGATTATATTCTGAGGGTTGTCTTTCCTGATCAATCCAAAAACCGAGAGGATTCCAGGTACTCTGATCCGAAGAAATATAGCTAGGGTTTTTTGCTTCTTTCAAATTGGCAAAACCAAAAACTAAAGCATCTAATTCTTTTGCCATACTTTCGTAATTAAAATAAGAATAATTTACCGGAAGATCCGGAAAGGTATCAACTTTATTAATTCTCTTGGTTATCTCATAATCCTGAGCGTAAAACTGTGAAGTTTTACAGGAGGCGAGGAAGAAAATTAATGAAAAACTAATAAATATTATACAAAACTTTTTATTCATATATCTCTCCTGAGTTTATTATAACATATAACTTAACAAAGTGCATTAACTTTTTTACTTTTTTGCATAACAAAAAGTTAACTTCAAGTTAATTTTTTAATTTTAATTAATTGACAATATTTTAATGTTATGATAAACTACAGTTGTAGAGTGAATGAGGTAAATAATGAAAAAAATAACTTTAGAAAAAATTGCCAGGACCGTAGGGGTAAGTAAGGTCGCTGTGTATAATGCATTAAACGATAAAAAAGGCGTCAGCGAGGAACTGAGGTCGAAGATAAAAGACTATGCAAAAGCAAATGGCTATATTAATAAGTCATCTTTAATCGAAGCTAAAAACAAAAAGTTTCTTTATTTCATCAGTCAGGATTTCTTCTTGACGCCATCAGAACAATATTATTCAACAATTTTTTATTTTATCAGTGCTGAATGCAATAAAGCCAATAGTCTTCTCCAAATCGCTTTTATCGAACCAGAAAATACAATCGAGAAAATGAATAAAGTGATTTCTTTTTATAAACCGGATGGATTGTTTGTTGTGGGTGAAATAGATTCATCAATCATCATGTTTACAGAGAAACTAAATATACCAATCGTTTTTATCGATTATTACAATCCCCTTTTTGACAGCAATTATGTTTATGTTGATAATTACCATCTATCTTATACCCTAACCAAGTATCTAATCTCTAAGGGGCATAAGGAAATAGGTTTTGTTGGAAATATCAATAAAACTGCAGCCATTGCTGACCGATATTTCGGATATGAAAAAGCCTTAACCGAGCAAAATTATGAAATAATCAAAGCTTGGCATATTAATATCAATTTAGAGAAAAACGAAGATATTGCCATTCTGACTGCAATTCTTCCAGAAGAGCTCCCGACCGCCTTTATCTGCCATTGTGATGCGGCTGCACAAAGACTGTATACTGCCTTAGCTTTAAGAGGAATAAAAGTGTCAGAAGATATATCAATCATTAGTTTTGATAATACCTCTCTTTGCGATAATCTGCTACCAAAATTGACTTCTGCTGGCCCACAAAAAGATTATTATGCGAAAAAAGCTTTTAATATAATGATTGATTGTTTAAACAACAAAAATAAAAATTTCAAAATACAGATTAGAACCAATCTTGTTGAAAGAGATTCCGTAAAAGATATCAGTTAAAAACAGGTACAACAAATGTACTTGTCAGACCGTCGACAAAGTGGATTTCTAAAAACGTAAAAACAAACGAAAAGCCTTAAAATGTGAATAACTTCACAGTTAAGGCTTTTTGATAATATAATATAAAAATTAGACAGCCTAACTTCTATACATATTGCATATTATTTGTTTTATTAGCTCTCTTATTTAGTAGGAGAGCTAATTTTTTGAGATTCATGCATACATAAAGAAGGAATCTTAGATTCCGTACATATAACATAAATTCATTTTATCATAAGAAAACATATTGTGAAAGAAAAAATATCATATTCTTTTTAGTAAATCTGATATTGAACTATTTTATTTTTTAGTATCCCCTTTTTAGTGTATATATCATATAAATATGAAAAGTAGTCCATAACTCAAGTTTTAAAACTAAAAAGTTTGCCCCAAATTTACTCATTTGAACTAAATATCTTAAACTATTAAAAATATATTTTTTAAAGTCTTCATCAATATTCAACACCAGTTAATATAAAAATAGAGTATGACCTAAAAGTCACCATTCACTTTCTGTGAATAGCGACTTTTTAATATGGCAGTTGACAAGCAATATTATTATATGATGATTTGATTAAATTTCTAAAATTAGTAATTTTTACTTTCTTTAATTATTGTAGCCTATCAATAAGTTTTTACGACATATTTTGATAACTTTACAACTATCATTTCAAAAACAAAAACAATAATTATTAAAATAATTGACCAAGCTAAAAGAGCTGAAGTATTCAAATTACTTCTTTCTAGCTGTAAGATATAACCTATTGAATTATTTGGCTGTGCAACAAATTCTCCCATTACCATAACTTTTAACCCAATCCCAAAAGTTTGGATTATAGTTGTAAAAAAGAAATTAAAAATTAATGGGAAATAGATGTATATTATAACTTTAAAATTTATTTTGCTTACTGTTTTAACATCATCAATAATTTCTTTATCAATATTTTTTAAACTTCCAAGCAATCCTTCATAAATAATTGGCAATACAACTAATATAGTCATAATATAAGGACTTTTATCATTTCCTAAAACAATAAGCAAGAGGATAATAATTGCTATTACAGGAATGGTCTTAATAATCACAAATATAGGTTTTATAAAGTTTTCAAATTTTGAAGAAATGTATGAAAGGATTGCAAGAGCCATTGCAATTATTAGTGATACAAATATTATCAATACCAATTTTAATATCGTATTTAGGATTAATATAAATGTTGATAAATTACTTAAGATATCTCCTAAGGAAAGTAAAACTTCATCGAAACCTGGTAATACTAAAGAATTATCAATCATTGTACTGCCAATTGTCCAAAATATCAATATTATTATCATACCTAATAAAATATAGAGATTATTTTTAATCATCAGCGGTAAAATTCCGAATCTGGAATTTTTCCTCCTAATAAATTAGGATTATAATTATTAAGCATTTCGAAAAAATTTTCATATATTTCAATATTATCTGATAAATTAAGATAATTGATATTACTTCTTGGTATACTACTTTCAATTATTTTAACACCTAGGTTTTTAAAATAACTATGTTTATTAACAATTTTGTTTGCATATTCCTTTGGATTATTATTTAAATATTCCACATTAGCTTTTATTAAGTTTAATATAATATTAATTTCTTTTAAATTCTCACTTTCAGGATTAATGAATATTGCTGCCTGAGGAATTAATTTAGAACCACTTTCAGCTTGTAAATCTAAAATATTTAAATCCATATTATATTCTAATTCAAGCTTGGTAATCAAAGGTTCAGCGCATAGGATATAATCTGGGGGGTTACATGATACATCATCTGGATATTTAGGATTACAAATGAAAAATGGTATAACCTGATCAATCCCTCCTTGATAAGATATTTCGGCTTTAATTTCATTAGAATCTAATGCTTTTTTTAATAATATATCCGGTATGGAGTTTTTACCATATGCAAGGATATTTTTATCGTTTAAATCTTCAATAGTATTAAGTGTATTAGATTTTCTAGAAACAATATATGTATTACCAAAAGTGATAGTCGAATCTAATTTATAATTAGATGATTCATTTAAATATAACTTAGCTCCAACATTTAAAGGTGCAATAATAATATCATGTGATTTTGAAATCATTCCTGTAATTAATAAGTCTGGACCAATAACGGAATCAATCACAATATCTTTTTGGTCAATTAAATCACCTACCGCTACAAATGGGATACCACTTGGAACAAGTACTTTAATTTTATTTTCCGATTTTGTTGAATTGCATCCAAATAAAGTTAGTGCAATCATTATAAACATTAACAAAGTTATTTTTTTCACAATATTACCCATATTAATCACTTAGAGTAAATATCAATTTTATTATATTGTGTATGTAATAAACGATGAGCAACTTTACTTCCTGGCTTTTTCAAAAATTCTAGATATAAGTTTTCAACTTCAGGATTTTTGTGTGATTTCCTTATTTCTTTAAATTCATCAATTTTATGTAATGCATCTGCTCTTAATTTACTAACATTGATAGAATCTTGGATATGTGCTTGAACAATTGGTTGACCACCACCGTTTACACAACCACCAATACAAGCCATAAATTCAACAAATAAATATTTACCAGGATTCTCCCTTATTTTTTTAAGCATTTTAGGAAAGTTTGTTGCACCATGTACAACTGCAACAAGGGCTTCCTTGTCATTTATCTTAATAGTTGCTTCTTTAATATTATCTTCAACACTTCTAAGTTCATTAAGATCTACTACTTTGCTTTCCTTTTTTTCCATTATTTCTTTTACAGTTCTTAATGCTGCTTCCATCACTCCGCCAGTTGCTCCAAAGATAACACCTGCACCAGTATATTCAGCTAAAGCACTGTTTGGAAAATAATCTTTTAGCCTTGGAAAATCAATATTACAACGTTTAATTAATCTTGCTAGTTCTCTAGTAGTTAATACATAATCAACATCACGCATTCCATTTACTTCCATATTTGGTAAATTAGCTTCATGTTTTTTTGCAATACAAGGCATGATTGCTACTACTCTAATTTTATCTTTATCGATTCCGATTTTCTTAGAATAATAATGTTTTATCAAAGCTCCTTGCATTTGTTGTGGTGATTTACAAGTTGATAAGTTTCCAATAAATTCTGGATAATATGTTTCTATATAACGGATCCAACCTGGAGAGCAGGAAGTAAATAAAGGAAGGGCTACATCTTCATTATTTTTCGCTTTCTTAAGTCGTTCTATTAATTCTGTTCCTTCTTCTAAAATAGTAACATCTGCAGCAAAATTCGTATCAGTTATATCATCAAATCCTAACAAACTTAATGCTTGATAAGTTTTTCTCTCTACATTTGTACCAATTTCAAACCCAAACTCTTCTCCTAATGCAACTCTAACAGCAGGAGCAACCTGAGCAACAGTATAATATTCTTTATCTTCAAGCAACTCTAAAACTTGATCTGTATTATCCATTTCTTGAAGAGCCCCTACTGGGCAAGACTGGATACATTTACCACAATATATACACCCCGAATCATCCATATTATGATTAGATGCTGGACCTATATAGGTATTAAAACCACGATTATTAAAATTTAGAATTTCTAAACCAGAATACTTCTTACAAGCTGAAATACAACGACCACAGTTCAAACATTTGAAACTATTAATAATCATTGAATCTGTTATATTTAATACTTGATCTTTTCTCTTGTAATTATCATCTTCGCCCATTTCATTAGCAATATTGTATTTTCTTAAAAGATTTAAAAATTCACAATTTCGTTCTCTAGTACAGCGCCAACACTCAAAATGATGATTTGCTGCAAGTAATTCGAGATTGTTTATTATCGAATTCCTAATTCTTTTTGTTTTTGTTTTTACAACCATTCCATCTTTTACTTTCACAGTACAAGAATTTTGTAGTGAAGGAACTCCTTCGACTTCAACTACACAAATTCTACAAGCTGAAGTTTCATTAATATCCTTTAAGAAACATAGTCTTGGGATATAAATATCCATCATATTTGCAGCTTCCATAATAGTAATATTACTTGGAACATTAATAGTTGTACCATCAATTGTTATTTTCACTTCATTCATAGATACCTCCTAAGCTGTAATAATTGCATGTGTTGGGCAAACCATTGCACAAGCACCACATTTAATACATGTATCTTTATTAATTGTATGAACTTCTTTAATTTTTCCATTTATTGCATCAGCTGGACAATTTTTACTACATTTTCCACATCCAATACAATCTTCAGTTATATAATATCTAATTAAAGACTTACATACTCCTGCAGGACATTTTTTATCAACAACATGAGCTATATACTCTTCTTTAAAATTCTTTAAAGTAGATAGAACTGGATTTGGAGCAGTTTGTCCTAATCCACACAAAGCTGAATCTTTTATCGAATAAGCTAAACTTGTTAGGGTATCTATATCAGCTAAATTACCTTCTCCTCTAGTGATTTTTTCTAAAAGTTCTAGCATTCTTTTTGTACCTTCACGGCAAGGTGTACATTTACCACATGATTCTTCAACTGTAAATTCTAGATAGAATCTGGCTACATCGACCATACAGTTATCCTCATCCATAACAATCATTCCACCAGACCCCATCATTGACCCCAATTGAATTAAATTATCATAATCAATTGGTGTGTCCAAATGTTCTTCTGTTAAACAACCTCCACTTGGACCTCCGGTTTGAACAGCTTTGAATTTCTTACCGTTAGGAATTCCTCCACCAATATTAAATATTACTTCTCTTAACTTTGTTCCCATTGGGATTTCTATTAAGCCAGTATTATTAATTTTCCCACCAAGAGCAAATACTTTGGTGCCTGTCGCTTTTTTTGTACCAATTGATGCAAACCAGTCTGCACCTTTAAATATAATTTGAGGAATATTTGAGAAAGTTTCTACATTATTGATGATAGTGGGTTTGTTCCACAAACCTGATTCAGCTGGATAAGGAGGTTTATTTCTGGGCATACCTCTTTCTCCTTCAATTGAAGCAATTAATGCAGTTTCTTCACCACAGACAAAAGCACCAGCACCAAGACGTGTCTCAAGATTAAATGAAAAACCACTTCCAAAAATATCATTACCTAACAACTCATATTCATAGGCTTGTTTGATAGCATGGTTAATTCTCTCAACAGCTAATGGATATTCTGTTCTAACATAGATATAACCTTGAGTTGCACCTATGGCATAGCCACCAATAATCATAGCTTCGATAATAGAATGAGGATCGCCTTCTAAGACAGCCCTATCCATGAATGCACCTGGGTCTCCCTCGTCAGCATTGCAAATAAGATACTTAATATCGCTTTTATTTAATCTAGCATATTTCCATTTCAAACCAGTAGGGAAGCCACCACCACCACGACCGCGCAAACCTGATTTTTCAACTTCATTAATTACATCATCGGGTGTCATCGTTGTTAGAGCCTTATGAACACCAAAATAACCATTTCTAGCAATATATTCATTAATATCCATTGGATTAATTAATCCGCTATTTCTTAACACTCGACGTACTTGTTTTACATAAAAGTTCGATTCTTGATATTGGATTATTTTTTGTTCATCTTCTGGGGTTATATCTGTATAGTTTAATCTACTTACAACCTTCCCCTTGATTAGATGCTCCCTGCAAATTTCATCTACATCTTCTACCTTTAAAGATGC
Source organism: uncultured Acholeplasmatales bacterium (assembly GCA_937877075.1). GTDB lineage: Bacteria > Bacillota_I > Bacilli_A > ML615J-28 > CAG-698 > DTU067. Next base: position 46,935 of record CALEGD010000080.1, read on the forward strand.
ATACAATGTACAATCAGGATAAATAACAACAACTGGACCCTTATCACACAAACCAAAACAAGAGTTTTCAAAAACACTTATGTTTTTTTCCAAACCATAAAACTTAATCTTTTTTTCGAATTCTTCTTTTATAGAAATTGAATAAGACTTTAAACACTCATAACCTTCACATACTACAACCTGTAGACGAATCATTGTAATTCACCTGCTTTCTTGTATTTAACTAATAGCAAGTCTTCAACAACAAATCCTTTTAATATATGTCGATTGATTAATCTTTCTACATCATTAGGCTTAACTTTGCAATAAGTTGTTCTTGTTCCATGTGAATTATATATCTCCACTATAGGCTCTAAAGCACATTCGCCTATACATCCAACTTGAACAATTTCTACATTTTTCAAACCGCAGATGCTAACTTCATGTACTAAAGTATCATAAACTTCTTTAGCACCGGCAGTTATACCACAAGTAGCCATTCCAACTATGATCCTGAAATGGTTTTTTTGCTTCATTAAATTCATTTTTTGATTAGTTACACTTTTGATATTTTTTAAGTCTTCTATAGTTATCAAGTTTGCCC